>JAGHIA010000022.1 GCA_017887445.1 Fusicatenibacter sp.
AAAATTGCTTTCTGCAAGATGTGCGTCACAGTTTGTGGGGAATTTGTTCCAAAATTGGGAGGCGTAGCGGGCTACGCTGACTGATTTTGGGGCAAATTCCACGCAAAGTGGGGCGTGCAGATTGCAGAAATGAATTTTCAAACACACTCTAGACTGTGGCTACTTGGCTCGTTGCTCGCGGGAATAAATGCGCATACCTGGCTGAATAATTACAAATATCTTGCAGCAGAAAGGAGAACACATATGAATTACCGACAACTTGGAAACACAGGACTGATGGTCAGCGAAATCGGTCTTGGCGGCGAATGGCTGGAACGGCACAACGAGGAAGAAGTCCGGGAAGTGATCCTGGAGTGTGAGAAAGCAGGCATCAACATACTGGACTGCTGGATGGCGGAGCCGAAGGTTCGAAGCAACATCGGAAAAGCCATCCGCGGCAGGCGGGAACGCTGGATCATCCAGGGACATTTTGGCTCGACCTGGCAGAACGGCCAGTATGTGCGCACCAGAGATCTGGCGGCGGCTAAGGAAGCGTTTCAGGACCTTCTGGATCGGATGGAAACAGACTACATGGACCTGGGAATGATCCACTTTGTGGATGAGGAGAAGGAGTTCCATCAGATTATGGATGGGGAATTTTATGCCTGTATCAGAGAAATGAAGGAGCAGGGTATGGTCCGCCATATCGGGATGAGTACCCACAATCCGGCGGTGGCGAAGCTGGCCGCGGAAAGCGGAAAGATCGAGATGCTGCTGTTCAGCGTCAATCCTGCTTTCGATATGCTGCCGGCCACGGAAGACCTGAACGAATATTTCCGTGAGACCTACGACGAGACGCTGGGCGGCATAGACCCTGAGAGAGCAAAGCTGTACCGCATCTGCGAGCAGAACGGCGTGGGGATCACAGTTATGAAAGGCTATGCGGGCGGCAGACTGTTTTCCGCCGACAGTTCCCCGTTCGGCACAGCGCTGACGCCGGTGCAGTGCATCCATTACGCGCTGACCCGTCCGGCGGTGGCGAGTATCATGACCGGCTGTGAAACTCCGGAGCAGGTCCGGGCAGCGGCGGCATACGAGACAGCCTCCGAGGAAGAGAAGGATTACGCTACCGTACTCGCCTCAGCTCCGGCTCACGCATATTACGGAAGCTGTACTTACTGCGGCCACTGCGCGCCCTGTCCGTCCGGCATCGACATCGCCATGGTAAACAAGCTTTATGATCTGGCGGCCCAGCAGGAGGAGGTTCCGGCAACCCTTCGGGAGCATTACCGGGCGCTGAGCGCCAACGGCGGGGACTGCATTGCCTGTCATGCCTGTGAGAAGCGCTGTCCGTTCGGCGTTCCCATTGCAGAAAAAATGACCGCCGCTCAGAAACTTTTAGAGCGTGTTTGAACATTGCTTTCTGCAATGTTTATTTACTGCACAGACCGTGTGAAAACGTAACGCATGCGGGCATCCGGCCCATTGCAAAGCGATTTTCAATGGCCGGATGCCGTAACCATTCAGCTGGCTGAATCGTTACGGCTATACTTCCATCAGCAGACCCTTCATGTAAGCCTTCAGGATTTTCTTCCTGTTATGGTCCAGACGGTTGTAAAGTTCAAGGAGCTCCTGCTGATCAGCAGTCAGGACCAGAACGTCGGCTTCCTCGTGGAAAAAGTCGGACATGGTAATGCCGAAGCCGTCGCAGAGTTTTTGCAGCGTGGGAATCGTGGGAATATTGGTTCGGGTCATCATATTGTTCAGCGTGGAATAAGGGATTTCAGACTCTTTGGCCAGCCGGTAATAACTCCATCCCCGTTCCCTGCACAGCTCCTGAATGTGCTGGATAACCTCTGTATCTCGCATAGTTCACCTCAGTCTTCCAAAGCGCGTCCGGGGATTTTTCCTTGAGAAAATACCCGAAGCGGCGCGGTTATTCCTGTGGGCGGCGGGCCATGCAGCCATGCGAATGGGTGTTTGAAACATGCTTTCTTTTTCAAACACGCTCTGGCATGGATCAGCGGCGGCTGCCGCAAAGTCCAACTCCCCCGCTGCTCTGCAGCACTGCAAGCCTGATAACGGCGATCCAGCCAGCTGGATTGGCGCGCCTGCCGGCTGAATCGTTATGCCTGATGCACGGTTGCTGGCGGCGGGTGATTTGACTACTTATTTCCATTATATCGGTATATCAGTGCGGAAACAGATGTTAAAATGAGCAATAAGATACAGTCTCAGTTGAGAAATAAAAAAAGTGTTCCGGAACCGGAAGACATTTCCACAGACAGCGCAAAGCTGTCGGAAAGAAACATTTTCCGGTTTTGGAACACTTTTTTCTGCATACTTCAAATACATTCCGGCAAAGCAGGGGCAGCAATTCTTGTCTGCGGCTTATTCTTCGCCGTTCATCTCGTCAAACTGCATGGTATCCAGCATCTCGTCGAAGGCGTCGGCAGCAAGCTCATACTCCTCGTCGTCCTCGATATTTGCCAGTGCCGGCTGGCCGCTTTGCTCCTCGGAATAACGGTAAAGGTAAACCTCTCCGTCCTGATTCTCGCCATTTTCATCCAGGGGAAGGAGGGCGATATATTCCTTGCCGTTGGGAGCTGAGAAAATATTGACTACCGCACAGACAAGTTCTGTATCATCATCCAGAGTGAGGGTAACGGTAGGCTGGCTTAAATCAATGCCGCAGTCACTTCCGCAGGAAGCGCAGTCGCCGTCGCAGGCAGCGGACTGTGTGAATGTTTCATCCATATTGGTATCCTTCTTTCTTTTGAAATGTCCGGTCAGTGTGCGGAAGTTCCGGCCTGAACGGTTACTGAGATTTTAACAGATAATCCCTCAAAATACAAGGGGTGACTGTTCCGCGTAGATGAACTGCAGTAACAGTTCCGCGTAGATGAACTGTTACGAACTGCGGCGTGTGTCAGCTGTCGATTTCCAGACGGCGCAGCATATAGCGGCAGAAGGATTTCGCGGTTTCCATGTCTGGCTGGAAGGCTGTCTGTTCCGTGCGGTAGGCAGCGAGCGCATCTTCCAGCATTGGGCGGAAGCGTTCCTCTGTATGCTCGATCCCCCAGATTCCTCCTTCTGCTTTGGAAAGGATTTTTTCCTCTTCCCGGCAGGCGGCTACCCGGCACAGGTTCAGAATGATGTACAGGGGATTTTCTTCTGCCTGTTCCTCCGGGTGGAGAATGTCCAGGCGGATGCTGTCCCAGTAGGCCTCTTTTGGAATGTCTCCGAATAGCTGTGGAATCGGCTCGCCATAGAGGGTCTTTCCCCGGTATTTTGTGATGGTAAAATGGGCCGCCAGATCCGGGTCGGTTCCCTGATATTTTTCCAGATACAGCTTTGGCTGTTCCCGGTATAACCAAAGCGCGTGGTTGGCAAAGTGCAGCTCGTATGGAGTAGGATATACAAAGGAACGGCAGTAAGCGTCCAGCACAACGCTCATCTCCATCCCCTTCTTTGGCACGTCGGGACAGAGCGCCAGCAGGCCGTCCATGACCGCCCGTTTTTCCTGCTCCGTCAGCTTCCCGCCAACGACGATCAGAAAATCTATGTCGCTTTTTTCCGGATTGAAGCATCCCATGGCCAGGGAACCGTGCAGATAAACGCCTGTCAGTTTTTCTCCAAGCGCCCGGCGGCTGACGGCCACGATTTCCTTCAACACTTCTTCTATAGGTCTTTTCATTTTCGTCGATCCTTTCCTGCGTGCATTTGAAAAATATTTTCCGCAAAAACAAATGTAAAGTCAATAAAAAAATTGCAGGAATAAATTCCACACCGCAAATCTGTTATGCCCGAATCTCGTACATCTGTACGCAGCCATCCCCCTCCAGCGTGACCTTATCGTAAGGCGCTTCCGGATAAACCGCCATGGTGACAGGCACCAGGCCGTCGTCGGCCAGCACTTCCAGAACGGAAACGTCGAAGATCAGTTCCATGGCCCCGTCTTTTTTCAGTCTTGGAATCCTTACGCTGGAATATTCCGGCATCCGGTACTGTTCGTGGAAGTCCCTCTCTCCGGCCCGTGTGCGGTCCACGAACACTTCCTTTTCTGTCACCTGGATGACCAGTTCCTGGCCCAGGGCGTTGGACAGGGTAATCTTCTTTGTACCGTTCACCTTCATGCCGAAGGTATCGGAGCCCAGCCATTCTCTCGCGCCCGCCGGACGGCTGGCCGCACGAAACGGCTCCACACCGGCGAAAGACGCGCCGAGACGGTATCCTTTTTCCGTCTTCACCGCCCGCAGCCGCCGCGCCAGTGTCATCTGGCCGCAGTATTCCCCGGTGGGCGTCTCATTGGCGTATCCCCAGTTCATGGCCCAGCCAAGGAACAGCGGTTCCTCCAGGTTCTGGAAGGTAACGCCTGCGTAATTATCAAAACCGAAATCTATCCACAGAGGTTCTTCCTCTATCTGCCGCGGAAGAAATTTGTCTCCGTCAAAATCCCCGAGGAAATACTGGGTGCGGCAGCGGCCGTCCTCGGTGGTGGTCGTCATGCTGACAATCAGGACCCAAAGCTTCTCCCCGTCTTCCGTCTCCACCTGGAACAGGTCCGGACACTCCCACACGCCGGAGGCCAAGTTGCCCTCCGGGCCGAACTCTCCGGTCTTCTCCCAGTCTTTCAGATTTTCGGACGCGTAAAAGTATACCCGGTCCTTGGCCGCCAGCACAAGACTCCAGCAGTGTTTCACCGGATTGTAAAAGGCTTTGGGGTCACGGAAATCAGAGATTCCCGGATTCGGGATCACAGGATTCTGATAGGATTTTTCAAAATGCACGCCGTCGGTGCTGTAGGCGATACTCTGCTGCTCCAGTCCGTGTCTGCCGTGGTTGGTATAGACTGCTACCATCGGCGGGCACTCTTTGGTGCCATAGCCGGAGGTATTGTCTTTGTCATATACACAACTTCCCGAAAAGATCACTCCAAGCTCGTCCGGATACAAAGCGATGGGCCGGTGCTCCCAGTGGATCAGGTCCCTGGTCACCGCATGGCCCCAGTACATGGGGCCCCAGTTTGGCGCTTTGGGATAATGCTGGTAAAACAGGTGATAAATTCCATTGATGTACACCATGCCGTTGGGGTCGTTGGTCCACATGGCCGGCGGCGTAAAGTGGATGTTGGGTCTGTAATCTCTGCTTCCTTTTGTGCTCATGTCTCTCTCCTTCTGTCATTTATAACTGTTATGGCCTTCGTAACTGTTCAGCCAGCGGAACAGCTACAGCAGCCACCACGTTTTCCTACAGTCTGTGCAATAAATGCACAGACCTGGTTGAATAGCTACACAGTCTTATTGTTCCTTCCACTGACAGATACGCACCTTCCCGGCGCCTTCCGCCGCAACCCTGTCGTAAGGCTTCGTGGGGTAAGCTACCATGGTCACCGGAACCGCTCCGTCGTCGGCAAACACCTCCAGCACGGAAACGTCAAACACCAAAAGCAGCCGTCCGTCCTTTCTAAGACGGGGAACGCTCAGAGCGGAATATGCCGGCGTGGGGAAGCTTTTCTGGAACTCCTGCTCCCCGGCTCTGCTGCGGTCGGCCAGGATCTCATCCTCCGTCACCTCTACGATCAGCTCCTCCCCCTGCTCATTGGAAAGGACGATGGTTCCGGTGCCTTCCATCTCCAAAAGAAACGTCTCGGATTCCAGTTTCTGCGGCCCTTCAACCTCCTCCAGCCGGGCGGTCAGCTTTTCAAGACCCACAAATTCCGAGATCAGCCGCAGGCCGCGGTCCGTACGGCCCACACGCAGTTTCCGCGCCAGCGTCATCTGACCGCAGTACTCACCGGTGGGCGTCTCGTTGGCATACTCCCAGTTCATGGCCCAGCCAAGCAGCACCGGCTCCTCCATGTTCTGGAAGATCACGCCCGCGTAATTGTCAAAGCCAAAATCCAGCCACAGAACCTCATCTGCCTTCTCTGTAACGAAAAAACGGTCCCCGTCAAAATCCCCCAGGAAATACTGAGTGCGGCTCCTGCCGTCCTCCGTGTCCATGAGCATACTCACCACAAGCACCCAAATGCTGTCACCGTCCTCGGTCCTGGCCTGGAACAGGTCCGGACACTCCCAGATTCCCGGCGCAAGGTTTTCCTCCGGTCCGAATTCACCGGTCTTTTCCCAGTGCTTCAGATCCGCGGACTGGTAAAAATGAACTCTGTCCTTGGCCGCCAGCACCAGGCTCCAGCAGTTTTTCACCGGATTATAGAAAACCTTCGGGTCGCGGAAATCGGAAATTCCCGGATTGGGGATCACAGGATTGTGAATGGTTTTTTCAAAATGCACGCCGTCGGTGCTGTAGGCCAGGCACTGGCGCTGCTCTCCGTCCGGGTCATGGTTGGTGTACAGCGCCACCAGCGGCGGCTCCTCCTTTGTCCCGTAGCCGGATACGTTTTCCTTGTCGTACACACAGCTTCCCGAATAAATATACCCCATCTCGTCCGGATACAGCGCGATTGGCTGATGCTCCCAGTGCAGAAGGTCCCTGGACACCGCATGTCCCCAGTGCATGGGTCCCCAGTGGGGCGCCTTCGGGTAATGCTGATAAAACAGATGGTAAACTCCGTTGACGTACACCATTCCGTTGGGATCGTTGGTCCACATGGCCGGAGGTGTAAAATGCAGGTTCGGTCTGTAGTTTCTGCTTCCTGTTGTACTCATAGACGTGTGCCTCCTTATTATATCATAAAAATTCGTCTAAATTCTCATAAAAAGAGCCGCCGCAACATACATTACGGCGGCTCTCCATTCATCAATGATTGTTACAGCCTCATATCATTCCTGGAACCTTCTGGTCCCGTGCGCTTAAAAGAGCGTCTGTTATTCCGCGGAAGTACCGGATGCACGGTCTACCGCTGTCTGGTAAATGTTCACCAGGTCGGCAACACCGGAAGCTTCCAGCTCGGACAGATAGCTTGACCAGCTGTCGTCGGTCACGCCATTGGTTACCCACTCTACAATGTAACGATCAACAACGTCCGAGATGGTCGGCTGGATCTGAGCCAGACGGGTCAGTTCGTCGGTCTCCATCAGAACTCTGGGAAGCGTGTCATACTCTGCCAGGATATCATCTTTTCCGTTGACCTTCTGCCACTCGAGCAGGGTTACCGCGTCGTAGGTATAGCGGCATACGGTGTCATAGTACTCGTCCAGAACGATCATGGAACCTCTGGCCGGTGTGGTGTTGGCTCTTGCCAGACCGAAGGTGTTCCACTCCTCGGTTCCGCCTGCGTAGTATCCATTCTCATCCAGAGGAGTCGCAAGGATGCCCTCCTCGTCTCTCTCGTAGTTGTATCCTTCTGCGCCCCAGTTGGACTGTACGGCGATTTCCGGATCTCCTACCAGATAATCAACGAAACGTGCTACAACATGCGGGAATTTACAGGTAGTTGTGATCGCAGTATTGGAAGAATCCTGCAGCTCAGAGTAGTTGTTGGCGGAACCGGTCATGCCTGCTTCGCCCTGCAGTCTCGGAACTGCCACATACTGATCGTGTACGTCAAGGTTGGTGATCTCCTGGTCGGTCCATACGCCCATGCAGCCGATCCTTGCAACATTTTCCTTAATCAGAGAAGCTGTGTAAGCCGCACTGGAGTCAGCCTCGAAGGAGCCGTTCCAAATCAGGTCTTCTTCATAAAGCATATTGAAGAATTCTGCTGTTTTGCGGAACGCCTCGTCCTGCGCGGTAAAGGTAACTTTGCCATCGACCAGACGCAGGTGGTCTGCGTACTCGTTGCCGCCGCAATAGGAGTCTGCACAACCGAACGCTCCGGTAAAGCGGTAGAACATATTATAGGAACCAAAGGTATCGTCTGCTCCGAACCAGGTTGCCATCGGAATCTCGTCGTCCACGCCGTTGCCGTTCAGGTCGCCGCCGTCGCGGAAGGCTTTCAGGCACTCTACCCACTCGTCCACAGTGGTGGGAACCTCAAGGTTCAGCTCATCCAGCCAGGTCTTGTTGATGATCATAGGACCAGGTGTCAGAACCAGACCCTTCATTTCCTCAATGTACGGGAAACCATAGGTATGTCCATTGGGAGCAGTGATCTCCAGACGGTACTGCGGATTGTCATCCAGGACCTTCTTCAGGTTCGGCATATACTCCTCAATGATCGTCTCGGTGGGAAGGAAGATATCCTGATCCGCATACTGAACAACAGTATTTCCGGATTTTCCATCGCCGAAGGTCCAGAATACATCCGGCAGATCCCCATTGGAAGCCAGCTGCAGACTGATTTTTTCCGTTGCGCCCTCGGAAGGAATCTCGGTCCATTCAAACTCAATGCCGGTATCCTCGGTCCACTTCTGAACCATCGCAGCGTCCGCGATATCGATGGTACGGTCGGCGCTTCCCAGGGTCTGTACGGTGATCTTTCCGTATTTCTCCTCAAACGCTTCCTTGTCCTTGATGATCGGAAGGCTTCCGTCCAGAGCGATGATGCCCTCATCCACCGCTTCCTGCTCCTCCGCAGTCAGCTCGGTCGCTCCGTCGCCGCCGGAGCCGGAAGAACCGCCGTCGTCTCCGCCTCCGCCGCAGGCAGACAGCATCGACGCCGCCATCGTAGCGCTTAACAGCACTGCAATCCATTTTCTTTTCATTCTCGTTACCTCCTTTATTTAAAAAAATTATTGCTCTTTCACATTACTCTTTCTATAATTGCGGATTCTCTCATCAACCCTTGACTGCTCCGATGGTAACACCCTTCGCAAAGTATTTCTGCAGGAACGGGTAGATACACAGCAGCGGGAATGCGGATACTACAACGATACAGTATTTCAGCTGCTCGGCAAGTTTCTGTCTTGTCACCATCTCGGCGCCGCTGGAACCCATCTGGTTGGCCTGGTTCATCAATACCAGGTCCCTCAGCACAACCTGCAGCGGCATCTTGTCGTAGTCCTGCAGATACATCAGCGCGTTGAAGAACTGGTTCCACATGGCAGTTGCATAAAACAGGGCCATAACGGCGATGATCGTCTTGGACAGCGGAATAGCGATCTTAAAGAAGAATCCGAAATCCGAACATCCGTCGATCTTGGCCGCTTCCAGAAGCTCGATGGGCACGCTCGTGTCAAAGAACGAACGGCACACGATCAGGTTGTAGGCGGAAACCGCAACCGGAAGTACCATTGCCCAGAGTGTGTTGTAAATGTTCAGCTGCTGAATGGTCAGGTAAAGGGGGATCATTCCGCCGCTGAAGAACATGGTAAAGGTAAACAGGAACATGATCGGCTTTCTTCCCACAAGGTCCATGCGGGAGAGCGCGTAACCTGCAGGAATGGTACACACCAGAGAAACCAGCGTTCCCACTACCGTATAGATGATCGTATTTTTATAAGCAGTCCACAGCGGCGCGTATTTCAGCGTCGTGACATATCCTTCCGTATACCACGCTTCCGGATACAGCAGCAGTTTTCCGGAGTTTACCACTACCGGGTCCGTGACAGACGCCAACAGCACATAGTACAGAGGGTAAATAACGATCACACACACCAGAACCATGATCACCGCGTTGGCAATCATAAACACCCGGTCGCCTTTGCTCATTTTCATTGCTTTTTTCTTTCCAGCCACTAATTCCACCTCCCGTCAGAAAATGCTGATATCGCTCGTCTTCTTGGCGATAAAGTTTGCGATCACAAGAATGATGAAGTTTACTATCGAGTTAAACAGACCCACCGCGGTAGCGAAACTGTACTGTGCCGACTGAAGACCTACCTTGTACACATAGGTGGAGATCAGCTCGCTGACGACTGTGTTTGGTCCGAACTGCATCAGATACGCTTTCTCGTAACCGACGTTCATGATATTTCCAATCTGAAGGATCAGCATCAGGATTACGGTAGGCATGATCATCGGGATGTCAATGTAAAGCACTCGCTTAAATCTTGACGCTCCGTCCATGATCGCCGCTTCATAGTACTCGGGACTGATTCCGATCAGGGCCGCGATAAAGATGATCGCGTTGAATCCCATGGTCTGCCATACGCCGCTTCCGATATAGAGTGGCCGGAACCATTCTGCCGCGCTGGTAAACAGGATCTCCTTGCCTCCCGATTTCGTAATAATGTTGTTTACCACACCATTGGCGGAGAACATAACGGTGATGATACTGAGGATAACAACGTTGGACATAAAGTACGGCGCATAAGTGATGGTCTGAATGGTTTTACGAAGACCAGTGCGCTGTACCTGGTTCAGCAGCAGTGCAAAAAGAACCGGAATCGGGAATCCGATTACCAAAGTCTCAAGACTCAGTACGATCGTATTCTTGATAGCGTTCATCGCGATACTGGTGCTGAAAAAGGCTTCAAAATGCTTGAACAGCGGATCCGCCCACGGACTTGCCAGAATTCCTGCCCGGATCTTAAAGTCCTTGAAGGCGATGAGCAGTCCATACATTGGGTAGTAGGCGAAAACGAACAGCCACAGCAGCGCCGGGATCAGCAGCACATACAGCTGCCAGCATTGCAGAGCTTTCACCAGCGTTGACTTCTCGTGTCCTTTCTTCAGTGCCTTTCCACCTTTTCCGTTCTCTTTTTGGTTTCCACTTTTTTTCATTAAAACACCCCTTCCTTTTTCACCGCGTCTTTTTCGTGATTTTTTATATGTGGAATCCGTTCCATACGTCAATTATATTCCAGTTAGATATATAATGTCAATATTTTATTGTCTTTTTGCACAAAAATAGTACACTAATTACAATTTTAATCGTCATAATTAGTGTACTATTCACAATTTCTTCACACTTTTCAGCAATCCGGCAACGGACGGTCAAAAAATGTGCTCATATATTCCGTTCTATTTTTATAGATATTTGCTAATTGACATCATGTCCACCGGACCGTACCGCCCTTCTGCAGCGCGACAGGGATCACCAGGTCTTCCGGATACGGCTTTCCCTCAAGAAGGGCCACCATGGTCTGGACACTCACCTGGGCCAGCCGCGGAAGGTCCTGACAGATGCAGGTCAGCGTCGGGTACGTCATACGCGTAATCTCCGTCCCGTCATAGCCGACGATCTGCAGATCCTCCGGCACACGTTTTCCCATCTCCAGCGCAGCTGCCATACAGCCGAACGCCTGCACATCCGACGCAAAGATCCCATCCACATCACTGTACTGGCGAACACATCTGCGGGCCATCTCCAGGTCATAGCCGTAGCTCATATGGTTCCACTCCGCTTCGGCCTCAACCAGCTGGACGCCATGGGCGCTCATAATCTCCCGAAAGACCCTGTGGCGCTGCTCAAACGGCGAGTCCTTTCCCTGAGAATAGAGATGGAGCACTTTTCTGCAGCCTGCCTCCAGCATGACCTGTGCCGCTATTTTTCCCCCCATGGCATGGTCCGAGTGAACCATGGGGATCCCGCCGCCCCAGTTGCGTTCCAGCGTGACCACCGGACGCTCCGTCTCCGGCTCTTCGTCCCCCGGCAGATCTACGCAGGCGATAATCCCGTCCATGACATTTCTTTTCAGCATATCGAGAAACTCTCTTTCCCGGTTGTCAATATCCTCTGTGCTGCATACCATACACTTATACCCATACCGGTAAAGCTCCAACTCCAGATGCTTCAGCAGCGACGCAAAAAACGGATGCTCCAGGTTGGGCATCATGATCCCGATAAAATCTGTCTTATTCCTGTAAAGATTTTTTGCCAGTTCATTGGGCTGATAGTCCAGCGCCTTTGCCGCCTCCAGAATTTTTTTTCTGGTTTCCTCGGAAATATAACCGGAGCCGTTTAAGGCCCTGGAAACCGTTCCGACGCCGACCCCTGCCCGGCGCGCAACATCTTTGATACCTGCCATAAAATCCTTTCCCTTTCTACCTTCTTTCGCCGGCAGGACCGAACGGCGGTTTTCGCGGATGCAGTTCCTTCCGGTATCTTTAGCATAACATTTGAGGATGAAAAAGTAAAGTCTTGAGAAAAACGGGGCGGAGTGGGAAATCGAAAGCGGACGAAAGAAGGCCAAAGCCGGGGGCATGGCCTTCTTTCTGGCTTTCGATTTTTGCCGGTTGATTATAGCCGGTTTTTGGTTGCGGTGGGTTCCCTTCTTTCCACAACCTCCAGCCCGTTCTCTGTCAGCCGATAGCTTTTTGTACATACCTCCTCAATAAACTTCCGGTCATGGGAGACGCTGAGGATGGCCCCCTGATACTCTGCCAGGATCCTGCGGATTACCGGATTTGACATGGGCGAAAAGTTTCTCGTGGGTTCGTCCAGAATCAGAACGTCGCTCTCCTCCAGACTCATTTTCATAAAAAACAGCTTGGCCTTCTGACCGCCGGACAGTTCCCGGACGGGATGTTCCATCTCATCGGCGGTAAATTTCATGCTGCCCAGCCAGGTGCGGATCCTTGTCAGCTCCTCTTTGTCGCCTTTGGTCTGCAGAAAAGAAAGCGGTGTGTCCGCAGGAGGAAGCAGTTCCCCGTAATTCTGAGGCATATAGGCGGCGCGCAGGTCCTCCCGGGCCAACAATTCTTCGGCAATCTGCTTTAAGAGAGTCGTCTTTCCCACGCCATTTTTTCCGACGATACAGATTTTTTCCGGCCCGCGCACCTGAAGATGAATATTTCCCGCCAGCACGCGTCCCTCCACGGTCAGTTCCTTTTGATGGTAATCCAGCACTTCCTTTCCCCGGGGCATGGGGATCTGCCGGCCCAGACGCAGGTACATGGCATCCTCCGTATCCGGGATCTGGGTGCGGTTTTCCCACTGTTTCTCAAACCTTCGTTCCTGGGCCTTTACGGCGTGCATTTTCTTTTTCAGAAGTCTGCCGCCTGCCGGGTTCTGGCGGCTGATGGCCGCCTGCTGATATTCCACCGACTGCTGGATCCTGCGGAATTTTTCCTGCTGTTTCTCATACTCCCTTTTTTCGCTGCGCGCCTGCTCCTCCTGCTTTTCCAGACTGCGGTACCGCTCGTCCATATACTGGCGGTAGGGCACCCGGGCCACTGTCCACCGGGGTTTTGTCTTCCGCATGGTCTGTTCCAGATGGATCACGGAATTCGCCGTCCGCTCCAGCAGATACTCGTCATGAGAAATAAACAGCACCGGCAGGCTGGTATCCCGGATAAACCGTTCCAGCCATTCCAGCGTCTCCAGGTCAATGTCGTTGGACGGCTCGTCCAGCAGCAGAAGATCCGGCCGTTCCATCAGCACTTTCGCAAGCTGCAGCTTGACCTTCTCGCCGCCGGACAGCGTGGCCGTCTTCTGATCCGAATAGAAAAATTCTGTGGAAAATCCAAAATTTCTTCCAAGCTCTGCCAGCTCTCTGGGCGTCCAGCTGTAGAAATCCGGAAACCGGGCAAAATATTCGTAAACCGGCAGACTGGCCGCCTCCGGCGTCAGTTCCTGTGCCAGATAGCCGCTTCGCAGTCCGTTTTTTATGATCCGGCCGCTCCAGCTGACATATGGCTGTGCCAGCTGCTCGTCGTGAATCAGCTTCAGCAGCGTGGATTTTCCGTTTCCCTCCTCGCCGATCAAAGCCGTCTTATCGCCCGGGCGCAGCACAAACGAGAAGTCCTCGATGAGATTTCTCAGGTCCTTCAAATGTGTGATTGTCAGATTCTGTATCTGAAGCATAAATACATCCCTCCTATCGTAACCATTCCGCCGGATGCCTGCAGGCACTACGTTTTCATAGGGTCTGCGCAGTGAACGCGCAGACCTGGCCGAATGGTTACCAGTCATTTCCTGTCTCAACTCTGCCTGAACATCTTCCGCTGTAATTTCCGGCGCCGGACAAAACAAAAAAAATCTGCCTTTTCGTCTTCTCCGAAAAAACAGATTTCCTGTACAAAAAGAACACCGCGCAGACAGTCTGCCGCAGGACCGGCAACAGCTCAGCCCTGCCCAACTGTTGCCAGCACACTTACAAGCCAAATGGCTATCCTGCTTGAACTGCTGCCGCTGTTATGACAGAAAATCCATTTTTCAAAAGAATCCGAACCTGTTTCGCTCCGTCCACCGCAGCAAAAACAGTCAAAACATTGCTACCGGCCGGTTTTTCGCACGGAACAAATGTCCAGACACATACTCTGTGTGATTCTTTGAAAAACGATTATTTTGTCATAAACATGCTCTCTTTAAACTCCTTTATTCTTTTTCCTGCGAACAACGAGCCAAGCTGCCACAGCCCAGGCTGCCTTCTCTTGCCGCAAACCATTCTCTTTGACCGATCCAAACAACATGTTCAGATCTTTTTCAGTCTACTACAGAACTGTACGAAATTCAAGACATTTTTTTCGCAAACCGGTAACCGTTCAGCCAGCTGAACGGTTACCACATTATTACGCAAACTGCAGAATAGCCTTAAACTGGTCGCAGTCGATCCGTATGTCGAAGGACCCGCCCAGCGCTGCCGCGTAGGTGCTGACAATGGCAAGGCCAAGCCCGTTGCCCTCGGTGCTGCGGGACGCGTCCGCGCGGGCAAACCGCTCTATAATATCTTCCTTCTGGAATTCCATCCGGTAATTCGCCGTGTTGGTGATCTCGATGGTCACCTGTCCCTCAGGTGTTACGGACGTCTGCACAAATACCCGCGTCCCTGCGGCGGAATACTTCAGTGTGTTTTCCATCAGATTCTGAAAGATCCGGTATATGTACCGGTTATCTGTGACAATGTTGGTATCCTCCTGGCAGAGGCGGCGGACATACTCCAGTCCGGACCGCTCAATCTGATCATTCATGTCCGCGAAGATCTGCCCGATCAGACGGTTGACGGAAATCTCCTCCCGCTTCAGTTCCACATTTCCGCTGCTGACCTTCGCCAGTGAAAAAAGGCTTTCGATCATTTCCTTCAGCTTGTCTGCGCGACAGGCGATTACCTCCACATATTCCCGTGCCTTGCCGTCCAGTTCCTCTTTCTTCAGAAGCTCCAGATATCCCACCATGGATGTCAGCGGCGTCTTCAGATCGTGGGATACATTTGTGATCAGATCCATGCGCAGCTTATCGCTTCTGGAAACCTTCTCCTGGCTTTCCCGCTCAATGGCCAGCGCCTGGTTCATAGCCTCCTCCATTTTGGCCCTGCTGTTTTTCTCGCAGACCTCCCTATAAGCTTCCATCCGCTCCATCCGGTACTGATCCATCAGCCGGCAGCAGACGCCAAACTGAAAAAAGACCGTGGCAAACAAAAGATAATTTGGCGCGTAATTGCGAAGCTGCCCTGCGCCGGAAGGATTTCTAAGAAAGAACGCGCAGAACGCCACCAGCAGAGCGCCCGCCAGGACCAGGCCCACGGTCCGCCGCATACGGTACCACTGCTCCATCCATGGGTCGTCTTCTTCGCCTGTAGGTTCCGGACAGCTTTCCCCTAATTTTTTCAGCTTCCACTCTGCCAGAGCGAACACCGCCGGTGTCAGCAGCACATTGGCAAAAACCCCTGCCGCCCAGACCGCCCCCGTTGTGTAGGAGGCGCCAAGCAAATGAAAGAGCAGCGACGCCCCCAGCATTACCAGTACCCCCAATGCCATGACCCGTTCTCTTTTGTCCGTCTTTTCTTCCAGACAATCTCTCATCTTTTTAATCATAGCGCTCCATTTTGTAGCCAATTCCCCACACCACCTTTACATATCTTGGATTTTTCGCGTCAATCTCGATTTTCTCCCTGATATGGCGGATGTGGACCATCACCGTATTCTCCACGGCAAAGTCCGCCTCCTCGTTCCATACCCGCTCGTAGATCTGCTCCGCAGGGAACACCTGGCCCGGATGCTCCATCAGAAGCAGAAGGATACCGTACTCCTTGGCTGTGAGGCGCACTTCCTTTCCGTCCACCACTGCGACGCGCTGCTTTTTGTCCAGCGCCAGCGCGCCGTTGATCAGAAGCTCTCCGTCCTGCTTTGGCTGTCCGCCGCCCCAGACATGGTAACGCCGAAGCTGCGCCTGGATCCGGGCAATCAGCTCCGCCGGCTGATACGGCTTGCTGATATAGTCGTCGGCGCCAAGGCCTGATACCTTGTCGCTCTCCTCCGTTCTGGCTGACAGGATGATCACCGGAATCTTCCACCGCTCCCGCAGCTTCATCAGCGCCGATAACCCGTTCAATCCCGGCATCATCACATCCAGAAGCACCAGATCCACCGGCTCCCGCTCCAGAACCTCCAGCGCCTCTTTGCCATTGTATGCGCCAAGCACACGGTAGTTCTCATATTTCAGCAATTCGCTGATGGAATATACAATTTCCCGATGATCGTCCACCACCAGGATCGTCTCCTGCTCCATCCGCTGTCCCTCCCATCCGTTCCCTTTCCTAATTAACATATACCCCGTGTCTTAAATAATTCCGGGGAAACTCTTAAAAATTTCTTATTTCTGCAGAGGCATCTGCCGCGCTGACTCTAACTCTCGATCTGCCGCAGCAGGTATCTTCCCACCGTCCCGGCAAAGTTTCCGATGTCCCGGATGTACGCGAAATCCTTCCCGAAAATCCTGCGCTCCGCCGCCAGTTCCCGCTCCTCTCCTGCAAACACGCCCAGTACCGCCGCGCCCTGCCGGCGCAGCCGCAGCACCTCCCGGGCAGTATCCTCCACCGCGTAATCCCCGCGGTACGGATCAGGATTTCCCGTTCCCGGACGGTTCAGCAGCACGTCGTAAGGCTTGCCGTCGCTGAGCACAATCAGCAGCTTCTGCGCCTCCTGCCGCTCCATCAGCTCCAGGCCTGCCGCACGAATCGCCAGACCGTCCCGGTTGTTGGAGGAAGTCATATATTCGAAAAGATTTCCGTTGTTTTCCCGGCCGTCCTCATAATCCCGGAACCGGTGAAGGATTGTGTAATCCCAGAACGTACAGAAGCTCATGACACGGAACGGGATTCCAAGATTGCTCAAAGTCTCGCTGAGGATAAATCCCTGCATCGCCACCTGAGACTGGCGGGCCCGCTGGGAACCGCTGGCATCGATCAGCACATCCACCACAAGATCCATGGCGTCGTTTTTCTGCTCCTTCAGAAACAGATTCCCATGACTGCACCGCCCGGCCTTCCACATCCAGGAAGGCACAAGCTTTCCCCCATCCGCCGGAAAATACTGAACATCCTCCCGAAGCGCCAGAGCCTTTCGCAGCGCCCCGGTCAGCTGGCGGATATTCTGCTTCACCGCCCGGTGGGCGTCGTAGTAAGCATGAAGATTTTTGTCTTTCTGTTTTCCGGCGTAGGCAAGCTGATAATTCTGCCTAACGGGATGCTTCAGGATGCCTTCCGTGTAGTACAGGCTGCACCCCTGGTGCATCCCACGGCAAAGCTTCAGGTTTCTCTGCTTTTCCTGGGCCGGCGTCAGCCAGGTTTTTCCGTAATTCAGCTCCACATAGCTGTGCATTTTTTTCCGGTCATTCTCGTCCACAAGAACAATTTTTTTCTTTTTTGGCTGTTCCTCCTGGCGCTCCTCTTTGGCGGACTCTTTTGCCTCCGGCAGCGTCATCATATCCAGGGACAGCTTTTCCAGATACGTCTCCAGCGCATCCTCATACATTTCCTCCGACAGAAAGTCCTGCCAGGAAAATTCCTTAAGGTCCTCCACAGTCACCGCCAGCACCTGTTCCAGCGTTCCGTTCCGTTTCTCAAAATCCGGCTCCATCATCCGGTTATACAGCTGGTCGGTGAGACGGATCAGCTGGCCGGTGTCTTTGGCATCTTCCGCGGTCAAAAGAAGCTCCAGCCATTTTCCCACGCTGCCTCCCGCCCGGTAATCCGCGTCCTTCTGCCTGCGGATCCAGGCAAGCTGCAGCTGCCCCGGCGCGCTGGCACAGAGCATGGAAAACTCCTGGTCCAGCAGCTCCTCCCAGGCCAGCTGCCGGATTCTTGCTACACCCCGGCGCTCCTCCAGCAGCCGCTTTCCCACAGCAGCCTCCGTCACCAGGGACGCGATCATCTTCAATGGAGCCTCCATCCCATGACAGTAGATCTTTTTCACAAGATACAGCTGAAATTCCTCCGGGCAATACCATCTGGCAAAGGCTCCCTGGCGGATGCAGTCATACAATACGCAATATTTCTCCCGCCGGAACCGCTCCACATCCGGCCGCACCGGCAGCGTATAATCCCCGCTCACCGTCCAGACAAGATTCCGGATACGGTTCTCCGTCTCCAAAAGATTCTCTGTCTCCAGATGGTTGTCTGCTTCCGAATGATTCCCCATCAGAACACATCTCCCTTCGTCCAGTCCATAGGGATCCTGGTCATAGCCGCATCCTGGACAATCTCACGCTCATAGAGATCAAAACACTTGTTGACGATCCCCATTTTCACCGCCTGCCACGGAGACAGTCCCGCCCGCACTGTCCGTAGGGCGCCGATCAAGCCCCGCAAATCCAGCGCTTTCGTGGAAATTTCCGCCTGGGCGGCCTTCTTCTGCAGATCCAGGTAAAGGCCAAGAAACGCCTGCACCGCCTGCTCCTTCATCCCCGGAAACATGGTGTCCATCAGATACTTCAACGTCTCCTCATTCTGCATGGGCATATCAATCACCAGGAACCGGGACACCAACGCCTCGTTCAGCTCCCTGGTACCGGCATATCCATAATTCATGGTCCCGATAAAACGCGCCGCGGGATGGAGCGGGATCCGGTCATATCCCGGCACATCGATCATCCTCCGGTCATCCAGCGCCGCATGAAGAACACTCACCGCGTCATTCTTCGCCATATTGATCTCATCCAGGATCCCAAATCCTCCGGTCCTGGCACAACGGGAAACACTCCCCTCCCGCAGCGACACCTCATTGTTGCGGAACGTATCCGTACCGATCAGCTCCGCGCTGCCCATATTCACATGAAAAGAAACCGTATACGCCGGCCGCTCAAACAACCAGGCCAACGTCTCCGCCAACACATTCTTTCCCGTAGCCTTCTCCCCCGTCAGAAGCAGATTTTCTCCCTCCAGCAAAGCCGCCACCGCCATCTCCAGAATCTCCCTGCCATAAAACAAAACCTCCGGCCGCGTCACCCTGTCCGAAGGCCCCTCCTCCGCAAAACAACGGCAAAACTCCTCCACCCCTCTTTGCAGACCCTCGTCCACTCCCTGACTCCTAAGAAACTCCAAACGCTCCATAACTCCTGCAACCTCCTTCACATCCAACAATTCTCTGCTCTTATCCCTAAATTGTACCAGAAAACCCACCCTCTTACCACCCCGGAACGCATTTGAAAACCGCTTTCCCCACCCAGACCAATAACACAAAACAAAACACAAAACAAAGCAAAACGAACCTCCACCCAAACCACCGTCCCGCACCCACCCGACATAAGCGCTACCCAGAAAGGCGGCCGGGGCCGATGGTGTGGGCGGACGAAAGGCAGCCGGGGCCGATGGCATGGGCGCGCGGCGGAGCGTCTGTGGGGGCGCGAGAAAATCTTAACGGCCCGGAGGCGTTCCGGCCGGGGCAGACTCCGGACCACACGTCCGGAGTCTGAGGCGCACTGAACCGGGAATGCATCAGGCATTCCTGGCGAATTGCGCCGGTACCCGGCCGGAACACCTCCGGGCCGTTTAGATTTTCCGCGCCCCCACAGCCGCCCGCCGCGCGCCCATGCCATCGGCCCCGGCTGCCTTTTGTCCGCCCACACCATCGGCCCCGGCCGCCTTTCGTCCGCCTTATCCCACCCACGCATAACCCCGCGTCCGCCGTCATAAAATGATGCAAAGAATACACGCAGGTACCCACTATGCTTCTGGAAAAACTCCAATCCCTCAAACGCCAGCTCTTTGCCCGCCTTCCTCAGCTTCACCCCCGCGCCGTTCTGAAACTCACCCTTCTGTTCGCGGCCGCTTTTCTCACCGGCCACCTGCTGGCCCGCGGCGCCGCCGCCCTGGAACCAGCCGCCTCCTTGGAGGCATCCAGCGAAAACTGGGGACTTAGCTTCCCCGAAGAAGGCAAATGCCCCACCGGCAACGCCACCATCGAGGAGCTGAAGGAATACAACGCCTACTTTGCCCAGGACACCGGCGAAAAAATCCTGTATCTTACCTTTGACTGCGGTTACGAGAACGGAAACAC
This sequence comes from Fusicatenibacter sp., assembly GCA_017887445.1. Taxonomy (GTDB): domain Bacteria; phylum Bacillota; class Clostridia; order Lachnospirales; family Lachnospiraceae; genus Fusicatenibacter. Next base: position 19,981 of record JAGHIA010000022.1, read on the forward strand.
ACCGGCCATCCTGGAAGCGCTGGAAAAGCATCATGCCCCGGCGGCGTTTTTTGTGGTCGGCACCTATATCCGCGATAACCCGGACCTGGTGAAACAGATGGCCGCCCAGGGACATATTGTCGGCAACCATACATACAGCCACCCGGATATGTCCCAGATTTCCTCCCTGGAAGGCTTCCAGAAAGAACTGACCCAGGTAGAAGACCTTTATAAGGAAGTCACCGGCGAGGAAATGCCCCGCTGCTACCGTCCGCCCCGGGGCGTCTACAGCACGGAAAACCTGCAGATGGCCAAAGAACTGGGTTACGACACCTTTTTCTGGAGCCTTGCCTACGTGGACTGGCTGCAGGACCAACAGCCTACCCATGAGGAAGCCTTTGAAAAGCTGCTGGGGCGGATCCATCCCGGCGCCATTGTCCTGCTCCACAACACCTCCCGCACCAACGGCGAGATCATCGACGAGCTTCTGACCCGCTGGGAGGAGATGGGATATACCTTCAAAAGCCTGAGCGAACTGACAACTGTGTCAGATTCCGACCAAAACGCCGCCTGAATCCTGAGCCAAAGGCTCCATAAAATAACTATTTATACGCATTGACAAATCCTCCGATGGAAAGGATAATAGAACTATCTATCCTTTCCATCAGGGGGAATTTATACATTGAAAAAAGATACTTATGAAAAAATAATCCTGGACGAGACAGAAAACGTCGTGTACCTCTCAGAAATCGACACCTACCGGCTGCTCTATATGAACCGGTACTGCATGGAACTTCTCGGTATCCGGCAGGAGGAAGACTATGTGGGACGTCCCTGCTACGAAATCCTGCAGGGACGCACGGCGCCCTGTGAGTTCTGCACCAACTCCGTGCTGAACGAGCACTCGTTCTATACCTGGAAGCAATACAGCGAACCGCTGAACCGCTGGTTCATCCGCAAGGATAAAAAGATCGTCCTTCCCGACGGCCGGGCCGTACGCCTGGAGATCGCCTCAGACAATACAGAGGACGAAAACAACCAGTCCCGTCTCAGCCGCAGGCTGAACAAGGAGGAGACGCTCCTGCGCTGTGTTCAGACGCTTTCCGGTCACGAGAATATCCAGGCGGCAATCTCCGAGCTGCTGAAGATCATCGGCGAATTTTATGGCGGCGACCGCGCCTGCGCCTTCGAATTATCGCCCGACGGCACACTCTGCAACAGCATCTGCGAGTGGCGCATGTCCGGCGTACACAAAAAGAGCCGGGAACAGGAACAGATCCCTGTGGAGAAGCTCTCCCTCTGTCTGGACACCATCCGCAAAAAGGGATATTTCTCCGCAAGCCGCAGAGATATCCCCGAGGGTTCTTCCGATCCGGCGGCACAGACCCTGGACGGCCTGCAGCTGGACAGCCTGATCGCCGTACCGCTGACGGAAAACGGCGTCATCACCGGTCTGCTGGGCGTGAGCAACCCCACCGCCGAAGCAGACGACCTGACGCTGCTCACCTCCGTCAGCTACTTTATCGACAATGAGGTCCAAAAACGGAAAATGACCGCCCGCCTGGAACGGATGAGTTATGTGGATCTGCTGACCGGCCTGTTCAACCGCAACAAATATATGGAATATCTCCATCTTCTGGAGGAGCATCCGCCGGCGTCTCTTGGAATTGTCTATATGGACCTGAACGGCCTGAAGATCGCCAACGATACCTACGGCCATAAATACGGTGACCATCTGATCAAAAAAGCGGCGGATATGCTGGCGCATTATTTCCAGCCTTACGTCTTCCGCATCGGCGGGGATGAGTTTGTGGCCGTCTGCCCGGACATTGTCCAGGATACCTTCGACGGTCAGGTGGAGGAGCTGCGAAAGGCCGCCAGTTTGGACACACAGATCAATGTATCCATCGGAAGCGTCTGGTCCGATGCCCTGTCAGACCCTTCGGCGCTCATCACCGAGGCAGACAGCCGGATGTACCTGGAAAAGCAGTCTTATTACAAGCAGTCCATCCATGGTGAATACAATCATTCCTCCAGCCTTTCCCACCAGGTGCTCAAAGATATTTCCGACGGCCGTTTCCTGATTCATCTCCAGCCAAAGGTAGAGCTTTCCACCGGAAAGGTGATCGGCGCCGAAGCGCTGGTACGCCGCAAGGATATCACCGGCTCTTTGCTGATGCCGGGCAAATTTATTCCGCTGTATGAGTCGGAAGGCCTGATACGCCACATTGATTTTTTCGTCCTGGAATCCGTCTGCCAGATGCTGAGGCTCTGGGACGCCCACAGAAAAATCCCTGTGCGCATTACCGTCAACCTTTCCTGCCGCACGCTTCTGGAGCATGACATTGTCCGGAAGACGCATTCCCTTTGCACCTCCTACGGGATTGCTCCCGACCGTCTGTGCCTGAAGCTCAGCGATATCACCGAGCGCGCCCCGGACCATACGCTGACAGCCGCGCTGAAACAGTTCCGTCAGGCTGGCTTCTATATTTCCGTCAGTCAGGAAGGTCCCTCCGGTTCCCGCTCTTTCGTGGAGCTGGCGCCCGCCGGACAGGAAGACGCCACGCCGCCGGTTTCCACCGCCGGGGAGATTGAAAACAGCGAACAGCTGGACCGCCTGGGGGAAGCCGGTTTCCAGTACGGACAAGGATACTACTACTCCAGCCCCGTCACGGTGGAAGAATTTGAAGAACGCTTTTTATATTCCTCAGACAACAGCCAAAATTAATCAAAACTAAAATGCCAGGCGAGATGTATACTGCTGCATACATCTCGCCTGGCTGCTTATGGAAAAAAAATTAACAAACCGCGCACTGTCTTTCCAGGATTTCGTGCAGAGCGTTTGCGCTGCTGGTGTGGCATCTGACAATCTCTGTGTCACATTTTTTTGCCTCGTCCACCGCCGTCTTTATCATCTTATGGGACACTGTGTTGGTAAACAATACCAGTAAATCCGGACGGCCGATCTGCTTGTTCAGGTCCGCAGACATCTGCGTAAACACCTTCGCCTTACAGTTGTACTTTTTACAGATCTGCTTATATTTTGTCACCATTCTGTCATGGCCCCCAACAATCACAACACTCATAAGCGTTCTCCTTTCCTGTTATGCTTCCGCCAGTTTCACGCCAAGCTTCTCACACTGGGCAATTCCCTCTTCGTCCGGCGTATTGTTGCAGATCAGGCCTTCTCCGCCGACAATCCCGGCGCCCGCCTGTTCCATCCGCTCCGCCCAGGTACGCATCCACTCGCCGTCGCCCCAGTCATAGGAGCCAAACAGCGCGATCTTCTTTCCCGATACCAAGCCTTCCAGTTCTTTCACCAGCGGCTCCACCACGGAATCCTCCAGCTCCTCCGCGCCCATCGCCGGGCATCCCAGCGCGAACACCTGGTCGTCTTTCAGATCCTCCGCGGAGACACCGTCCGCCTCCAGAAGCTGGGCCTCTTTGCCGGCGGACTCGATTCCCTTGGCGATGGCCTGTGCCATTGCCTCTGTGTTTCCTGTAGCGCTCCAGTATACTACTTTGATCTTGCTCATGATAAAATCCTCCTTAATCTCTTATTCTTTCTTCTTTTCAAACACACGCTAAAGCAAGAACGCCTTTTGGCATAGCCGCAGAAGGAACTGCCATAGCCAGCATCTGCTTTCTCGCCCTGTCGTAGCTTTGGAAAAGCTGTCTCGCTTTTTCCACGTCTCCGTATACCTTCCAGTACCCGGAATAAAGATAGTTCTTTCCCCTGTTGCTAATGAAACCCTGCACATCCTCCAGAGGATAACCCAGCAGAAGCCCCAGCTCATGGGGATACTCTCCTTCGCCGTCCCGGTGGGCCGCCAGCCGCATCCGGACGTTATGGAAAACTGCCGGAAGGGAAAGCGACTCATATCCCATGCGCCGGAAAAAACGGCGGTTTTCTTTTTCTCTCAGAATATGTTCCAGCGCCTCCTCCCGGTACAGCAGCCACATATCCCTCTGGTTTCCACGGCCCAGCCGGCATACGCTGACGCCTGTTTCGGCCGTCTGACGCTCGAGAACCTCTATGTCCTCCGGACAAAGCATGATCAGACTGGACGGTTTTATCCGCTGAAAGGTAGGCGCACACTGAAAAATCATCTGTAAAGATATTTTTCTCATTCTTTCCTCCGACATACGTTCCTCCTTATACTTTTTATTGGTTAGTTTTTACTAACCGAAAGATTAAAAAAAATTGCTCTCTCCCACGCACATCTGCCGCAAAACACAGGATACCTGACACGGCATCCCATGCCTCACCGCTGGATTTTATTTCCGGCTTTCCTCTGCCCCGCCTGGCTGCCGGCGATGGTGTGGCAACCGGAGCAGCCTGCGCAGCTTCCACAGCATCCGCCGCAGGATCCGGCGGATTTTTTCTGCCGGATGATCGAGCGGATGGCCAGCGCCACCACGAGGATCAATAAGATGGATACAAAAACTGTTCCCACAGTCATAACCGCACCTCTCTTTCTCTGCGAAGACCTGGCTGTTTTCACACTTTGCAGGTCTTCGCTTTAAGTGATTACCACTATTTGTAACAGTTCAGCGTTGCTGAACGATTACACGCTTCGCGATGCACAGAAACTGCATTTCATGCAGTTTCGCGCTGCAGGCCTCGGGATTTTCGCACATTCTGTGCGAAAACACCTCGCGGGATAGTGGCAGACTGAACTGTTACCACTATTTTACATTATTTCTTCCGTTCCCGCCACCTTTTTCTCAGGAACTGTACCAGAGATGAGATTCCCACCCCGGCCAGATACAGGACGATCAGGAACAGGATCATAACGCCCATGGACGATACAGATTCCGCTCCGCCCATAGGCTTACGCTCCGGCTACCGACCGCTTCGTTTTGAACTGCTGGCCCTTGTACGGATCCGGGCGGAACAGCAGGAACAGAAACGCGATCAGGAAGACAATGGCGATCGCCGTTCCAACGCCGAAGGCTGCGGCACCTGTAACGACAGCGCCAATCTGATACACCATAAAGGTTATAACATATGCGAAGAAATTCTGGAAAAGGATCGCGAACCAGAACCATTTTCTGTCGTTCATCTCCTTTGCCATGGTGGAGATCGCCGCCAGACACGGGGAGTCCAGAAGGTTAAACAGCAGGAAGCTGAATGCCGCGATCGCTGACGGGAACCACGCTCCCACAGCTGCCGCAACAGTGCCAGGATCTTCCGCGTCTCCCACCACGTTCGCCAGCGTACCCATGGTGCTTACGATCGCCTCCTTGGCAGAGAATCCGGAAATGGAAGCCGCAACGGATGCCCATGCGTACTCGCCTGATCCAAATCCCAGCGGCGCAAAAAGTACCGCGATCGCGCCGCCCACCGCGGCCATCAGGCTGTCCTGGGGATTCTCCACCGCGCCAAACCCGCCGTCGGTAAAACCATAGCCGGCCAGGAACCACATCACAATGCAGGCCAGCAGAAGGATAGTACCTGCTTTGATCATAAAGCCTTTCAGTCTCTCCCATACATGGAGAAGCACCGTCTTTACCTGCGGGATATGGTAAGCCGGAAGCTCCATAACAAACGGAGCCGCCTCGCCGTGGAACGGTTTTGTCTTTTTCAGGATAATTGCGGATACAAGTACCGCAACAATACCGATCACATACATGATAAAGGTCAGAGCGCCTGCCGGAAATCCGGTGATCTGGGCGCCGATGACACCGCCCATCAGCGCGATGACCGGAAGCTTCGCCCCACAGGGAACGAAGGTGGCCGTCATAATGGTCAGCCGTCTGTCATTATCGTTTTCAATGGTCTTGGAAGCCATGATTCCGGGGATTCCGCAGCCGGAAGAAATCAGCAACGGGATAAAACTCTTTCCGGAAAGACCGAATTTACGGAAAACGCGGTCCATAACGAAGGCGATGCGGACCATATAGCCGCAGTCTTCCAGAATAGACAGAAGCAAAAACAGGATCGCCATCTGTGGAACAAATCCCAGCACCGCGCCGAGACCGCCGATGATACCGTTGACGATCAGGTCCGTCAGAAACGCCGCCGCGCCGATCGCTTTCAGTCCGCCGGTCACAACATCCTGAACCGCCACCACAAACACATCGTTGGTCCAGTCAGTCACATAGGTTCCAAGCGTCGTCACCGCGATCGCGTAAACCACATACATGACCACAAGGAAAATCGGAATACCCAGTACCCGGTTGGTGACGATCCGGTCGATCTTGTCGGAGGTACTCATTTTTTCCTTCGGTTTTTTCACATATTTTCCGATCAGTCCTGTGATATATTCATATCTCTCGTTGGTGATGATGGATTCCGTGTCGTCGTCCATCTCCTTCTCCAGATCCGCGATCACCGCGTCGGCGCGGCTCTTTACGGAGGCCGGAAGCTTCAGTTCTTCCAGTACCTTGCTGTCCCGCTCCAGAACCTTGATCGCGTACCAGCGTCTCTGTTCTTTTGCGATCTCCGCGGGAAGCAGTTCCTCAATGGCTTTCACAGAAGCCTCTACCTTTGCGGAGAAGCATGTCTTTGGCTGCTGCACAGCCTGTCTGGATGCCTCGGCCACCGCAGTCTTCACCGCGTCCTGCACACCGGTGCCTTTCAGCGCGGATGTCTTCACGATCGTGCAGCCAAGCGCCTTTTCCAGGCCTTTCACATCGATCTTGATGCCGTTTTTCTCCATCAGGTCCGCCATGTTCAGGGCAACCACCACCGGGATGCCAAGTTCCAGCACCTGCGTGGTCAGATACAGGTTTCGTTCGATATTTGTGGCGTCCACCAGGTTCAATACCGCCTCCGGACGCTCCTTCATCAGATAATCACGGCTCACCACCTCTTCCAGTGTGTAGGGAGAGAGGGAGTAAATGCCCGGAAGGTCTGTGATCACAACATCTTTCTGACCTTTCCATCTTCCTTCCTTCTTTTCCACGGTAACGCCCGGCCAGTTTCCAACGTACTGGTTCGCGCCTGTCAGTGCGTTAAACATGGTGGTTTTTCCACAGTTGGGATTTCCCGCCAACGCAATTCTTGTCGCCATAACACTCTACCTCTTTTTTCTTTTTCTTTTCTTATTCTATCTCAATGCAGTCTGCGTCGTCTTTTCGCAGGGAAAGCTCGTATCCGCGGATGGTCACTTCCACCGGGTCGCCCAGCGGAGCAACCTTGCGGACGTAGATTTCACTGCCTTTGGTAATTCCCATATCCATAATCCGGCGTTTCAGCGCGCCCTCTCCGTGAAGTTTCTTCACCCGGGCCGTGCTGCCTACCGGAACATTCCGTAACGTTTTCAATCTTCTGCCCCTCCTTAAACCATGATCTTGTTCGCCATTTCCCGGCTGATCGCTACGCGGGAATCCTTTACGTTGACGATAAGGTTTCCGCTCAGACTAGAGATCACTGTCACCTGTCCCCCGCTCACGAATCCAAGGGTCTCCAGATGGCGCCTGGTTTCCTCGTTACCTCCAACGCGTTTTATGTAGTTGGTTTCTCCGGCTCTCGCCATTGACAAAGGCATACTGCTCACTCCTTTCCGGCACCCCTTTCCGTGTCTGATGGCTTTTTTCAATACATAAAAAGTTAGCTTTTTCTAACTGTGTATATGTTAGCACTTACTAACCAATATGTCAACTGGTTTTTTCCAGAATTTTTGTAATCGTGTAACAGTTCAGCCAGCCGAACTGTTACGGCATCCGGCCATTGAAAATCGCTTCGCGATGCACGGAAGCTGAATCATTCCGTCAGATTTTTCCCTGCAGAAAATCTTCGGAAAACATGCAAAGAATCTCTTCCGCTGCATTCTCCGGCGTCACAGGGTATTCGGCAGAAATCCATTCGATCATATCCGCAAACATCCCGCCGATGATAAACTGCCGCTGCATCGGAGGAATTTCCTGAAGAATCCCCAAACGTGCCATCAATGTCCGCATACAGGAATCAAACGGCTGCTGAAGCAGATATGCCAGATCCTGGCGCAGAAACAAACGGATTTCTTCCGAACGCTCTCCCCAGAATGTAAAACATAGGGAAATTACCGCTTTTAAGCCGGTTTCCGCTGAACGGTCCACAGTGTTCAGATATTGCTGAAACCCCTGGGCAATGTGCCAGCGCAGAATGTCCTCCCTGGAATCAAAATTCCTGTAAAAAGTCAGCCTGGAGACCCCCGCCTTTTCCGCAATCTCTTTCACTGTGATTCCCGTGTACTCTTTCTTTTTCATGAGCAGAAGCAAAGCTTCCGCAAGAAGCTCCCTGCTGACCTCCGACTGTTTTGTCATTCTCTCGAACACCTCCCATGAAGTAATAGAAATACACAAACCTGGCTGAACGGTTACATAATGTAACAGATTCCGCAGATCTGTATCTTCCCTTTTTTCCATTTTCACACTATACTTAACTGTAACAAATGTTACATCTATTATAAAACAATAAGGGAGGTTGTTCAATGATCCAGATCATCATTCCTGTTTTGATCGGCATCAGCGGCGTTTGCTGGTCCATTGTCTACATCGATTGCATCCGCACAGGTTTCCGCCAGAAAACCTATTGTATGCCCCTGTTTGCATTGGCGCTAAATTTTGCCTGGGAAGGAATCTACGCATTTACAGATCTTTTTATCCGTCATTCCATTGGCGCCCAGGCCATTGCCAATACCTGCTGGTTCGTGCTGGATATCCTGATCTTAGTCACTTGGCTGAAATTCGGCCGGGAAGAATTTCCCGGTGAAAAGAAAAAATATTTTATCCCATGGACGATTCTCGTGATCGCTGCCGCATTTGTTCTTCAGTTTCTGTTTATCTACGAATTTGGAGATATCGAAGGAGAAAAATATTCCGCCTATCTGCAGAATATTGTCATGAGCCTCATGTTCCTTGGCAGACTGGACCGCCAGCAAAACGCCAAAGGCCAGACCATGACCATTGCCGTCTGCAAGTGTATCGGTACGCTGACACCGACGATCTACGGCACGTTAGAAGGAAATATGTTTATTCTCGTTACCGGAATCCTGTGCTTTCTCTTTGATTGTATCTATATCGCATATCTGTACAAGATTCGTTCCAGTAAAAAGAAGCTGTCCCACTGAGTGTGGGGCAGCTTCTTTGGAATATTTTGAACATCATGCTTCTTCATTTATCATAAATCGAAAAGTACAAACTTGCGGTCACTGCCGGATCCGGCGGCTGTTTCACATTTTGGAGTCAGCTGGATATTTTCGCCTTCCATCAGGACGGCCCGTACGGGACTTCCGTCCATTCCTTTCATGCGCAGGGGCGCTGCCACCAGAACGTAGCGGCCTGGCGCCGGCTTGGACATATCCAGGTTTTCCAGGATCACCATTCCGGTTTTCAGCAGTGTCTGATGGACCTGTCCGGTGGTTTCTTCGTTTCCTACGGTCATTCCTTCAACGCCCAGCAGCTGCAGGTTTCTCCTGGCCAGATAGCCTGCTCCTTCGCTGGTCAGTTCGATGTCTCCGTGGATCAGCAGACGTTCGCAGTCCTCCGGAACGGCTGTTTCCAGCATTTCTTCCGTGATCTTTCCTTCCATTGAAATCACATGACACGGGCCGATGGTCTGTTCCAGCGTTACGGCTTCGATGGTCTTTCCTTCCGGTAGATAATGCCAGGGCGCGTCCATATGGGTGCCGCTGTGTGTTCCCAGAGTAATTTTCGTAAGATTATACGCATCTCCTTTTTGTATCTCGCTCACGGGCTCCGCCGCCGGGACGGGGTCGCCGGGATATACCGCTGTGGAAAAAAGTTCTCTGGTAATGTCATATAATTTCATGATCCTACCTCATTATAGCTTTTTTGCAGTCCGCCGCGTGGGATATTGGCAGGGAGAAGCTGCAGCAGAAATCGCTTTCCGCTCCTGATCCTCCTTTCGCGGCACGACTGCGCGCTTTATGAGTATAACTCTTTTTCATGGACAGCACAAGTACTTTTTTATGTAACGCTTCAGCCAGCTGAATAGCAGAAAATAATATTTCTTCTATGGAATCCATTCAGTTCCTGCTGAAAATCCTGGAATATGAAGGTGTGATCGGAGAGGAGCATTTTCATGAAACGGTATCTGCGACTCCGTAAACGCCCCGCCTCTGAACAGCGGCGGTCCCGTAGCCGCCCGGAAACCGCCCGAACATCTGCTCCGAGCATCACAGACACAAAAAAGAGAGAAACCATCAGGCCGGAAAGGCTTGGGTTTCTCTCTTTTTGTAACAATTCAGTCTGATAAACCGTTCCCTCTTTTTCACTTGGCGGCTGCAGGAAGGTGTTCAAAAATTTATTCCCGCAATCCACAACCCCACTATGCAGGGAATTTAATCCGGAAGGAATCGGATATCAATCTTCAACGTACGGCATGATCGCCATGTGACGCGCTCTCTTTACCGCTACGGTGATCGCTCTCTGATGCTTTGCGCAGGTTCCTGTCACTCTTCTCGGCAGGATCTTTCCACGCTCAGAAACGTATTTTTTCAGTTTATTCGCATCTTTGTAATCGATGACATTGTCTTTTCCACAGAAAACACATACTTTTCTTCTTCTGCCCGGGCGTCTTCTTGCTGCGCCTTCCGGTCTCTCACTCTTATTAAAAGCCATTTTGCTTTTCCTCCTTGCTATTCTATTCCATCTTCACACTGTCAGCCACAATCCGGGAATTCCGGACGGCCGCCTCCGTTTCAGGCCTCCTTGCGGACAACCAGGTATCTCAGCACGTTGTCCATAATACGCATATGTCTCTCAACTTCTGCCGGACAGGTGCTGTCTGCTTCAAACTGGATAAAATAGTAGAAGCCTTCGCGCATGTGCTGAATCTCGTAAGCTAATCTCTTCTTACCCCATTCTTCCACTTCTGTGATCACGCCATTGTAACGGGTAACGTAGCTTTTTGCCTTCTCGACAACTGCTGCTCTCTCCTCGTCTTCCAGCTTGGCGTTCACAACCAATGCTAACTCATACTTGTTCATGCTGTTTCCTCCTTATGGTCTTTTGGCTCCCCGTCCTGGCCAGGCGGCCTGTCAGGGAACAAGGATTTGTGAATTTGTCTCACAAGTCCCGACTATACCATATCCCGGAGGCTTCTGTCAAGGATTTTTTATAAATCCATCTCAAATGCCAGTCCCGCCCGCTCATAGGTAAACTTCTTTCTGTCCACAGGCACCTCAACAAAACCGAATTTCCGGTACAGCCGCACCGCATGCTCACATTTTGCGTTGGTCACGATGACAATCTTTTCTACCTTCCGCTCCCTGGCATAGTCGATGCAGGCCTTCAGGCAGGCGCTTCCCGCGCCGGTACCCGTATACATTCCCTTGGCGCAGAATTTCTCGATCTCCCATTCTTTGTTTGGCAGCGGCGCGATCATACAGCAGGCCAGCACCTGGCTGTCATCCTCCTCGTCCACCGCGAAAAAAATCTGTCCGCCTTCCTCTATTTTCTTTTCAATATTGTTCAGCATATCCAGGTCTTCCTGCTCGATGACAAACATTTCGGAGATCCACTGCTTATTCATTTCAATAAAATCATTTTTGTATTTTGGATCGTATGGCACAAGTTTCATGTTCGCGTCACTCCTCACTTTCTCTCTTCGAATACACGTTCTTGGCAATTCAGCCTGCCGCTGTCCCCCAGCGTGCAGCAGTTCAGCGCTGGACTGTTACACACTGTTCCAATACCTCGGTCACTGTGTCCAGCGCCTTTATGAGCCTGAGGTACTGCTCTTTATCCAGGGTCTGTATGATCCCGCTGATCTGTTCTCCGGATCTGCGGTCAAATTCTTCCGCTCTCTCCCGCCCCTCCCGGGTCAGATGGAGCTTGTACGACCTGGTGTCCTTCTCGGAAACCGTCCGGCGCAGGTACCCTTTTCTCTCATGATTCCTGATGATCCGGCTGAGGTAGCTCTTGTCGATGTTCATAAGTTTCGCGATATAAGCGGCGTTGCATCCGTCTTTTTTCAGGACCTCGTAAAGGACCCTGGCCTCCGTGGGCGAATATTCCGATCCCAGATAATGATTCCCCAGCAATCCCAGCACCGGCAGATAAAACCGGTTAAACTCCCGGATCCGCTCCGTGGCCTGCACTCTCTCTTTCATAATGCCCTCCCATATAGTTGACAAAATCCACTTTTTTATCTTACGATAAATAGTGGATTTTGTCAACCATTTACTCAAGGAAAACCGGAGCCGCCACGGCATCCCGCAGGCCGGCTCCGGTTTTCCTTGAGCACAAGCTATTACTCTTGCTATCATTTTTAAATGTCAGGTAAATTCCGTTTCCAGAAGAACCACCTCGTTGTCGGTTCCCACCCGCAGTCCCGGCCCCCAGAAGCCGGCGCCGGAGGTGACGACGCTGTACATGCCTCCGATTTTTTTCACGCCGCAGGGATTTTTCCACATCAGCTTCAGCAGCAGATTGCCGGGAAACACCTGTCCGTTGTGGGTATGCCCCGACAGATCCAGATCCGCTCCCGCAGCCGCCAGCTGCCGCAGCTGTTTGGGCTGATGGTCGATGACGATCACCGGCAGCGACCGGTCTACGCCCTCCAGCAGCTCCTTTGGCGTCTTCCGGGTCTCCCCGGTCTTCTCAATCCTCTGGGGATCCTTCCGCCCGGCAAGATAGAAGCTTTCGTCCATCAGCAGCAGGTCGTCGTTCATCATATGGATCTTTGCCTGTTCAAGAAACCCGTCGAACCGCGGGTCCACACATACGCCTCCCGGAACAGGAAAGGTGAAACCTGCAAGAATCCGCTCGTTGATATCGTGATTTCCCCAGCAGGCCCAGGTTCCCAGACGGCTTTTCATTCCTGCCAGCAGCCGCGCCATACCCTCCGGGTCCTCGATGGATGAGAAATCATTGTCGAACAGATCCCCGGCGATCACCACCAGGTCCGGCTCACACTGGTTGACCAGCTCTACCATCTGTTTTACCTGTACTTTTCCCACGCTGCTGCCCAGATGCAGATCCGCCAGAAGCGCGATCTTAAGCCTGCTGCCGTTTCCGGCACGGTATTCCTTCGGTATCCTGACCTGGTAACGGGTCAGAGAAATTTTTTTCGCATGACGGATGCCATAGACAACCACCGCGGCCATTCCCACCGCGGCCACAGTTCCCGTAACCGCCATCCCGGCTTTGGAATACAGCCAGGTATCCGCCAGCTTTGTCAGGCCAAGCAGCCGGTGGCCTCCGTCCAGAAGCAGCGTGATCCCCAGAATATAGGCAAAACTGCCCAGCCACTGGTCGCTGATCTTTTTCAGATAACGTCTGGCCGGATACCTCCGGACCAGAAAACTTGTCAGAAGCGACACCATCAGAAATCCATAAACCGCCAGGACCGGTACCAGACCCACCCCTGTGCCAAGGACCGGCGCCGCTGCTTGAAGCCACCGAAGCATCCAGTAAATAATATATGCGTTACACAGCAGATAAAACGGCGCCAGAAAAACCGCTGCCATACTTTCTTCCACCTTCCCTCTGTCACAGTTTATTTTCGATAATCTGCTCCAACTCCCGGCGGCGTTTTCTTCCCCGCCATCCGTTGGCCATCTTATTATATACATAAAAGGAATCTACGACAACCTCGTTCAGCTTGCCAATCTTTCCCTTTGTAGTCCGCTCATAATGAGTGCCGCCGCAGGCGATCGAAGGACAGGTTTTCACAAACGCGATCAGATCGTCCTCGCTACGGACAGTCTCCGGAAAATCGCTGTAAGCCATGCCGATACAATCCAGCCGGTGCGCGTCGCTGCCGCCGAATCCCGGCTTGCCGTATTCCTCCGCCAGCTTCCGGGCCTTGGCGTTGGTCTCCTCGCTTTCACAGGCGTTATAAATCTCCACAAAATCAAACTGGGGCATCAGCGCCGTGATCTTTTCCTTATATTTTTCCTTGCGCATGGTGGTCGTGATCATGCTCATGAATTTTTCTCCGTACGGATGAGCGGGACCGAGAATGCCGCCGTAAGCGTGAACGATCTTGATCAGCAAAGAGGCGGGCAGGCCGCGGAGCTCCAGGATCTTCAGCTTTACGCCAAACGGCATAATGACCAGAATATGGCCGCAGTCGCAGGTATCATATTCCACGCCTTTCAGAACAATAAAGTCCTGATGCGCCTTCCCTTTGATCGAATTTTTCCACTCCCGGTATCCGTCGTAGGAATTGTGATCGGACACCAACATTCCTCCGAACCCCTTTTTCTTTAACGCGCAGATATATTCTTCTATCATGACCTTTCCGTCCATGGACCCTTCCTTGGTATGACAGTGCATATCAAACTTCATGATGATACCTCCCTTCCCTCCGGAGCTTTTCTGATGCTGAGTACGAATAACCATTCAGCGCCGCTGAACGATCACACGCTGCTGGCCTCGGGATTTTCGTTTTGATGTACTAACTATATCATACCACTTTTTTTTCATTTTCAAAAGGGGGTATCTCGGCCATTCTAAATTTTCGTGACTGCCGTGTAACAATTCAGCCGGCGGAACAGTTACACGGCAGTCACCATTGCAACCGCTCAACGCTACGATTCAATGTTGCAGAACCATTGCAAATTCTGCCAGTGCCACAGGGCCCAAAAGCTTTTCCATCTGGATCAGGTTGCGGTCAGAATGCTCGATCTCTTTGGACAAGCGATGGGCCGTCCAGATATATGTTTCCAGAGTCATGGGTTTGCCGCCTGTTTTCCAGCAGGCGGCGGTGAGCTCTTCCGTCAGGAAGACGAGGGCGGCGGCCAGCTTCAGCTTTCCGTAAGCCTGCCCGTCATAGACAGAACCGGCAAAATAAGTGTAGGTGTAGTAAACCATCAGCTGTTCCCGCAGAATCTCCAGATCTATTTGGTTTTCCTCACATTCCTGTCTCCACTGGTCCATCAGCCGCCGATAGCCGGCTTCATCCTGGCCGTAAAGGGTGTTCCGGGCGTTCCAGAGCTCCTGGGGCCAGTCGTTCTGAAGTACCTCCATGTAGTCCAGCAGACGGAATATGCCACGGGCCGTTTTTCTTTCGCCGCCTCCCCGGTACTGCTCCATCTTCTTCCGGAAGCGGACGGCTGCGCCAGGTTTCTGGTAGCGCTCCAGAAGCTCCTGGGTTTCTCCCAGTCTGCCGCCTGTGATCCTGACTTGAAAATCATGGGCCAGAGACAGGGCCATACAGATTCTTTCCCCGGCAGGAAAGGTCCTGTTCTGGAGAATCTCAAACAGAACCTCCCGCACATCCAGCAGGGCTGAAAACAGAAAATAATCGAACGCTTCATAGTCTTCGCTGTGCTTTGTGGGGATTTCCCGACGAAGGAAACGCACTTTTTCTCTGCTGTTCAGGATTAGCTCTGCCGCCGCCATGCAGGACAGGGACAGAGAAATCTCCCGGCAGTCTTCGTACTCCTCCACATGTCTCGGATAAAGGCGGCAGGTCCGGCAGAAGCTTTCGCTTCCGCCTTCCAGACAAAGTTCGCACAGATTCTCCCGGTTCAGGAAAGCACATCTTCCGTTGTTCTGCCGGAAAATTTTCTTTCTCCAGTCAACGCCTGCCCGCACCCGCCGTCCAAACGTTCCTTTCAGCTTTCGGTATTTTTTCAAAGTCCTGTCGTCGATGGATATCTCCCAGCCTGCGCAGCAGGTGTCCGGACATTCCGACGCGATACACCGGAAGCGCCGATAATAATGAGGTATGGTTACTTCCATGTTTTTTCCTTTACTTTTTCCTATAGAACATGTTTTCTGTAACTATTCAGCTGGGTGAATAGGTTACTGTTTTCTTTTAACTCTCTTCTTTCAGCCGCTTTTCCAGGGCATCCACCACTGTCTGGAGCACCTTGATCCTGGCATAATATTTACAGTTTCCTTCCACGATGACCCATGGCGCGTAGGAAGTGGAGGTACGGATCAGCATCTCGTTGACCGCTTCCTCGTACTGCTCCCATTTTTCCCGGTTGCGCCAGTCTTCCTCTGTGATCTTCCACTGCTTGTCCGGATTTTCCTGGCGGGCCTTAAAGCGGCGCGCCTGCTCGTCCTTATCGATCTGCATCCAGAATTTCAGCACCACCGCCCCTTCCTGGGCCAGGTCCCGCTCCATCTCGTTGATCTCCCGGTAAGCCCGCTGCCATTCACGGGTGGTGCAGAAGCCTTCGATCCGCTCCACCATCACCCGTCCGTACCAGGTACGGTCGAAAATGGCAATGTGACCGGCTTTGGGCATTGCCCGCCAGAATCTCCACAGATAATGGTGGGCCCGCTCAATATCATTGGGGGACGCGGTGGGATTCACCACATAACCTCTCGGGTCCATCCTCTCCGTCAGCCGTTTGATCGCTCCGCCTTTTCCTCCGGCATCCCATCCCTCAAATCCAAGCACCACCGGAATGCGCTTTCGGTAAACCTCTCCGTGAAGTTCCTCCAGCCGTGCCTGGAGCTTTTTCAGCTTTTTCTTATACGTCTCCTTGTCCATGGACAAGGTAAGGTCCACTTTGGACAACGTGGATTCCTGAAGCGATGCGTCGGAAGGCGTGTGCAGCGGCACAGGCTCCTCTTCCTCCGCCGGCGCCCCGGCCCTTCGCAGCGCCTGTTCCAAAGCCTCCACAACCAGCACATAAATTTTCAGCGTCGCAAACCGGCGGTCCACCGCCTCGATGATATTCCAGGGCGCGTAGTCCGTGTCCGTGCGCAGGATCATCTCCTCGTTCATTTCCTGATACCGCTCAAAATCTTCGTTGCGCTCCAGATCCTGGCGGCTGACTCTCCATGCGGTATCCTCCGAGTCCAGAAGCTTTTTGAACCGCTTTTTCTGCTCCTTCTTGTCGATATCCAGGAAAAATTTCAGCAGCACCATCCCACCGTCGGTGAGCTGACGCTCAAAGGAGAGAATGGAGTCAAACGCCTCCTCCACCTTCGCCTCCCCGATTTTTCCGTCAAACCGGTCGTTGAGTACCCGGCGGTACCAGCTGCTGTCATACAGCGCAATGCGTCCCTGCTCCGGAAGTTTCGTCCAGAAACGCCATAGATACGGATGCATTTTTTCTTCTTCCGTCTCATTTTTCACAGGATATACGGTAAATCCTCTCGGGTCCAGCGCGTGGATCAGCGCGGCGATCTGCGCTCCCTTTCCGGAGGCTCCGTACCCTTCGAACACGATCATCACAGGGATCTTCCGCTCCCGGCATTCTCTCTGCAGCCTGCCAAGCTTCGGCTCCAGTTCCTTCATCCGCCGGTCAAAGATGTCCTTGTCCATTTTTTTTGTCAGGTCGATTTTTTCCAACATCCATGCTCCTCCTTTTCCTTACAAGACCTCCCTAAGGATCCTCTCACCGTTTCCGTGCCACATTTTATCCAGCTCCGTCTCAGATAGTCCCGCTTTCTTCAGCGCCTCCCACAAAAGAACAAACTTATCCGGCCCGTCAATCTCCAGTGTTCCCCGGATTCCGTCAAAATCACTGCCAAGGGCAAGCACATCCGCTCCGCCCAACGCCCGGATATGCAGCACATGGCGCACCATGTCGCTGACACGGCTTCTTTCGTCTTCGCCAAGAAATGCCGGGGCAAAATTCAAGCCGATAATCCCGCCGGACTGAGCCACTGCCCGCACCATCTCATCGGTAAGATTTCTCTGATGGCCGGTGACGGCACGGGCGTTGGAATGGGAAGCCAGAAATGGCCGCCGGCTATGTTTCTGCACATCCCAGAAGCCGTCGTCCGACAGGTGGGAGACATCCACAAGGATCCCCAGCCGGTTCATCTCCTCCACTGCCTCTATGCCCAGCGGCTTCAATCCGCCCTCGCTTCCGTTGGGATAGGCAAATCCGTTTTCATAATTCCAGGTCAGCGTGATCAGGCGCACCCCCAGATCAAATACTTTCCGCACATTGGAAAGCTCCTGTCCGCAGACGCCTCCGTCCTCGATGGTGAGCAGCAGGCCTGTCTTTTCTTCCCGAAAGCACCGCTCCATTTCCTCCACGGTACGCACCGGCAGCAGCCGGTCCGGATATCGTTCCAATACTTGCTCCCAGATCTTTTGAATCTCCAGAAACTCCTCCATACTCCTGGCATCCCTCTCCCCGGCCGGAAATTTCCCGGTAGGCACAAAGGCCGCACAGCACTGCACCCGCACCTGCCCCTTCTCCAACCGCTCCAGGTCCACCATATGATTGTTTTTCTCAAAGCTGTCTCTCGTATATTTCAGCATAGTGAGTGTGTCGCAGTGAAAATCAATAATACTCATCTCTCCGCCTTCCTGTTCTCTGAATTTTTTGTTACCGTTTTGCCAGGTCTGTGCATTTACTGCACAGACCTGGCAAAACGTAACGCATGGGGTATCTCTCTTTGACAGGATTTTTCCTGTATTGTGGCAAACGTGCCTGTTGTTGAAATGATTTATCTCATATACTCCCGATACACATCCTCATCGCTGACCTGATATCCTTCCCGGCTCAGTATGCCGCAGATTTTCCGCACCACGGAGCGCTCCTCTCCCAGCAGATCCGCGATCTGATCCTCCTGAAATTCGCGGAGCGTCATTTTCCGGATCAGAGAGATCAGTTTCAACGTTTCTCCTTCCTGCCGGCCTTCCAGAAGTCCCTTTTCAAGGCCCTTCTCAAGCCCTTTGCGTTCTCCATCGGCAACCAGCATTTCTCCCAATAATGTCATACCAAACCTCTCCTTTACTTTTTCCAGTGCTTTTCCCTTCAGCAATTTCACCGCGAACGCATACAGAATCGACTCCATTCTCTGCCGTTCTTCTTTCTCTAGTCCCGCTTCCTGGCAGCGGATCAGATCCAGACTCCGGCAGATTCTTTCTTCCACGGTGCTTTCTCCTGCCATCAGCGGCCGGCGGGTTCTTTTACCTGTCTCTTTTCGCAACACTCCAGTCAGCTGGACCGTTACTTCTTTTCCACAATTATAATGCTTTTTTTTCCATCGGACAACTGTATTGCCTGTTTTTCTTTGGTTTGTTTGCTTTGTTTGCTTTGATCTTTCTTTTGATTGAAACTTTCGGTTCGAACAGAACCTGGATCCTTTCATGATAAGAAAAAGATAACGAAAGGGCATTCCTTTCGCGATTATAGAATATCAATATAACTCATGTTTGAAAGCGCGTTTGAAAATCTTAAAAATGAAATATCAAACAGCAACCGTTCATCGCGGCCGACACTTTCTGTGGAACAGAAACCGGTAGACGCTCCCGCTTTGTCGTCCGATTTTCTTAATGATATCACGGGACTTTTGCGGTGTAAACGTTTTTTTACAAAAAAAGACGCCTGAAATCTTCAGGCGTCTCAAAAACAGTCAATAGGGGAATCGAACCCCTGTTTCCGCCGTGAGAGGGCGGCGTCTTAACCGCTTGACCAATTGACCTTGTCGACATGTGTTATATTACACCATGTCGGCGAAAAATGCAAGTACTTTTTTAAATTTTTTCAATTTTTTTGAAAATCACTTTTTTCCGTCAATTCTCCCCTGGCTGAAAGCCAGCTTCCGCGTGACACTTCAGCCAGCTGGGGGGATACACGAAAACGTGTTTAAAAATTGCTTGTCACTGCTTTTTCTTTGCGTCCGCGCGCTTCTGAAAGCTGCTAATAAGCTTGTCCAGATACACCGACTTGAACTGCTCACTGGCCAGCGCCTGCTTCACCGGAGGCAGCTGCAGGATCGCGCCGAACACCTGGGCCATGGCCCGGTGGTTGGCAAAATACTGATTGTCAAACACAAGGTTCTGGAGCGTTCCCTTCTCGATGGCCTGCAAGACAAAGCGATGGGTGCTGTTCACCGGCGTGATCACACGCTTGGGCCTTTTTTCCAGATGAAGGGCCTTCGGTCCGCAGTTCCGGGCGCAGACACCGCATCCGAGGCAAAGATCCTCCTGTACCACCGCGTGCTTCTTTCCGGTGACCGGGTCTTCCTTCATGGAGATCGCCCCGATGGGACAGACCTTCTCACATTTTCCGCAGCCTACGCACTTTTCCTGGGTTACCTTCGGAAGATAATTGGTCGTGGCCACCGGCTGCACCGGAGCAAACCGCCGCGCCGCCTGCAGCGCCTCGCAGCAGCAGCCGCAGCAGTTGCAGATAAATGCCGGATGCTCCCGTACATTCTCGCCGATCTGCACCAGGTTCGCCGCATAAGAACGTTCCAGCACGTCCTTCGCCTCCTCCTTGGAGATCAGACGGGCATGTTGTCCATGCTCCGCCAGGGAACGGGCCGCGTTTCCAAAGGTCAGACATACATCCCACGGCGCGTCGATTTCACAGGGATGACCCGCATGGTACGCCTTATGCCGGCAGTAGCATAGACCAAGACCGATATACTCCGCCTCCTCAACGATATGCGTCGCCCGCTCATAATCCAGGATATGGTTCATATGCTCATTGGTCAGCACCGGTTCCTGCACATATACCCGGCCAAGCTTTGTCTCTGTGGCGTAAAACAGATCTTTGACAAAATCCTCCTCCACGTTCATATACTGATAGTACAGCTCTGCCAGATACTTCTGATCAATGTCTCCCCGGGTGCGCATCAGGGCAAACTCAATGAATCCTGCCATTGGCGGCGGAATCACAAACCGCCGGACCCCCTCGTAGCTGGAATCCACCAGCAGCGCCTTCTCACAGAGATGGTCCAGCACCTTCTCCGCCTTGGCCTCCGACGTGTTCCAGATACGGGCGGCCCGCTTTACAGTAAACGGACGCACCGGCAGCATGGACATGACCCGCGCTTCCTTCTCCGTAAACAATACCTGCAGGATCTTATAAAAAGTTTCCGACGCCGGCGCGCCCTGGGTAAACCAGTTGATCCGCTCCTCCAGGCTTTTATACGCATTTTTTGATGTGATATGTCCCATTGTTACTCCTTCCTATAATGTCAAGCCCAAATTTACTGATTTCCTGGGCTTTCATGGCGCATTGGCCGCGCCGATCATGGCAGATTGGGAAGTTTACTTTCAAACTTCCCCCCGTAGTATCTACCAGCTTTTAATAATTTCTATCATTTCTTCTTCATAGTTTCCGGTAAGGTCCTCCGTGCGCCCTACCGTCCTGAGATTCGTCTCCGCCCCACGCACATGGCCGTCCTCAAATTCCCAGATATGATAGGCCAGACCGCGATGCTCAAAATCGATGCTCCCCTGACCGTCTTCCTCTGTATATGTATAGGGCCAGCCTTTTTCTTTCAGGTAATCCTGTATTTTTTCCAGTCTCATTCCTTCGGCGTCCTCCTTTCCCCGCCCGGCAGCGGACAAACATTCATAAACAGTTCCGTCAGCTGAACGGTTACAAATATTCCTTCGCATATTATCCAACAAATTTACAGCCAAGTCAAGGGATAGACGAAACGGCTGCCCTTGGCAGGTAACCGTTCGTTACTGTTCAGCGTTGCAGGACGATTCCTCCCCTTGTACTTTCCGAAAGCGGACGGTATAATATAAGAAACAAAAAACGGGAGGATTTTATAATGAAATATGTTGTAATCGGCGCCGGCGGAACCGGCGGGTGCGTGGGAGGATTTCTCGCGGAACAGGGACATGACGTAACCCTGATTGCGCGGAACAGACATCTGGAGGAGATCCGTAGCAACGGGCTGATCCTGAAAAGCTGCACGCTGGGGCAGCGGCAGATCCGTTCTGTGAAAGCCTGCTCCATGGACGAGTATTCCGATACGCCGGACGTTGTCTTTGTCTGCGTAAAATATTATTCTCTGGACGATACCACCCGCTTTCTCCAGAGAATTGCTTCCGAAAACACGCTGGTGATCCCGCTGCTGAACGTTTTCGGCACCGGGGGGCTTCTTTCTTTATCCTGCCCTGCTCCGGTCATTCTGGACGGCTGTATTTATATTTACGGTATGATCGAGGCTCCGGGGATCGTCGTTCAGCCGGACCCGATCTTCCGTATCTTCTTCGGCTACCGAAAAGGACAGCCGCGCCGTCTGGAGGAGCAGGCTGTCCTGGTGGAGCAGCATCTTCGTCTGGCCGGCATTGACGCTGCTTTCACAGACGATATTCAAAAAGAAGCTCTGACAAAATTCAGCTATGTGTCGCCCATCGGGGCCGCTGGCATTTATCTGAACCAGACCGGAGGCGCCTTCAAACATCCCGGAAAGCCTCAGGAGCTTTTCCTGACCCTGGTGCGTGAGATTGAGGAACTGGGACACGCCATGGGAATTACCTTCGACGAGGACCTCTGCCAGCGAAATCTTAAAATTCTCGACGGTCTGGCCGACGACTCCACCACCTCCATGCAGCGGGATGTCGCTCACGGCGGTCCCAGCGAAATGGACGGCCTGGTACACCGCATTGTCCGTCTGGCGGATGAATACGGACTGGATCTGCCCGCCTACCGGACCATCAGCCGTTGGGCCGTGGAGCAGGGAATACTCTGACAGGCCGCAGAGCATAAAATGCTTTCACAGGAAGGAGGGAATCACCATTCGAATTTTAATTGCCGAAGATGAAAAAGACCTGAACCGGCTGCTGAAAAAGCGGCTGGAGGAACATTCTTACAGCGTTGACGCCTGCCTGGATGGAGAGGAAGCGCTGGCATACCTGGAGATGGCCGAATATGACGCCGCGATCCTGGACATTATGATGCCGAAAAAAGACGGCCTGTCCGTTTTAAAGGAGCTTCGCGCCGCAGGCAGCCGGATCCCCGTCCTGCTTTTGACCGCCCGCGATACCGTGGGGGACCGGGTGGCGGGGCTGGATGCCGGCGCCGACGACTATCTGGTAAAGCCGTTTGCCTTTGAGGAACTTCTGGCCCGCATCCGCGTCATGCTGCGGAAAAACACCCCCGCCGCCGACACGGTCTGCCGCGCCGCCAACCTGACCGTCTACCTGG
This sequence comes from Fusicatenibacter sp., assembly GCA_017887445.1. Lineage (GTDB taxonomy): Bacteria > Bacillota > Clostridia > Lachnospirales > Lachnospiraceae > Fusicatenibacter. The sequence continues at coordinate 42,741 of JAGHIA010000022.1, forward strand.
ATTCCCACCGGGTATTCCGCGGGGACACGGAGATTTTTCTCTCCAGCAAGGAATACGCCATCCTGCGCTATCTGATCCTGAACCAGGGAATCGTGCTGTCCCGGGAAAAGATCGAGCAGCATATCTGGAATTACGACTATTACGGCGGTTCCAACGTGGTGGATGTTTATATCCGCTATCTCAGGAAAAAGCTGGACCAGGGTTTCGAGCCGAAGCTGATCCACACAGTACGCGGCGCCGGGTATGTGCTGAGAGCGGAGGTGTAGCTTGCGTTCTGTCAAATGGAAATTAACGCTTCTGTACACATTTTTCATGACGCTGCTGGTCTGCGTCCTGGCGGCGGTGCTTCTGTCCATCAGCAGCAGCGAACTGCTTGCCTCGGTGCAGCAGCAGATTCGGGAACATGTCTACGACAGTCTGGAGGATATCTACAGCGACGGCCAGGAACTTTTCATCGACTCCAACCTGATGGATGTAAACGGTGGCGTGTATCTGTCTGTATACAACTCCTCCGGGAAATTTATCTATGGGCGGCTTCCCTATTCGTTCACCGCCCGTCCCGCTTTCCAGGACGGCAGCCTGCAGACCATCTATGACGGTACCACCCGCTGGTATGTGTTCGACGCAGTCCATACGGTGGACGGCTACGGTTCCCTGTTTGTCCGGGGGATCCTCTCCGTCACGGAGGCCGAGCAGAGTCTGCAGATCTTGCTTCGCACCTCGCTGGTGATCCTCCCGGCGCTTGTCCTTCTGGCCGCTGTGTTCGGTTATCTTTTTATCGGAAGGACTCTCCGCCCGGTCAACACCATGATACAGACCGTCCAGGATATCCAGGAAGGCTCCGACCTTTCCAAACGTGTTCCCGTCACCCGGGGCGGCGACGAATTTCACCGGCTGGCGGAATGCTTTAACCAGATGCTCTCCGGCCTGGAGAACGCCTTTCAGCGGGAGCGGCAGTTTACCTCCGACGTATCCCATGAGCTGCGCACGCCGGTGGCCGTCATCCTGTCCCACTGCGAATATCTGCTGGAGCGGAACGGCCTTCCGGAAGACGCGCGCAGGGAACTGGAGATCATCCAGACCCGCGCCAAAGGGATGGCGCAGATGAACGCCCAGCTTCTGCTGCTCTCCCGCGCCGACCAGAACCGCCAGCCGCTCCATTTTGAGACAGTGTCCCTGACGGAGCTTCTGGCGCTCACCGTCGAGGAACAGGAGGAAAGCGCGGCAAAAAAACACATTGAACTGCGCACACAGCTGGCCGGGAATGTTTCCCTGACCGCGGACGAGACGATGATGATCCGCCTGTTTGAAAATCTGCTGACCAACGCCATCCGCTACGGCAGAGAAGGCGGCTGGGTCCTGGTAACTCTGGAGGCAGACGGCGAAACCGCAAAAATTTCTGTCAAAGACAACGGGATCGGGATTTCCAAAGAACATCTCCCCCATATCTGGGACCGTTTTTACCAGGCAGACCCCTCCCGCTCTGACAGCCGCCAGGGGGCAGGTCTTGGGCTGCCCATGGTGCGCTGGATCGTCCAGGCCCACCACGGAACGGTTCAGGTGCAGAGTCTGGAAGATATGGGAACGGAATTTACTGTCCGCCTTCCTCTGGAGCAAGGATAGCGGCAAGTTAGATCGTGTTTGAACATTCATTCCTGGAATTTTCAAACACGCTCTAACTTGTTTCGGATTTCTTCATATTTTCTTCATGTTTGCGGCAGCTTTTCAGAAATCCTTTATTCTTCCGACACATTCTGAACACATTTTCCGGCTATACTGTTCTTATCAACAGAGGAACGACAGACAGACCAGCCGGCCGGCGACAAACGCGGCAGCGGCGATTGCAAACCACTGATTTCCTGAATTGTTGTTCCCACCCATGTTAGTAAAATTTACATACATCACTTTCTTTTTCACAAATGCCGGAGTCCCGCCAGACTCCGGCACCTCCATTTTATGGAAAAATGACGTTCAGATTTTGTTTCTTTTTCTTCACAAAACCTTCAGTATTCGGACACACTCTGAACATATTTTTTTACTATACTGAACCTGTAAACAAAAAGAGAACAACAGACCGCTGTAACTGTTGTTACTCAAAAGCCATTACACCATTTTATATAACATTTTTTCTTTTTCATAACTGCCGGGACGCAAGTCCCGGCCCTCCTTTTTTTAACATACTAAAACATGTGACTCTCCAACATAGTTGAACCGTCACATGTTTCATTTTCCGATCACTTTTGAGTATAACCGTTTATCCTTGCTTCTGATCGCTTTGTTTTCGCATTTTCACGTTTCTCAACCGGTGATAAATCCCTGCCTCCAGCAAGATAAGTCCCAACGCCAGCAATACATACCCCTGCAGGATATGGTTTTTTCTGACCACACCGGAAGTTTCATAGCTTATAATCTGTTCCTTCTCAACGGTCACCGCAGATTTTCCGAGAAAATCCCGCGCGGCAGCGGTATAGGAAGTTTCCCCTGCCGGAATCCCAAGATCAACACTCGTTTCAAGACGATAACGTGGCAAAACATAATTCCATTCCACTCGCATCACACGGTTTTCTCCCGCAGCATTGCGGTACAAGATCCAGCTTCGGTCACCCCGCAGCATCAGCTTGGAAGACTCGATCTCCGTTCCGGCAATATCCAGGATTTCACACCCACTGAAAACAGGCTGCGCCGCCAGACGTTCCGAGGTAAGCGGAGCCGTCTGGGTGTGGATAAAAAATGCCTGAACTATCAGGATCAGTCCCAGATTTACAGGCGCCAAAAGAATCCATCGCAAGATAGACAGAGGCGCCAGTCCGCTCGCTTCTTTTTTATCACGCTCTTTCATACAATCCCCTCCTTTCTCAACTCTCTCCTGCATTTTTTTCGCTTTATCCAATCCAGTTGTTGCAGAATTGATTTGTGTTTCCTTGCGTTTCGAGCATTCAAAATAAGTTTTTATATGTCCATTGGTTTGGGCCCCTTTCATTATTTCCTTTATCTTGTTTAATTTTTTATTTTCTTCTTACAATAACTATATCATATCTGAAATCTACTATCAATTATAATTATTTTATGATATTTCAACCTTTTAATGTTGATGTCAAAAACTTTTGCCCCCGGCATCATCCTTTTCGTATATATGATATTGCTTTTCGGTTCCATTTTCACTTAACTGAACCGTAACAGTTCAGCCTTGCTGAACTATTACACGCTTCGCGATGCACAGAAACTGCATTTCATGCAGTTTCGCGCTGCAGGCCTCGGGATTTTCGCGCATTCTGCGCGAAAACACCTCGCGGGATAGTGACAGACTGAACTGTTACACTGAACCGTCATTTTCTGGCCGTTCCTGTTTTATTCCATACGATACCGATATTTTCTCATTTTCCTTTAATCTTTCTCCTGTATGATAAATGCAAACAGAGAACAAAATAACAACATTCCTACAAATTAAAAGCAAAGGAGATCACATTATGAAGAAAAAACTTTTTACAGCTGTCACAGCAGCTTTCCTGGCACTCTCAGTCACAGCATGCGGAACCTCCGGCACACAGTCCAAAACTTCCACAGATCCGTCCGGAACCACCATCACCCAGTCCGTATTAGACGGCTCCTCCGGCCAGAACGCCAACACCGCCTCCGCCGTAGTCACCCCGGACGTTCCCTCTCAGCCAACAGAAACACAGTCCGGCCAGGTCTCTGAGATCACAGAGGAACAGGCGAAGCAGATTGCCTTTGAACATGCGCAGGTGCAGGAAGCCGACCTGACCAACCTGAAAGTGAAAAAAGATTATGAGGACGGCGTCTCCATCTACGAAATTGAATTTCACTCCGGCGCCAAAGAATACGAGTACGATATCAAGGCGGACGATGGACAGATCCTGAAAACCGATTATGAAATCGATGAGGATTATGTAGACCCCAGCACTCAGACCGCCATTTCTGAGGCTGACGCCAGAGCATCCGCGCTGGCGAGAGTGGACGGCGCTTCCGACAGCGATATCCGTATCAAGCTGGAAAAGGACGACGGCCGGCTCATCTACGAGGGAAAAATCATTTATAACAACGTGGAGTATGAATTTGAGATTGACGCGGAAACAGGCGATTTTCTCAAATGGGAACAGGACTCCGTGTTTGACTGAGAACTGCTAAACGCACACAGAGGCCGGTATGACTCGCGACAGTCATACCGGCCCCTGAATCTTTCCGGAATGTATTCAAAAAATGCATTTTAATCTTTCAGCCCGTCTTCTGCTCCTCCTTTTCCTTGCGCAGCTGTTCCAGACGCTTTTCCGCTTTCATCAGTCCTTTCTCATATTTCTCAATCTTTTCGTTCAGCCGTTCGATGGACTGCTGGATCTGGTCCCGTTTTCCGATCAGCTGGTCCCGCTGCTCCACCAGAAGATCCCTGCGCGCGTCCAGTGTCCCGTCTCCCTGGTAAAACAATGCCACATACTCGATCAGCGCCTCGATCTGGACGCCAGCGCCGCGCATACATTTCATCAGCTCGATCCATCCGCAGGATTCCTCATCGTAATTCCTGATCCCGCTTTTGTTCCGCGGGACCGGAGGGATCAGGCCAATGCGCTCATAGTAGCGCAGTGTGTCGGGAGAGATGTCATACTTTTTACTCACTTCCGCAATCGTCATTTTTACCCCTTTCATGGCGCACTGGCTGCGCCAATAATGGTAGATTTGGAAGTTTACTTCCAAACTTCGCTTTCCTTTCCAACTTACATTTGCTCCGGGGCATGTTTGAACATTGCTTTCTGCAAATTCCACGCAAAGCGGAGCTTGCAGACCGCAGGAATTCTCAAACAGACTCCAGGCTTTTCTTCAGCCAGTCGAAGCCTTCTTTCAGGCGCAGAAACGGGTCGCCCTCCCAGCGCTCCTGCTCGACAAAACCGTAGGGAACCCCTGTCTCCACACAGGCGGCCAAAGCCCCGCTCCAGTCCGTGTCGCCCGCCCCGGCCGGCACAAGAACCTCCTGTCCGTCCACTCTGCGATAATCCTTAAAGTGGACCATACACACCTTCCCGCGGTATTTGCGGATGGTGTCCTCCATAGACATGCCTGCATGGTTCACATGATAAAGGTCCAGGCAAAGCGCCGCGCTGTCCGGCAGCCGCTCCATCAGGCGCTCCACCAGATCGACGGAACCGCCAGAAGCCTCTTGCTTTGGCCAAAAATCAAAATGTCTCGGGTGAAAACAAAGCTTCAGTCCCTCGCTCTCCAGCTCCCGGACGAACCCGGAAAGTTCCTCAGCAAATTTCTTCACACCCTCCGCGCTCAGATACTGCCCGGGTATCCCGCTGACGCAGACCCATTCACTGCCGCAGAGATGGTTCAGCCGGATAAAATACTCCCGGCGCTGTACCACCGTCTGGTAAAAATCCTGGGTGGATACGGATCGGATTCCTTCCTCCCCCATGGCCTGCACGATCGTCTCCGGCGAAACAGAAAAGTCGATCCACTGAAGCTGCACCGTATCACAGCCCATGTTCCGCATGTTCCGAAAAGCCGTCCGCACCTCATCGCCAGTGGTCAGCACCGGCTTAAAACTGGAAACCTGTATTCCTGCTATCATAATCTTTTCCTCCTGTCCGGCGTTCTTACCAACCATTATAAAGCCTGGCGCTCTTTCCATCAATACCCTGCGCGACGCGGAATCTGTATTTCAGTAACAGCCTGAATCACGTTCTCAGGCCGCAAACAGCAAGTGTTTGCGGCGGCTGTGTTTTCTGTGATTGATTTTCTTACTCTGCTGTATTATACTGATTCCGGTTCTAAAAACAAATGATACTGCAAGAAGAGAACACAGTTTTTACTGCGCGCCGGGAAATAGCGGCGCTGTAAAAGAAAAAGGAGATTACAATGAAAGAAAAAAGAAAGATTCCCGGCGAGCTGGCTCTGCTGGCGATTATCCTGCTGAACAGCTTCGGCGTGGCTATCATGTCAAAAAGCGGCTTCGGTATCTCGTCCATCTCGTCGGTGCCCTATGTATTCAGCCACGCCTTCCCGTTTCTCAGCTTCGGTACCTGGAATTATCTGTTTCAGACCGCGCTGGTATCGACCCTGATGATCCTGGCCGGAAAATGGAACAGCTCCTACCTGGTGTCGTTTGTTGTGGGAATCGCTTTCGGAAAGATGCTGGATGTGCACGAAGCCTGGATGCAGTTTCTCCCGACGGCTCTGGGATTCCGGATCCTGTGGTTTCTCATGGGGTTCGCGGTCCTTTCCTTCGGCATCTGTCTCTCCAATCACTGCCTGATGCCCATCGTTCCCACGGATATTTTTCCCCGGGACCTGTCGGCGCTGATCCACAAAAAATACAAATATGTAAAAACCACCTTCGACGTGTGCTGCCTGACCACCACCCTGCTGATCTCCCTTCTGCTGCTCCACCGCCTCTCGGGCGTCGGCATCGGAACCGTGATCTGTGCTTTCTCAACCGGAAAGTCCGTTTCCGTTGTGGAAAAACACCTGATGAAGCATGTGGAGTTTTACCGGCTCACAGACGGGTTCCGTAAAGTCTAGAGTGTGTTTGAAAATTGCTTTCTGCAAGATGTGCGTCACAGTTTGTGGGGTGTGCAGATTGCAGGAATGAATTTTCAAACACACTCTCGAATCCTTAAACCATCCAAAACAGAAATCCCCGGAAAACATTTTTTCAGAAGATATCGTAACCATTCAGCCAACGGATCGTTTGAAAATATCTTCCGAAAAATGTTTTTCCGGGGATTATCACAGTTCTGCCTGCCACTATCCCGCAAGGTGTTTTCGCGCAGAATGCGCGAAAACACCGAGACCTGCAGCGCGAAACTGCATGAAATGCAGTTTCTGTGCATTGCGAAGCGTGTAATAATTCGGCAAGGCTGAACCGTTACACATTCTGTGTGAAATGCCTTGCGTAAATAAGATCAGAACCGCTTGATCTTTCTGGAAGCAGTTTTCTCAAATTCCGTCTCACGCACTTTCAGGCTGTAAATGCGCTTGTAGACCGGGGCGCTCTGATTGTAGTCGTCCACCGCCTGCTGCAGCTGTCCGCGGATGTCGCTGATCTGCTCTTTCTGGGCGTACTCATAGTCCGGATAAATTTCCGCCTCGATGATTCCCTGGGTCTCCCGCACCAGAACCTCTTGTACAAGACGTACCTGGCTGAGACGGTTTTCCAGTTCCTCCGGGGAAACGTTTTCCCCGTTCTTTGTGATGATCAGATTCTTCTTCCTGCCGGTCAGGTAAATAAATCCTTCTTCATCCACATATCCCAAATCGCCGGTGTGCAGCCAGCCGTCCGTCAGCGTTTCCGCCGTCTCCTCAGGCATTTTGTAATATCCCTGCATCACGCTGCTGCCTCTTACCCACAGCTCATGGTCCACCACCTTCGCCTCGCAGTTCGGTACCAGCTGTCCCACGGATTCCTTGCGGATGTTCCAGCTGACCGTGGTGCTGATGACCGGAGAGCACTCAGTCATGCCGTACCCCTGCAGAATGGTGATGCCGTACCGGTTGAACAGGTCAATGTAGGCCGGGTCCAGATAAGCTCCGCCGCTGCAGATGGTGTGGAGCTGGTCGCCGAATACCTCCGTTCTCACGATCTCTGCCGGAAGCGCGGATACCTCCTCCAGCTTTCTGGCAAAGGTCTCGATCATCAGCGGCACCATGAGGATCATGTTCGGCTGGAACAGCTTGATATTTTTCGCCACGCGCATCAGAGAATCGTTGACGCAGATAATACTGCCCAGGGACAATCCCTTTAAGATATCCATACTCAGACAGTAAGCGTGGTGAATGGGCAGCACCGAAAGGATGACGGTCCGCGGCGGGATTTTCATATCCAGACAGGTGGCGTTCTCCGCCAGGTTCCGGTGCGTCAGCATAACGCCCTTGCTCTTTCCGGTGGTTCCTGAGGTAAACATGATCGTACACAGCTGCTCCGGGTCCGGCTCATAGTCAAAGGCGCCGGCGTTCTCCGCGAGCAGTTGTCCAAGGGACAGCCATCCGTCCTCGTGTACCGGCTTCTGCATGGAGATCAGATGTTTCAGCTTCGGGCAGGTTTCCCGCGCCAGACCGGCCACATCCGCACGGCACTCGTCCAGCACAAGGGTGGTCACATCCGCCCGGTCCAGAAGTTCACAAAGCTCCGCCGCCGGAAGGGACGCGTCCAGAGGAACCGCCACGTTTCCGCAGTTGACCGTTCCAAGATAAGCAATCAGCCAGTGATAGGAGGTACTTCCGATCACCGCCACATGCTTTCCCTGCTCCCCAAGGGCGCACATCGCCCGGGAAAAACTCTCGCTGTCCTCCCTGAGCTGCGTATAGGATTTCGTCTCGATCTTTTTCGGTCCCGCCTTATAGCGCACCGCGTCTCCGTCTCCATAAGTTTCCTGGGCCTGAACCAGGATCTCCCGTATTGTACTTAAGACCATGTTCTCCCTCCTTTCACTCAGGCAGTCAGCTGCTCCAGATATCCGACCGCTTCCTGTACCGTGCGGATATTCGCCGCCTGTGTCTCGTCGATCTCCACCTCAAACTCGTCCTCGATCTCCCCGAGCATACTCATAAAATCAAAGGAAGTAAATCCCAGATCCTCCATAAATCTGGATTCCGGCTTCACCTGCTCCGGCTCCACTTCCACATAATTACAGATAATCTCTACCAGTTTTTCAAACATTTTTACTTCCAAATTTCTATCCTCCCAAACGATTTGTGTTATACCAGCCGGATGATATCCCCAATGGGAAGATCCGGATTCTCCGCTCCCTTGAACATGATTTTGCAGAGATAATAATAGAGATACTCCAGATCCTGTCTGGAAACCGCCTTCACCTGATGCTCAAAGTTGAAATCCAGGCCATTGTCCTCCGGACGGTGCATGACGGTGAGATACATACCCTGGGTGGTCGCCCCGTTGGGGTACCATTTCGTCTTATAGCGGATCTCGCCCAGCTGGTCCAGTCCCTTCTCCTGCAGGGTCATCGGCTGATAGGTCAGCGACATGGGTTCATAGGTCAGGCCCTGGGGATGGGGATAGGTCTTTGCCCGGTGGATAAAATATTCCACCGGATTGTAGTTGGCGTGGCGGAACATTTCATTCTGCTGCTCGCGGATCTTGTACACACCCTCCAGGAAGGTCATGGATTCCGGAAAGATCGTCCGGAAGGGGAAGGAATGGATCCTTGTGCCGCCGCTCTTTTTCTCTTTGATCGTGGCTCTGCGGGCGATGGCTGTATGGATGCTCACGTCCTCATTTCCGTTCATCTTCTGGAAATAGGTGCGCAGTCCCATGATCAGCAGACATACCAGGGAAACGTGATATTTCTCGCAGAAGTCCATCAGGCGCTTCGTGGGCTCCGCCTCCAGATGAAAGATATCCAACGCGGAATCCACAGAATCCGACACGTCCATGGCCGCGCGCAGGGCCGGGTCGCCAAAGCGTTCTCTCGCCGCCTCCAGCTTCTGCGGTCCCAGAAGGCCGTTGTAAATCGGCTCCGATGTCTCGATGAGCTTCTCGAAATATTCCCGGTCTCTTTGCTGAGCCTTGGAATTCTGCTCATAGGCCAGATCCTTTTGCAGCTGTTCTATGTAGGAAGCCATATCCTTAGGATACGGCACGCCCTCAAATTTGGCGTTGCAGTACAGCTCGATGATGTCTTTCAGAAAGCAGATCAGCGACTGAGCGTCCACCAGCCGGTGGTCGCCCAGAAAGTAAAGGCCGTTGTAGCCGTCGGGCATATGGATCATCACCACGCGGTTCATGGGCGCGTCCATTGCCGGGAACGGCTTTGTGGTCCACTTCTGCATAATGGCCTCGGCTTCCTCCATGGTCTTTCCGGAGAAATCCACAAACTCGATCTCCCGCTCCTCCTTGTCCACAACATACTGGTACCAGGTGCCTTCCTTATCCTTGGCGAAGCGCACCCGCATGGACTCGCAGCGCTCGTAGGCTTTGTAGATGGCCTGGCGCAGGGCGTCCCAGTCAAGCTCCGTCTCAATGGTCAGACTGGTGCCAATGTTCAGCACCTCTTTCTTGGGGCAGGAATTCTGGTAAAAGAAATGAAATTTCTGCGCAGCAGTCAGCGGGTATACCGGGTATCCTTTTCTTTTTCTCATCATTTTATGATCCCTCCAGTAAATTGGTCCAGAACCGCCTCGTAGGCTTCCGGATTTTTATAGTAACTTTCCGCGTGGCCGGCGCCGTCCACAATCCATTTGCGTGCCGGTCCGGCATAGTTTCGATAGATTTCCTCACACATGGAACACGGCACAAAAGTATCGCCGCTGCCATGGATCAGCAGCGCCGGCAGCCTGGCCTTTCTTACCTCCCGTGCCGCGTTGCACTGGTCCAGGCCATAGCCGGCTTTCCGCCGGTTGACCAGCTCCGCGATCGTCAGCATAGGGAATGCCGGCAGGTGATACATGGAGTGCAGCACATGGGTGAATACCTCTTTGGGCGACGTAAACGCACAGTCGGAAACGATTCCCTTTACCTGCGGGGGCAGATTAAGACCGCTGGCCATCAGCACCGTGGAACCGCCCATGGACGTTCCGTGGAGCAGAATCTGCACCGGGCAGCTTTCGTCTTTCTCTGCCTTCCGGATCATCCAGTCAATCCACCGAAGCGCGTCCAGCCGGTCCATACAGCCGAACCCTATATACTCGCCCTCGCTCTGTCCGTGGGCGCGCTCGTCCACCAGCAGCACACGATAACCATGGCGCAGATAGTAGCCGGTGAGACCGATATAATCGCTCATCCCCTCGCTGGTGTAGCCGTGGAAGCAGATGACCGCCCGGTCTTTTTTCTCACCGGCAAAATAAGTGCCGTGAAGTCTCAGGCCGTCCACAGAGGTGATCCATACGTCCTCCCTTGGCTGAGCCATCATCCATTCCCTTTTCTCTTTCATCATCGGCATGTACTTTGACCAGTCCGTCCCGGACATTTTCATGGTGCGTTCTTTTTTCGCTTTTGAGCGTTTCATGGTCCGTCTGTAAAAATAGAAGGAGGCGCCAAGCTCCGCCGCCGTTCCGACGCCAAGCAGAGCCGCCGTTTTTTGTAACCATTTCATTTTTCCATCATCCTTTTTCTGCGCGCGAAGCGTGTAATCGTTCAGCAATGCTGAACGGTTACAACGATTCAGCTGGCTGAACCGTTACTTTCTTTTGCTTTCGATCAGTGTCTTCAGCTTCAGCGCCTTGTCGATATTGCCCTCTACCTTCAGCTGCCCCAGCGTGAACGCCAGGATTGGGTCTTTCTTTCCCTCGGCGATCTTCAGCAGGGTGTCCGCGCTGCAGATAAACATCGCGTCACGGTCGTGATACTCATAAGGCTCCACCGCCAGCGTTCCGTCTTTGACCTCCGCGTAGAAAATTCCTTCGGCCTCGCCTGTGATATTAAACTGAAACGCCAGATGCTCGCTGATATCGCTCACATCCGCCTCCATAAACATTCCCTTTACCTTTGAAAACATCTCTGCGTATGTCATAGTTCCTCCTTTTTCGACCGTTGGTCAACAAGTTCTTTTAAGTAACAGTACCATTTTTCCGACCGTTGGTCAACTGTAAAACCCATAAAAAATATGCCGGAAACTCTCTGCTATTTCTGTAGCTTTTATCCGTTGTCAGAGGAGAGCGGACTGTGGTATAATTATATATTATTGCCCGAAACAAGAGGAACAAGGACATATGCAAAAGCAAGACAAATATGAACGGATTCTGGATGCGCTGCAGACACTTCTGGAGAACAAAAATCTGCAGACGATCTCCGTCAGCGAGATCGCCCAGGCGGCCGGCATCGGCAAGGGGAGCATCTACTATTATTTTTCCTCAAAGGAGGCCATCCTGGAGGCATTGGTGGCACGAAGCTACGAGAAACCGCTGGAGACGGCCAAGCAGCTGTCCATGCAGCCGGATATCTCCCCGTTTACGCGGATGGCCATGATCTTTCAGGCCTGCCGCAACATTTCCACGGAATTCCTCAAATCGGAGACGAAATCCGACGCCGGCTCCGCGGAAAAAGCCTTTCTCCACCAGAAATATATGACTCATATCATCCGGGAGCTGAAGCCTGCGCTGGCCGAAATCATCCGTCAGGGGATCTCTGAGGGCACGATCCAGTTTGACCGGCCGGAGGTGCTGGCGGAAATCGTGCTGATCGTCCTGACCGTGAAGCTGGACAATACGCTGGCGCCGTCCTCTCTGGAGGAGATCCGCGACACCATCGCGGGACTGGTCACACTGCTGGAAAAAGGAACGGAAAATCCAGCGGGGTCTTTAAATTTTCTGAACGCCCTGTAGCTGCAGTTCAACATGGTCATTCAAAAACCCCGCTGCAAGCAGCGGGGGATCCGGCTTGCTGCGCTGCGGAACAGCGGGATATTTGGTCTACGCTGCGCTCCGGTCAGTGCTTAACGTGTGCCACCGGCACACAGCACCGCCAAACCTCCATGCAAACGCAAGGTGAATTGCCGCTTGCGGCAAGAGACAGCAGCCTGGGCTGTGGCTGCCAGGCTCGTTGCTTGCGGGATAATGGCTGGCTGAATCGTTACAATTTTTTTCTTTATGGAGGTATGTGAAATGGCTATAACCGTCAACATTTATTATACCGGAAAAAACGGAAACGCAGGAAAGTTCGCGGAGGAAATGGTTTTGCGCGGAATTGTGGATGATATTCGCCGGGAACCCGGAAATCTCAGATATGAATACTTTTTTCCAATGGACGATAAGGAAACTTTGCTTCTGATCGACAGTTGGGAGGACCAAAAATCTTTGGATATCCATCATGCTTCACCGATGATGACTCAGATTGCAGCGCTCAGAGAAAAATATGATCTTCATATGAAGGTAGAGCGTTATGTATCTGATACTGAACCTATACCGGACAGCGATAAGAAATTCATCAAAGAATAAGGCTCTTATTTTCTTAATCCTATCCTGCAAGTCTTGTAATAAAACACGCTTCAATAGTGAGGAAAAGCGTAACCATTCAACCCGCCGAATGGTTGCGGCATCCGGCCATTGAAAATTGCTTCGCAATGGGCCGGATGCCTGCAGGCACCACGCTTTTATACGGTCTGCGCAGGAAATGCGCAGACCTGGCTGAATAGCTACGAAAGATCTGCTGCTTTTTCTCATCTCCCAAAACTATCCAAAAACTATCAAAAAACTATCTGTTTTCTGCCACGATCACAACGTCATAAGGCGCCAGCATGGTCTGTGTGTCTAAGGTTTGGCCGGTCAGAAGATCGGTCTTGCCTGCAAACTGCGCGGGCAGCGGCAGATCCTGCGCCTTAAAGTTGATGATAAAGGTGATCTTCTGCGTCTTTGACTGGCGCACGGTCACTTCCAGTTCTGTGCTTTCTTCCACGTTTGACCCTACGCCGGCTTCCGTCAGAAGCTGTCCCAGCACTTTATCCAGAGCCGCCTGATCCAGATTTGCGCCCACATAGTAAACGGCGCCTTTTCCGTAGGCGTTTCTGGTGACTGCCGGCATACCCGCATAAAAGTTGCTGGTATATTCCGCCAGCGCCTGGGCGCCCTCCAGGTGCATCAGATCGCACAGCAGGCGGCAGGAAGCGTCTGTTCCGTCCGCGAAACGGATGGTGTTGGACTGCTCCGGAGCCAGGGCGTCGATCTCCTCCACCCAGACACCGGCCATTTCGCGCAGGGGGCCGGGATAGCCGCCCAGATGTACGTTGTCCGACTGTCCGACGATGCCGCTCATGAAGGTGGTCAGCAGGATACCGCCGCCGGCCACAAATTTTTCCAGCGCCTCGGCCATGCCCTCCTTCACCATGTACAGCACCGGCGCAAGGATTACTTTGTAACGGCTGAAGTCCGCGTCCACCGGAATCATATCCACAGGATAATTTCCCCGGTAAAGGCTGCTGTAATACTGATGGATCTGGTCAACGTATTTCAGATCGCAGTTGGGTCCGCTGGTATACTCCAGCGCCCAGTAATTGTCCCAGTCAAAGATCACGCCGATCTTCGCGTCCGGCATGGAGCCGATGACCGTCTCGCCAAGACGCTCCAGCTCCGCGCCAAGGGCGGTCACCTCGCGGAATACCCGTGTATTTTCCGTTCCCGCGTGAGCAATTACCGCGCCGTGGAATTTCTCGCAGGCGCCCACCGACCGGCGCAGCTGGAAGAACTGAATGGTATCCGCGCCGTGGGCCACCGTCTGATAGCTCTGCGCGCGCATCTGTCCCGGCTTTTTCAGGGAATTGTACGGCTGCCAGTTCTGCTGGCTGGGGGTCTGCTCCATCAGCATAAACGGCTGGTCCTTCAGACCGCGCATCAGGTCGTGGCACATGGCGGTCTGGCTCCAGGGCGTATTGTAGCTGGGGTAATTGTCCCAGGAAACAATGTCCATCTCCTTGGCCCATTTGAAGTAATCCAGTCCCGGGTAGGTTCCCATCAGGTTTGTGGTGATGGGCGTTTCCGGGTCGTATTTACGGATGATGTCCCGCTCCATCTTGAAGTTTTCCAGGATGCTGTCGGAATTAAAACGGCGGTAGTCAATGGAAATCCCGGCAAAGGCGGTTTTGTCCGTGCCGATACCCTCGCCCAGAGCGTTGGGCAGCACGATTTCGTCCCAATCATAGACCGTATGGCCCCAGAATTCCATGTTCCAGGCCTCGTTCAGCGCCTCAATGGTCTTATATTTCTTTTTCAGCCACACACGGAAGGCTTTCTCACAGTTTTCACAGTAGCACTCCCCGCCGTACTCATTGTTGATATGCCAGCAGGCCACCTTTCCGGTCTTTCCGTAGCGCCTGGCCAGCTGCTCCGTCAGCGCGGCCGCGTACTTCTGGTAAACCAGGCTGTTGGGGCATGCGTTGTGTCTGTGGCCGAATTTGTGGTGACGGCCCTCATAATCGGTGCGCGCAACCTCCGGATACCGTTTTACCATCCATGCCGGCAGAGCGGCTGTGGAGGTTCCCATCACAATGTCGCATTCCTCCTGCTCCAGCATTTCCACAATATCGTCCAGTTCCTCAAAATCGTAGGTTTCCTCGGAAGGCTGGATCTTTGCCCATGAAAAGACGTTGATGGTGGCGCTGTTAATATGGGCGTTCCGGAACATTCTCATATCCTCCTGCCAGATCTCTCTCGGCCACTGGTTGGGATTGTAATCTCCTCCGTAAAGGATTCTCTTAAATGGTTTCTTCATGGCGTCCTCCTATTTATGATGATGTCAAGGTCAGAAGCCGGCTTCTTATCAATGTACCGTTACTGTTACTATTACAATGTACCGGCTTCTCTGAACGTAACAGTTCAGCGTTGCTGAACGATTACACGCTTCGCGATGCACAGAAACTGCATTTCATGCAGTTTCTCGCTGCAGGCCTCGGGTTTTCGCGCATTCTGCGCGAAAACACCTCGCGGGATAGTGGCAGGCTGAACTGTTACCTCTGAACTACTACCTAGTATAATCAATCTGGACACGAGAAAGTATAATATGGTAAACTCAATCATATAAGATTTTGAAACACCTTTCAGCAGCAACAGCAGTGATATTCCTTTTACGAAAGCGAGGTTTTCTTATGCCGATCTATTTCAGTCTTTCCCCTTATGAACTTCCCCTGACTCTGGACAGCGTGGGCAATCATTGGAACCAGGAGCCGGTGCTGCGGCCGGAGGGGTTCCCTCTCTACCACTGGCTGCAGACGGAGCAGGGCAGCGGGACCATAGAGGTGGGAGGAAAGTCTTTTTGCCTGAAAGTCAACGAGGGCATCCTGATCGCGCCTGGCGTCCCCCATTCTTACTGGTGCGACGGGGAACTCTGGGTCACATCCTTCGCCACATTTACGGGAAGCCTTGGCGGCCAGATCCCGAAGATCACGGGGGAAGCGCCTTTTACCCTGGTTTCCGCGGCTGACGGGCTTCCCTTCCGCCGGTTTGTGAACCGCATGATCGCCGCCCATGAATCCCATACGCTGGACCCTTCTGTTCTGTCCGCGGAATGTTATGCGTTTCTGCTGGGTTTTGTTTACGGAAGACGCAGTCATGACCTGCCGGACCATCCCGGTTACCAAAGGTATGTGCTGCCGGTAATAGAAAAAATCGAAACTGATTACAGCGGTCCTTTGACGGTGCCGGAACTGGCGGCCATGGTGTATGTGACGCCTCAGTATCTGTCCCGGCTGTTTCACCGGTTTCTTGGATGTTCCGCTTATACTTATCTGCAGAATCTTCGTATTTCGAAAGCAAAGGAGCTTTTGGTGAATGAGCCGGAGACGGAGGTGCAGCATGTGGCGCACCGGGTGGGATTTCAGGATTCCAGTCATTTTATCCGTGTGTTTCGGGAGGGGACGGGGTATACGCCGTTGGAATTTCGAAGGCTCCACGGGGTGTGAGGGGGCGGACGAAAGCGGCGTGGGGCAGGCGGCATGGGGGAACTGGGGGCGACTGCAGGGGTGCGAGAAAATCTAAACGCTCCCAGAGGCCGCCGAACGGGTACCGATGCGATTCGACAGGAATGCCTGATGCATTCCCGTCTCAGCGCATCTCAGGCTCCGGACTTGCAGTCCTGCGCCTGC
>JAGHIA010000173.1 GCA_017887445.1 Fusicatenibacter sp.
AAAAGCGCTTGGCTGGGAAGCCCCTGCAGTTGCTACATAAGCTTTTTGGTTAAGTTCAAAAAAAGATTTTTAACTTGTAAGGGGAAGTCTGCGCTTTTTTGCCCTCACGGAAGGTTTTGTTTCAGAGGAACACTTTAAATGAGCCCGCGAATGTTACTGTTTGCGAGGCACGAGTGAACAGTAACTAACTATTCAGCCAGCTGAACAGTTACGGTATCCGGCCATTGAAAATCGCTTCGCTGAATCGTTACAAGGAGGAATCAGAACAGAATGAACATGAATCAAATACTGGCAGGAGAACTGAATGTGCGCGAGGAGCAGGTGGAGGCTGCGGTCCGGCTGATCGACGAGGGCAATACGATTCCGTTTATCGCCCGCTACCGGAAAGAGATGACAGGCTCGCTCAATGACGAGGTGCTGCGTACACTGTTTGAACGCCTGACATATCTGAGAAATCTTGAAGATAAGAAAAAACAGGTGCTGTCCAGCATCGAGGAACAGGGCAAGCTGACGGAGGAACTGAAGGCTTCCATTCTGGCGGCCCAGACGCTGGTGGTGGTGGAGGATCTGTACCGTCCCTATCGGCCGAAACGCCGCACCCGCGCTACCGTTGCGAAAGAAAAGGGACTGGAGCCTTTGGCAAAGCTGATCCTTGCCCAGGAAGTAAAGGAACCGCTGGAAACCCTTGCGGCGGCTTATGTGTCCGAGGAAAAGGAGGTGGCCAGCGCCCAGGAGGCTCTGGCGGGCGCCTGCGACATTCTGGCGGAGACCATCTCCGACGAGGCGGATTACCGGATGGAGATCCGCAAACGGACCATGAAAAAAGGCCAGATCGTTTCTACGGCCAAGGACGAAAAGGCATCTTCCGTCTATGAAAAGTATTATGATGCTTCGGAGCCGGTGTCCCAGATCGCGTCCCACCGTGTTCTGGCCCTGAACCGCGGGGAGAAGGAAAAGTTTCTGACGGTGAAGGTGGAAGCGCCGGTGGAGGAGATCCTGCGGTATCTGGAAAAACGGATCATTAAAAAGGAAAACCCGTACACCACGCCTGTGCTGAAGGCTACGGTGGAGGACGCTTACAACCGTCTCATTGCGCCGGCCATCGAGCGGGAGGTGCGCAGCGAGCTCACCGAGAAGGCGGAGGATTCTTCCATCCGCGTGTTCGGCAAAAACCTGGAACAGCTGCTGTTGCAGCCGCCCATCGCCGGACAGGTGGTGCTTGGCTGGGACCCGGCGTTCCGCACCGGCTGCAAGCTGGCCGTGGTGGACGAGACGGGAAAGGTGCTGGATACGGCGGTAGTTTACCCGACGGCGCCTACCAACGAAAAGAAGATCCGCGCGGCCAAAGACAAGGTGGAGGAGATGATCCGCAAATACGGCGTGACGCTGATCTCCGTGGGCAACGGCACGGCCTGCCGGGAGTCGGAGCAGATCATTGTGGAGATATTGAAGGAGATTCCGGAAAAGGTTTCCTATGTGATCACCAACGAGGCGGGCGCTTCCGTGTATTCCGCCAGTAAGCTGGCCACAGAGGAATTTCCCAATTTCGACGTGGGACAGCGTAGCGCCGCGTCCATCGCCCGCCGGGTGCAGGATCCGCTGGCAGAACTGGTAAAGATCGATCCGAAATCCATCGGTGTCGGACAGTATCAGCACGACATGAACCAGAAAAAGCTGGGCGAAGCGCTGACCGGCGTGGTGGAGGATTCGGTGAACAAGGTCGGCGTGGATCTGAATACGGCTTCCGCGTCCCTTCTGGAGTATATCTCCGGAATTTCCAAGACCATTGCAAAAAACATTGTCTCCTACCGGGAGGAAAACGGACGGTTCCGCGACAGACGGGAGCTTCTGAAGGTGGCGAAACTGGGGCCAAAAGCTTTTGAGCAGTGCGCCGGTTTCCTGCGTATCACCGGAGGGAACGATCCGCTGGACGCTACCAGCGTTCATCCGGAGAGCTACGAGGCGGCGAGAAAGCTGCTGGCAAAAATGGGAATGAAACCGGAGCAGATTCTGGACGGCTCCACGATCATTTTTATCCGGGACTACAAAAAGATGGCGCAGGAACTGGGAGTCGGCGAGATTACCCTGCGGGACATTGAGAAAGAACTGAAAAAGCCTGGCCGCGATCCCCGCGACGAGATGCCAAAGCCGATCCTGCGCACCGACGTGCTGGAGATGAAGGATCTGAAGGAGGGCATGGTCCTGAAAGGGACGGTGCGGAACGTGATTGATTTCGGCGCTTTTGTGGATATCGGCGTTCATCAGGACGGTCTGGTGCATATTTCCCAGATCACCAACAAAAAGTTTATCAAGCATCCGCTGGATGTGATCCATGTGGGCGATATTGTGGAAGTTAAGGTCATCGGCGTGGATCTGAAGAAGAACAGGATTTCTTTGTCCATGATTCTGTAAAAGGACAATGGGTACACAGAAACGTATGAAAGTACAGGATCCGTTTCAGAAGATACAGGAGGAGCGTGTACATGAACGAAGAGCAGTGGCTGGAAAAGCGGGTGGAGGAGCTGGCCGGAAAGTGCAGGATGCGGGATATCCCGGCGCACACGGAGTTTCTCAACCTGAACGAGCAGGAAATCTTTCTGCGCACCATGCAGAGGCAGCGGGATGTGCGTTTCGTGCTGGACGGCGGGTATCCCATGGCCGAGCGGAAGTCGGGGCTGTTTCTGCCCTCCTACGCGGAGGACGGGGACGCGTCGATGCTGCCGGTGGTCTGCGTCCATATTCTGCCTCTGAATGAAAAGTTTGCCGAGACCCTCAGCCACAGAGATTATCTGGGAGCGCTGATGAACCTTGGCATCGAGCGCCACAAAACCGGCGATATCGTCACCGACGGGACGCGGGCCTGGCTGTTCTGCATGGAGGATATGGCGGGATATATCTGCGGCAATCTGCGCCAGGTGCGCCGCACCAGCGTGTATGGACAGATCGGAGAGGTGCCGAAACAGGTACTGGAACCGGCCTTTGAGACCATTGAAGGGAGCATCGCCTCCGTGCGGCTGGACGCGCTGCTGGCGCTGGCTTTCCGCACGTCGCGCAGCAAGATGGTACCGCTTCTGGAGGCCGGTCAGGTGTTTGTCAACGGAAGGCTTGTGGTCTCGCCGTCTATGGTTCCGCAGGAGGGCGACATCGTCTCGGCGCGCCATATGGGAAGATTTGTCTTTCGCGGAGTAAAAAATACGACGAAAAAAGGGCGGCTGTTCGCCGTGTTGGACCGGTATGTATAGAGCAGGTACAGGAGATGCAGGGAGGAGAAGACATGTTTCAGGCAGTCGTTTTTGATATGGACGGACTGATGTTTGATACAGAGCGGATGATCCAGCGCAGCTGGGATGTGGTGGGCGTTCAGATGGGGTTTGGGAAAATGGGAAAAGATATTTACCATACCCTGGGGTTGAACAATGCCCAGAGAGAGCAGTATTTTAAAGATACCTACGGCGAAGATTTTCCCTATCTGGAATTTCGTGAAAACTACCGGGCGGAGGTCCACAGGGTCACAATGGAACGTGGAACGCCGGTAAAAAAAGGGTTGTATGAGCTTCTGGAGGTGCTCAGGGAAAAGGGCCTGCGTCTGGCAGTAGCCACCTCCTCCAGCTATGAGAGCGCGAAACGGCTGCTGGAAGAAGCGAAGGTCTTTGCGTATTTTCACGCGGTGGTCACAGGAAACATGGTGGAGCGCTCGAAACCCGCCCCGGATATTTATCTGAAGGCATGCGAGGCCCTTGGCGTCTCGCCGGAATATGCGCTGGCCCTGGAGGATTCCTATAACGGCATCCGTTCCGCTCACGCGGCGGGGATGAAAGTCATCATGGTCCCCGACCTGCTGACGGATTCTTCCTGCGTCGATGCGCTGCTGTACGGGAAGGTGGAGTCTCTGGCGGATGTGGCGGAGTTTTTACAATAGCCAAGCGCAGCGGAACTGGGATCAATCCGGCAAGTGGAAGTCAGCAAGCAGCATCGGTAGGAGCTTTGACGAAAATCTTGACTTACCGCCGCGGTCCGGTGTATAATACGGGACAGAGCGAAAAAGAAAACCGATGAGTAAGAGTAGTAGCGCAGACAGAAGAAATCACAGAGAGCCGCCGGTGGTGGAAGGCGGTATTTCGGCTCTGGGTGAATGGACTTACGAGGGCAGCCTGAACCCCTGAAGTGTGTGGAAAGATCGCGGGTATGGATTTTCAGACACACTCTGGCGCGTGGAAACATTTCTGCTTCTGAATGTTTCGGCGCCGGACGGAAAGTAGGCGCTGACGGAAACTCTAACCGTTATGATGAGAGCATATGCAGGTATGTGAAATATCCACACAGGTGGCGATCCGGAATTTAACTTCTGTTCCTTTGGGAACAGGAGTTTTTTTGCTTTTCGGGAGAAAAAACGCAGACGCATGCCGTATGCGGTAAGACAATGAAATCAGGAGGAAAAAGAACATGGGAAAAATTATTTTGACAGGCGACAGACCGACGGGAAAGCTTCATATCGGACATTATGTTGGCTCTCTGAGACGGAGAGTAGAACTGCAGAATTCCGGGGAGTATGAAAAGATCTTTATCATGATCGCCGACGCGCAGGCGCTGACAGACAACGCGGACAATCCGGAGAAGGTGCGCCAGAACGTCATCGAGGTGGCGCTGGATTACCTGGCCTGCGGCCTGGACCCGGCGAAGTCCACGCTGCTGATCCAGTCGCAGATCCCTCAGCTGTGCGAGCTGTCCTTTTATTATATGAATCTGGTGACTGTGTCGCGGCTTCAGCGGAACCCTACCGTGAAGGCGGAGATCCAGATGCGGAACTTCGAGGCCAGCATCCCGGTGGGATTCTTCTGTTATCCCATCAGCCAGGCGGCGGACATCACAGCCTTCAAGGCGACGACGGTTCCGGTAGGCGAGGACCAGATGCCGATGCTGGAGCAGACCAAGGAGATTGTACACAAGTTCAATTCCGTGTACGGCGAGACGTTGGTGGATCCGAAGATTTTGCTGCCGGAGGAGGAAGCGTGTCTGCGTCTTCCGGGCACTGATGGAAAAGCCAAAATGAGCAAGTCTCTGGGCAACTGTATCTATCTGTCGGAGGAGCCGGACGAGATCAAAAAGAAAGTCATGAGCATGTACACCGACCCGGACCATATCCGTGTGCAGGACCCGGGAAAGATTGAGGGAAATACAGTATTTACCTATCTTGACGCTTTCTGCCGTCCGGAGCATTTTGAGCGTTATCTGCCGGATTACGCGAATCTGGAGGAACTGAAGGCCCATTACCAGAGGGGCGGCCTTGGGGATGTGAAGGTGAAACGTTTCCTCAACGAGGTACTGCAGGAGACGCTGGAGCCGATCCGCACCAGAAGAAAAGAGTTCCAGAAGGATATCCCCTATGTGTACGAGGTGCTGAAAAAAGGCAGCGAGGCGGCGCGGGAGGTCGCGGAGCAGACGCTGCAGGAAGTCAGAAACGCAATGAAGATTAACTATTTTGACGATGCGGAGCTGATCCGCGAGCAGTCGGAAAAATATCAGGGGTAAATCACGTTCTCGCGCCGCAAACAGCAAGGGTTTGCGGCTGCTGTGAATGGTAACATGTGTTTTGCTTTTTTTAGAACAAAATAAGTTCATAAAATGAACAAAAATCATTGTAAAACTTCCCGCCATGTGCTATGCTCTGAAAAAAGAGAAAAGAGGTATCTTGTATGATTACAGGCTTGATGGCGGGAGTGTTCTGGGCGGCGGACACGGTGATCCTGGGGATCGCGCTGGCAATGACGCCTTTTGTTTCCTCCAGGGAAGCAGTGTTTCTGGCGCCGTTTGTCAGCACGTTTCTCCACGATTTCTGTTCTGCGCTTTGGATGCTGCTGTATACGGGAATCCGCAGGCAGTTTGGAGCAGTGAGGCGGGCGCTTGGCACCAGGAGCGGAAAGTTTATCGCGCTGGGTGCGCTGCTTGGCGGGCCGGTGGGAATGTCCGGGTATGTAGCGGCGATCTATTTTATGGGCGCAGGCTATACGTCCATCGTATCATCGGTTTTTCCTGCCTTCGGCGCGTTATTTTCCAGCATTTTTCTGAAGGAAAAAATGCGCGGCTGCCAGATGGCAGGTCTGGCGGTGAGTCTGCTGGGCGTGACCGGCCTTGGCTACACGCCGGGGGAGACGGGAGAAAATTACCTGCTGGGATTTCTGTGCGCGGCGGTGTGCGTGCTGGGGTGGTCGCTGGAGGCGGTCATCTGCGCCTACGGGATGCGCGACCCGGAGGTGACCAATGAACATGCGCTGATGATCCGTCAGGCGGTGTCGGCGGTTTTCTACGGCATTGTGATTCTTCCGGTGGTGAAAGGCTGGGGTGTGGCGGTGTCCGCGTCCATATCGGAGGCAATGCCGGTGATCCTTGCGGCAGCGTTTTTCGGAACCGCCTCGTATCTCTGTTATTATCTGGCGATCCACCGGCTGGGAGCGTCCAGGGCGATGCCTCTGGATGTGACGTATTCCGCCTGGGCGCTGGTGTTCGGAGCAATATTTCTTGACACGGTGCCGGCATGGAGCAGCGTGATGTTTGGGATTCTCACGGTCTGCGGTTCCATTGTGGCGGCGACGGATCTGAACGGTTTGAGCACGCGGGGAAAGAGCTGCTCCGGTGACGGAGGTGTGTAACGGTCCGGCTGTGCCCCGTTGTTATAAAACGCGGCAAGTGTTTGGCGTGCAGGTGTCCGGCAAAGCGGTACCGGCAATCATTTTGAATCGCCGGACTGCTGTTGGGATTTTTGTGTAGGAGGTTAAGGCAAGTGGCAATAGAGAAGGTAAAGACGTGGCTGGAGCAGTGGGACGCCGCGGACCGTGTGCGGGAGCTGGAACTTTCCAGCGCCACGGTAGAGCTGGCGGCAAAGGCTCTTGGCTGCGAGGAGCAGAGGATTGCGAAGACACTTTCCTTTGAGGATGAGGAAGGCTGCATTCTGATCGTCGCGGCAGGAGACGCGAAGGTAAATAACGGAAAGTTCAAGGCACGTTTCGGAAAGAAACCCAAAATGCTTTCCCATGACCAGGTGGAGGAGAAGACTGGACATGGAATCGGCGGCGTCTGCCCGTTTGCGGTGAAGGACGGCGTGAAGGTGTATCTGGATGAATCGCTGAAGCGGTTTGTCACGGTGTTTCCAGCCTGCGGAAGCAGCAACAGTGCGATCGAGGTGACGCTTCCGGAGCTGGAGCAGTTTTCGAAGGCGCTCGGCTGGGTGGACGTCTGTAAAATTCCGGAAAGGGAACAGCAATGAATCAGATAATCATGGGAATTATGGCAGTCGGTGCGGTGATCGGCGCACTGGACTGGATGTTTGGACACCGGAAGGGGTATGGCCGGAAGATGGAGGAAGGATTTCTTCTCCTTGGGCCTACGGCGGTTTCCATGGTGGGAATTATCTGTATCTCACCGTTGTTGGCGGCGGTCCTGCGGGCGGTAGTTGCTCCCGTGTGCCGGCTGGTGGGGCTGGATCCGGGGATTTTCGGAGGATTTCTGGCCATTGACATGGGCGGGTTCCAGCTGGCCCAGGCGCTGGCGGACGACCCGGTGGTGGGCGCGTACGCGGGAACCATTGTGGCGGCAACTTTCGGCTGTACGTTGGTATTCACAATCCCCATGGGAATGGGGCTGATCCGGGAAGAGGACCATGAAGTGTTTGCCAGAGGCGTGATGACCGGGATTGTTGTGATGCCGGCGGCGTTGTTTGTGGGCGGCCTGCTGTCGGGCCTAGGCCCCTTGCAGACGCTGGGGCAGAGCCTTCCGGTATTTCTGCTGGCGGTGCTGATCCTTGCGGGCCTGCGGCTGTTTCCGAAGAAAATGGTCCTTGGCTTTCAGTATTTTGCGGCGGGGATCCGTATTCTGACGATCCTGGGTCTGGCGGTAGGCGCTGTGACATATATGCTTGGCAAAGAACCGCCGTTATCCATGACGCCCATCGAAGACGCCATGGCGACGGTGTCATCCATTGGAATTGTAATGCTGGGCAGTCTGCCGGTGACAGAACTGCTCCAGAGGGTCCTGAAAAAGCCGCTGGAGCGGGTGGGCGACCATCTGGGAATGAACAGCGTCAGCATTGCCGGTCTGTTTATCAGTTTTGTCAGCGTGGTTCCGGCCATCACCATGCTGAAGGATATGGATGAGCGGGGCAAGCTGGTCAACGTGGCCTGTATGGTCTGCGCGGCAAGCCTTTTGTCGGCCCATCTGGGATTTACGGTCAGCGCCGCGCCGGAGCTTCTCGGAGCGCTGCTGGCGGCGAAATTCGTCGGCGGAGCGGCGGGCATCGTGGCCGGGATCGCGGTGACCAGAAATCGCGGCGGAAACAGAGAGTGAAGGGAAGTGGTGCAGAATGAACAGTATTTTTCACAGGATCAGTGTAAGAAAATATCAGGACAAAATGGTGGAGAGAGAAAAAATCCTTCATATCCTGAAAGCCGGCATGCAGGCGCCCAGCGCCTGCAATCAGCAGCCATGGGAGTTTTATGTGGTGACAGACAGAGAAAAAATCGCGGCTTTGGCCGCGGTAAGTCCTTATTCTGGCTGCGCGGCAGGCGCTCCGGTGGTGCTGGTTCCGGTATACCGGAAGCATGGCCTGATTGCTCCCGGCTACGCACAGATCGACATGGCTATTGCCCAGGAGAATATCTGGCTG
Organism: Fusicatenibacter sp.; assembly: GCA_017887445.1. Lineage (GTDB taxonomy): Bacteria > Bacillota > Clostridia > Lachnospirales > Lachnospiraceae > Fusicatenibacter. Next base: position 8,657 of record JAGHIA010000173.1, read on the forward strand.
GAGACAGATGCGCTGGGTCTTGGCGGCGTCTGGTTTGGAATCGCGCCGATGCGGGAGCGGATGGACGCTGTTCATCAGATCCTGGAACTTCCGGGGGACGTGGAAGTGTTTTCCATGTTCGCGCTGGGCTATCCGGCGGAGAGCAGAGCGCAGCAGGACAGGTATGATGAGGGACGCATTCACTTTATAGAATAAGTTGTCCGGAGAGATTTTTAGAGTGTGTTTGAAAATTGGCAGAAGGACTTCTGGAGATCAGAGATGATCCAGAGGTCCTTTTTTTATATTCTGTGCGAAAACACTTCGCGGGATAGTGGCAGGCGGAACTGTTGCTTTCATTATCAAAAAATCTCAGGAAACACTTGGATTTTTCCAGAAAATTATCTATACTGTATTTAGAGCGTGTTGAAAATTTATTCCTGCAATCTGTACGCCCCACTTTGCGGGGAATTTGCCACGAAATCAGTCAGAGTAGTCCGCTGCGCCTCCTGATTTCGGAGTAAATTTTCCACAAACTGTGACGCACATCTTGCAGAAAATAATTTTCAAACACTCTTTCGTGGAAGGATACATGACCACCAACAGAATTGTAACGATTCAGCCAGAGGAATCGTTACACAGAATTTACAACAGGAGGATAGGACAATGGAAAAAGTCAGACTTGGCATTATCGGTATCGGTAATATGGGAAGCAGCCACGCAAAGAACATCATTGAGGGCAAAACCCCGGATATCGTGCTGGCAGCGGTGGCGGACCGCAAGGAAGACCGGAGAAACTGGGCAAAGGAGACCCTTCCGGAGAGTGTGAAGATCTTTACAGAGGGAACGGAGCTGATGGACAGCGGCGTCTGCGACGCGGTGATCGTGGCGGTACCTCATTACCAGCATCCGGAGCTGACCATTTATGGTCTGCAGCACGGTCTGCACGTTCTCTGCGAGAAACCTGCAGGGGTTTACACGAAACAGGTGCGTGAAATGATCGAGGTATCGGAAACATCCGACAAAGTATTCGCGATGATGTTCAACCAGAGGACCAACTGTGTCTACCGCAAAATGCATGAGCTGGTGCACAGTGGTGAGCTGGGGGCGGTCAAGAGAGTCAACTGGATCATCACCGACTGGTACCGGACGCAGATCTACTACGATTCCGGCGCATGGAGAGCAACCTGGAATGGAGAGGGCGGCGGTGTTCTGCTGAACCAGTGTCCCCACCAGCTGGACCTGCTTACCTGGATCTGCGGAGTTCCAACGAAAGTCCGCGCGTTCTGCCATGAAGGAAAATGGCATGACATCGAGGTGGAGGACGACGTTACCGCGTACATGGAATTTGCCAATGGCGCCACCGGAGTCTTTGTCACCACCACCGGAGACGCCCCGGGAACCAACCGCTTTGAGATTGATCTGGAGATGGGCAAGCTGGTGTGTGAGGACAATAAGCTGATGCTGCACCGTCTGGCAGTCAACGAGCGGGAGTTCTGCAAGACAGCCACCGACGGCTTCGCGAAGCCGGAATGCACGGTGGAGGAAGTGGAGACAGACGGACTCAATGAGCAGCATGTGGGCGTGATGAACGCGTTCGCGGCAAAAATCCTTGGAAAAGGCGAGCTGGTAGCTCCTGGCCGGGAGGGCATCAACGGCCTTATGCTGTCCAACGCCATGCACCTGTCCAGCTGGACCGATCAGACCGTGACGCTGCCGGTGGACGAGGAAAAATTCCTGGAACTGCTCAACGAAAGAAGAGCTACATCCAGACAGAAAGAGGACAAAAACATTACATTTGATATTTAAATAATTATGTTACTATTCACAGCAGCCGCAAACACTTGCTGTTTGCGGCGTGAGAAAGTGAATCAGCGGATGATATCCGGGAGTGTATTGGAAAGAAGAAGGAGAAGGTTTTATGGAGCAAGATCACGGCAGAATTCCACGTCCGGAGTTTCCACGTCCGGATTTTCAGCGGAAGGAATGGGAGACGCTGAACGGCGTCTGGGGTTTTTCCTTTGAGGAACCGGTATTTGACCGGGAAATTCTGGTGCCTTTCTGTTATCAGTCAAAGGAAAGCGGCATCGGCGAGACAAAGGACTATCAAAAGGTATGGTACCAAAGAACGGTGACGCTGGAAAAGGAAAAACTGGAGGGAAAGCATCTGCTGCTGAAATTCGGCGCGGTGGATTCTCAGGCGAAGGTGTGGGTCAACGGCCGGTATGCCGGGGAACATGAGGGCGGATATTCTGCTTTTGAAATGGATATCACGTCTTTGGTAAACGCCGGGGAGAATGAGATACGGGTTCTGGCGGTGGATGATACCAACGCGGACAAGCCAAGAGGCAAGCAGTCCTGGACCGGGGAAAAATTCGGCTGCTGGTATACGCCCTGTACCGGAATCTGGCAGAGCGTCTGGCTGGAATATGTGGGAAGCGTCCACCTGGAGCGTGTGAAATATACGCCGAACGTCAGCGAACTGAGCGCGCTCTGCGAGGTGTTTGTCTCCGGCACGGAGGATGTCATGGTGGAGCTTACGGCCACGGCCCAGGAGGGCAGGCTGTTTCTCGGCAGTCAGAGATTTCTGTGCTGCCACGGCTATGGAAAAACAACGCTGACGTTTCCGGATCTGGACATCCGCCGCGACCAGCTTCTCTGGACGCCGGACAGTCCAAATCTGATCGATGTATGCGTGAAGGTTTTTGGCAGTGAAAAAATCTCTGACGGCGGGGCGCAGGTGGAAGGCAGGGCTGCTGTGTCAGCTTTCGCAAGTCAGCCGGAGGATGTGGTGAATACCTATTTCGGCATGAGAAGCATCGAGTACAGCAACGGACGGATCTCCCTCAATGGAAGCGTTTTCTATCAGCGGCTGGTTCTGGACCAGGGATACTGGCCGGAGTCGATCCTTACGCCGCCCAGCGACGAAGCCATCAAAAGAGATATCCTGCTGACCAAGGAGATGGGGTTCAACGGGGCGAGAAAGCATCAGAAGATCGAGGATCCCAGATATTATTACTGGGCGGACCGTCTGGGCCTGATCGTCTGGGGCGAGCTGCCAAGCGCTTACGAGTTCAACGACCGGGCAATCGAGGCATCCGCCAGGGAGCTGGCGCGGTTTGTGGAGAGGGATTACAACCATCCCTGCATTGTGACCTGGGTGCCGGTGAACGAAAGCTGGGGTGTGCGCCAGATCCTGGAAAACACCCAGCAGCAGGATTACTGCAGGATGCTGACCTATCTGCTGCGGGCTCTGGATCCGGTGCGCTTGGTCAGCTCCAACGACGGCTGGGAGCAGGTAAGCGAGACAGACATCTGCGCCATCCATGATTACGCCCTGTTTCCATCAACCACCGGAAAGTACGAGGATATGGAGGCGCTTTGCGACGGCTACGCGGAGAGCCGTTATCTGTTCGCGGCGGGCAACGAATACCAGGGGCAGCCGGTGCTGCTCACCGAGTATGGAGGCATTGCTTTCGAGAAAGAGGAGGAAAGTGGCTGGGGATATTACGGAAAGGTGAAGGATGAGACGGAATTTCTGGAACGGCTGCAGCCGATTACGGAGTTTCTGATCTGCAGCGGTAAGTTTTCCGGCTTCTGCTATACCCAGCTGACAGACGTGATGCAGGAGGTCAACGGTCTGCTTTACGAAGACCGCACGCCGAAAGTTTCTGTGGAAAAGCTTCGCCAGGTGTTTGGACGGCCGGTGATGACCTGTGGGTAAGACCGGCGCGGGGAGTCTTTGACGGAAACGGCGGATCAACAGGATTGCAAACAGAAACAGAGAGTTTGTCACATTCAAAAGTGGCGGACTCTCTGTTTTTCTATGTAATGGTTCAGGCTGTCGCTATCCCGCGAGGTGTTTTCGCGCAGAACGCGGGAAAATCCCGAGACCTGCAGCGAGAAATTGCATGAAATACAGTTTCTGCGCATCGCGAAGCGTGTAATCGTTCCGCAAGGCGGAACAGTTCCTTTTCTGTTTTCATGATTGTAAACCTAAAAGAAAATAAAGTTTACAATACAACCATAATATGGTATACTGTCGAAAGACCTGAACGAGGAAAAAACGAAACAGGAGTAAGGTTGAAAGTGATAAGGAGGAAGATTGGAAGTAAACTTCCAAACTACCATTATTGGCGCAGCGAATGCGCCATGAAAGGAGAAAGTTTGGAAGTAAACTTCCAAATCTACCATTATTGGCGCAGCAAGTGCGCCATGAAAGGAGTAAAAATGAAAACAGGAAAAACAAAAGAATTGATCTTATGCGCGTTTTTTGTGGCGCTGATCGCGGTGGGAGCATTTATCCGCATCCCGGTTCCGGTGGTTCCGTTTACGCTGCAGTTTCTTTTCACCATGCTGGCGGGCCTTTTGCTGGGAGGAAAACTTGGAGCGGCCGCGGTGGGGATCTACATTATCATGGGACTTCTGGGCCTGCCGATCTTTGCGGAAGGCGGCGGGATCTCCTACATTTTTATGCCCAGCTTCGGCTACATTATCGGATTCGCAGTGGGCGCTTATGTGACGGGAATCATCGCCAACAAGGTTCCGAATCCGGGATACCGGCGTCTGCTTGCCGCGAACTTCCTTGGTCTTGGCATCGTTTATCTGTTCGGCATGGTGTATTACTATCTGATCAGCAATTTTTACCTTGATAGTCCGATTGGTCTGTGGCCGTTGTTTCTGTATTGCTTCCTTCTGGCTGTGCCGGGCGATATCGCTCTGTGCATTCTGGGAGCCATCCTTGGAAAACGGCTCATTCCCGTCGTAAACCGAGAAACCGTTCCCTATGCGAGCGGTCGCAAACAGAACAGGACATGGTGATAAAATGAAACAATTACAGGAATTAACAGAAAAAGTATTAAGCGGAGGACAGGTCACGAAAGAGGAGGCTCTGTTCCTGTACGAACAGCTGCTGGAGGAGTTGTGCGAAAGCGCCGACCGGATCCGCCGGCAATTTTGCTCCAACCGGTTTGATATCTGCACGATCATCAATGGAAAAAGCGGCCGCTGTTCCGAAAACTGCAAATTCTGCGCTCAGTCCGCCCACAATCACACCGGCGCGGCGGAATATCCGCTGCTGTCCACGGAGGAGATCGTAGCGCAGGCGAAGGTCAACCATGAGCAGGGCGTACTCCGTTACTCCATCGTCACCTCCGGAAAGCGTCTGTCTGACGCGGAGGTGGAGAAGATGTGCGAGGCGGTGCGGTGCATCCGGGAGCAGGTGGGCATCTCTGTCTGCATTTCTTTCGGTCTGCTTGGCGAGGAACAGTACCGGAAGCTCAAGGAAGCCGGCGTGAGCAGGGTACATAACAACCTGGAAACCTCCCGCAGGAACTTCCCGAACATCTGCACGACCCATACCTTTGACGATAAGATACAGGCGGTGCGCGCGGCGCAGGCCGCAGGACTTTTCGTGTGCAGCGGCGGGATCATGGGACTTGGCGAGACGGTGGAGGACCGGGTGGATATGGCGCTGAACCTGCGTGAGCTGGGAATCAAAAGCGTGCCGGTCAATATGCTCAACCCCATTCCCGGCACGCCTATGGAAAACAATCCAAAGCTGACCAATGAGGATATGCGGCGGATTGTCGCTGTGTTCCGTTTTGTCCTGCCGGATGCGTCCATACGGCTGGCAGGCGGCAGAGGACTGCTGGAGGATAAGGGAAAGAGCTGCTTCACATCCGGCGCCAACGCTGCCATTTCCGGCGACATGCTGACGACCGCGGGCATCACGACGCAGACGGATATGGCGCTTTTGAAACAACTGGGATACGAGGTGAGTTTTTTATGAGTAAACAGTTATTTATCACAGGAACCGGGACGGATATGGGAAAAACCTATGTCACCGGTCTGATTCTGAAAAAGCTTCGGGAAAACGGAAAAAACGCCGCTTACTATAAAGTGGCCATGAGCGGAAATGACCGGAGAGAGGACGGCAGCCTGATCCCGGGAGACGCGCTGCATGTAAAGACGATTTCCGGGATCAGCCAGCCGCTGGAGGAAATGTGTCCTTATGTGTACGAGACGGCGGTCTCGCCCCATCTTGCCGCGCAGATCGAGGGAAATCCGGTGGAGATGGGGACGGCGCTTAAGGCCTTTGACAGCCTGTGCGGCAGCTATGACTATGTGACGGCGGAGGGTTCCGGCGGGATCCTCTGTCCGCTGCGCTACGACGATCAGCACATTCAGCTGGAGGATTTTATCAGGGCGCGCCGCCTTGGCTGTCTGATCATTGCGGATGCCGGACTGGGCACTATCAACTCTGTGGTGCTGACCGTTGAATATATGAAGGCCCGGCAGATCCCGGTGAAGGGGATCATTTTCAATCATTACGAGCCTGGCAGCCGGCTGCACGAAGACAACCGGTATATGTGTGAGGAGATGACAGGAGTGAAAGTGCTGGCCTGTGTCAAAGACGGCGACACGGAGCTGGAGCTTTCCCTCGAGCAGCTGGAAGCGCTGTATGAAAACGGTTGTCACGTTATATAAATGATTCCGAGGAAGTCTGGAAGTAATCTGGAACAAATTCCCCGCAAACTGTGATGCGCATTTTACAGAAAGCAGTTTTCAAACACGCTCTGGTGCGCCATGAGAGGAGAAAGAATGAAATGATCTGGTATCCCTATGAACAGATGAAGACAATGAAAACGCCTTATAAGATCGTGGACGCCGAAGGGGTTTATCTTTACACGGAAGATCAGAAGCTGATCGATTCCGTGTCCTCCTGGTGGAGCGTTATTCACGGCTATAAGCATCCGCAGCTGAACGAAGCCATCGAAACGCAGCTGAAAAAGTTTGCCCATGTAATGCTTGGAGGACTTACCCACGAGTCTGCGCAGAAGCTGTCTGACAAGCTGCAAAGCTGGCTTCCCGGCGATCTGGATTACTGCTTTTTCTCGGACTCCGGCAGCGTTGCCGTGGAGGTCGCTCTGAAAATGGCTCTGCAGTATTACATGAACCGGGGAGAGACCGGGCGCACCATGGTACTGGCCCTGGAACATGCGTACCACGGAGATACCTTCAAGACCATGGAGGTGGGCGACGACGAGGATTATCATTTTGTCCTGAACGCCTACGGAGAAAGCAAATATGTGGTCCACATTCCCACAGAGATCCAGGCGCTGGAGCAGGCGTTCGAACAATATCATGACCGGCTCAACTGCATGATCGTAGAGCCGCTGCTCCAGGGAGCAGGCGGTATGCGTATGTATGACGTTTCCTTTTTGCAGCGGGCCAGACAGCTGTGCGACCAGTACGGCGTGCTGCTTATCTTTGATGAAGTGGCGACCGGATTTGGACGCACCGGTAACCGTTTTGTGGCGGATCTGGTGCTGCCGGATATCCTGGTACTGGGCAAAGCGCTGACCGGCGGCTACATCGGCCATGCCGCCACGGTGGCAAACCGCAGAGTCTTTGAAGGCTTTTATGACGACAACCCGGAGCATGCGCTGATGCACGGCCCGACCTTTATGGGCAACGCGCTTGCCTGCAGTGTGGCGCTGAAATCCATTGAGCTGTTTGAACAGCAGGATTATATGGAAAAGATCCGCAGGATTGAGGAAATCACCCGCCGGGAGATGGAAGGCTTTACTGACCCGCGGGTGAAAGAGGTGCGGATCATGGGAGCCTGTGTGTGCATCGAGGTGTACGACCCGGAAACCATCCGAGGGTATCAGCAGTTCGCCTATGAGCGGGGCGTGTTCAGCCGGCCGTTTCTGAACTATCTGTACGCGATGGTGCCGTATGTGATCCAGGAGGAAGAACTGGTAAAAGTCCTCCGTACAATGCAGGAGTGGTTTATAAAGTGAAAATAAGCGGACGAACGCAGAGCGGGGCCGATGGCATGGGCCTTTGGCAGGCGGCTGCGGGCATCCGGAAAATCGAAACGTCCCGGAGGTGTTCCGGGCGGGTACCGGCGCAATTCGACAGGAATGCCTGATGCATTCCCGTCTCAGTGCGCCTCAGACTCAGGGCGTGAAGCCCTTTGTCTGCCCCGCCCGGAACGCCTCCGGGACGTTAAGATTTTCCTGCATGCCCGCAGATGCCCGCCAAAGGCCCATGCCATCGGCCCCGCTCTGCGTTCTGATTTCGGCTTATTTTTCAGTAAAATGGTTGCCATGAATATATTTGATAATTCATTTTTATGGTAGCTGATGTGAAATAATTCGCAAGCGAAAACCAGAACGAGGAAGGGCGCAGGCGTCCTGTGGGGTTGGCGGGCGTCTGCGAAGATGCGAGAAACTCTTAACGCTCCAGCGCCCCGCCGGAAGGGGCAGGCGCAGGACTGCAAGTCCGGAGCCTGAGGCGCACTGAGACGGGAATGCATCAGGCATTCCTGTCGAATTGCGCCGGTACCCTTCCGGCGGGGCGCTGGGGCGTTTAGAGTTTCCGCATCTTCGCAGCAGTCCGCCACCCCCCACAGGACGCCTGCGCCCTTCCTCGTTCGTCCGCCTTCACTGCAAAAAACTTAAACACATAGTTGTAAACGCGGAAATTCCATGGTAAAGTATCTGGGAAAGAAACCGTTACACACGCATAGCAAGCTCTAACGCCAGGTAAAATTTGTCCAGGGAATGGTTGGCGTCGTGCAGGCCTTCGTGGCTGTATTCCGGCTGGTCCAGCACGTCTCCGGTCATCAGAAAATCATACAGCCAAAGTTTATGAAAATCGCATACCGCCTGAACGCCGGCCAGTTCCATTTCCACCGCGAGACAGCCGTCTTTTTGCCGCTGTTCCAGATTCCTGCGGGTTTCGCGGTAGAACGCGTCAGTGGTCCAGACCCTGCCTTTTACATAGGGAACGGAAAGTTCGTCAAAGACGGCCGCGACTGTTTCGGCGCCGGGGATTTCTATGTAGTCCGCGGGAGGCGCGTAGTGGTAGGACATGCCCTCGTCACGGTAGGCGGCGGTGGGAATCACATACTTCCCCTGAGTTTCCTTTTGGTTGAGAGAACCGGCGGAGCCGAACATGATAAATTTTTCCGCCCCGGTAAACCAGTTTGCCTCGATCACATCGGTGGCCGCCGCGGAAGAGCCGGTATGGGAGAGATAGAAGGCGATGTTCCGGTCCTTGTAAGGAAACAGATAGATGGGACTGCTGCCGTTGCAGGCGTTTATCTGGGCAACCAGTTCACAGGGAAAGGATGTCAGCACATTTTCATAGATAACCTTTGAGAATGTGACAATGCAGACCTGGCAAAGGTGCTTCTGCTCCCCGTAAAAGGAGGCGGGTGTGATGATCTGTTCAGAGATTGGGTCAAAAGAATCGGTGATCATAGGCGGTACCTCCGGCTGAATTTTTTTGCAACTGCTTTTTCAAGCATATCATACAGCGGGGAGGATGACAAGCGTAACCGTTCAGCCTGTCACTATTCCGCGAGGTGTTTTCGCGCAGAATGCGCGAAAACCCGAGGCCTGCAGCGCGAAACTGAATGAAATGCAGTTTCTGTGCATTGTGAAGCGAACACTGAACTGTTACTTTGGAAGTGATTTCTGAATCTATCATTATTGGCCGCAGTTGGCGCGCCATGAAAGGAGGAAACATGGAACTGACGAAAGGACTTCTGGCGCTGCGTGAGAAGAAATGCGCCGGAATCAAAGATGAAAATGTGAAGGAGATTTACCGGAAATGTTTTGGAAGCACATGGGAGACCACCTTCTCCGTGGAGGAGGACGGAACCTCTTTTGTCATTACCGGTGATATCGAAGCTATGTGGCTGCGGGACAGCAGTATGCAGGTACTGCCGTATCTGGACGCGGCGGGTGAAGAAGAAGTGTGGAAGGCTCTGCGGGGACTGGTCTGGAAACAGGCGCAGTGCGTCAATATGGACCCGTATGCCAACGCGTTCAACAAAAACGGAGATTACAACTGCTGGCTCAAGGACGATACGGAGATGGGACCATATATCTGGGAGCGGAAATATGAGGTGGATTCCCTGGCCTTCCATCTGTTCCTCCTGGAGCAGGTGTACCAGGCGGCGCAGAAGCATTGTCCGGAGCGCGCGGGAGAGCTTGTGACGCCGGAGGAGGAGAAAGCGGTCGATCAGATCCTCCGGTTATGGACCACGGAGCAGCGCCACGAAACCAGTCCGTATACTTTCCGCAGAGACAGCGAACTGGAGACGGAGACGCTCCAGAACGATGGCCGGGGCCGCGCCGTGGGATATACGGGTATGACCTGGTCCGGATTCCGGCCAAGCGACGACGCCTGCTATTATAATTATCTGATTCCCTCCAACATTCTCGCAGTGTCTGTGCTGAGAGGACTGCAGGAGCTTCCGGTGCAAAGCGGCCTGAGGGAGAGAGCCGGAAAGCTGGCGGATGAACTGGAAGCAGGCATTGAGCAATATGGGATCGTTTCCCATCCAAAGTACGGGGAGATATTCGCTTATGAGACAGACGGTCTTGGAAATTACCGGCTGATGGACGACGCGAACCTGCCCAGTCTTCTGGGAATCCCGCTGGTTCCGTTGAAAGAAGAATGGGAAGAAGTGTATTCCAACACAAGAAAGTTCTTGCTGTCAAAAGACAACCCATACTATTATGAGGGAGCGTTCGCGAAAGGAATCGGCAGTCCCCATACGCCGGAGCATTATATCTGGCACATCGCCCTCTGTGTGCAGGGGATGACATCCCAGGATCCAAAGGAGAAACAGGAAATTCTGGATATGCTGAAAACCACAACCGCTGGGACTGGTCTGATGCACGAAGGATTTGACGTTGACAATCCAGACAACTTTACACGGGACTGGTTCGCATGGGCCAATTCTATGTTCTGTTTATTTGTAAATACCTTGTAACAGCGCGGCTGAACTGTTACCTTTTTTGTAATAGTTCAGCCTGCAGCAAAAGAATCAGGCAGAATGGGCGGATTTACCTGCTGCAGGCTGAATAGTTGTAACAGTTCAGCGTTGCTGAATAATTACACGCTTCGCGATGCACAGAAATCATGTAGTTTCGCGCTGCAGGCCTCGGGATTTTCGCACATTCTGTGAGAAAACACCTCGCGGGATAGCGGCAGGCTGAACTGTTACGAATCGTTACATTTTTAAGGCACTTTGCAGAAATGATAAGGTTATTTACCGTTATACAGATATTCCAGCAGCTCTTTTCTTCCCATATCCCCTATTCCAAGATAATCCAAAGTATACTTTGATGTTTCAAAGTAATTCGTCTCATGTATAGCTCCACCAAGGACGATCATGGAATCAATGATCGGGGTAGGAACGCCAAATTTCACGCCCAGGTCATGGTAGATCTTGCATCCAACCGGAATATCTTCCGTAATATATCTGTGATCAATGCTGTCGGGGCCGACATTTCCTTCATCGCAGGGCCGATCCAGCGGAAATACAACATTATCTTTTCCGTCCGCATCAGTTCCCATGTACTCCTGCGTCAGGATGCTCCGCCTGGAGAAAAAGGATTCATAACGATATGCCGGAATCTGAATGCTAATCGCTCTGGCGATCGCTCTTTCCTCTTCGTAAAACTGATACTGGATGCGGCAGATGGAGGGGCAGAGTCCATGTGAATACAAGGAATAAGTACCCGGCTCTTTCCCATATATACAGGACCAGTTTTCCATAGCGGATACTCCAAGGACCGATGCCGGGACATGAATGACCGGATTGATATTGGAGAAGCCTATGTCCAAGATGGTATCTCCCTCTGCCGGTCCCAGTCCTTGTGTGACCGCATCCATACATGGCAGATAGTTTGTGGACTCCATAAAGGATTCCATATCGCTCATAGGCTGGCTTGCGCCCCTCAATGTGATCGCCCGGTATTTTACCCCGACATGCGGCATCCGGAATCCGCCGACAGATTCTATCCTTGTTCCATAAGGCGCAGATGCCCATCCTCCGATCACTACCTTTTTGTGGCATCCCATTTCTTTCATATATTTTCTGAGCAGAAGGCTTGCGTAATTATCCGTAAAGATATGGATCACCTGCCCGTCTTCCAACAGAGGAACCAGAGTCCGAAGATAATATTCATGGGCATGCGCCGGAATCGCGATCACGATCAGACCCGCCCCCTTTACCGCTTCTGCCATGTCCGTACTGACCATATCCAGAAATGCTCTGCCGGAGCGTTCAAAGCCGTAGAGGTTTCTTTGTATCCCGTCCAGAAGGATCCCTGTTCTTTCCAGTCCGTCTATGGACGAACGGCTTCTGGAATACAGACGTACTTCCCGGCCTGCCAGCTTACAGTCTGCGGCGACCGTTTTTCCAACCGCACCACCGCCCAGAACTACGATTGGCATTTGCTCCAAGTATGACATATCACGTTTCATCAAATCACCCCTTTCTAAAAAGCAAAGGCGCCCTGTCTGGTACACCGTATATGAAAGATCTAGCCAGATGACGCAGGATATTTCATATACGGTGTACCAGTTTCAGGACACCTTTGTCATATATATAATGTAACATATTTTGAATGCTTTTGTCAAAACTGAAAAACGAAGTAACTATTCAGCTGGCGGAATAGTTGCAAAACGAAAGATGAAAGAAATATATCAATAAAATCAGAAACTATGTTTGCATAACAGAACAATATATGTTAGAATAAACGAAACCGGAACGCAGAGCGGGTAAACTTCCTGATTTCCGCAGGCACTAAGCATTTATATAAACAGCAAATCTGAAAATCAAAAGTATTTCTATTTATCAATGCGATCTGCAAAAACATTTCATAAAAAACAAAAATCCATAAAAAGTAAAAATTAAACAGGCGATACTGTTGTCCGGTTGTGAAAAAAGCTTTATAATTATGGAAAGAAGGAAACATGTAACAGAGCATCCAGGTCTGTGCATTTACTGCGCAGACTGTATGAAAGCGTAGTGCCTGTGGGCATCTGTCTCATCGCGAAGCGATTTCCAATGCTCGGATGGCATAACAGGTCAGCTGGCTGAACTGTTACGGAAATACCCCGCCAGCCGGAATAGGAGGCATGGTCTGCAATGCCCCGGTCAGCACAGTGGTTATTTGTACGGCAAATGTGAAAAAAAGGAAGACGGAACTGATAAACGGAGACAATGTTTACAAAGTCCAGGTTATTTGTCTGAAGGACAGGGATGGGGATAAAATCATCAGGCTGTTGGAAAAACGTAAGGCAAAAGGAAAGTCTCTTGGGGAAAAGCGGCTGATTCCATTGCTTTTGACACCATTAATGTCAGGAGACAGCAGCGTGGAAGAAAGGATCAGCCGCGGACTGGATTTACTTCGTTGTGAAGAAGCGGGAATTGACAAAAAAACACGAAGAAAGATGGAGACAATTTTATACGCTCTTGCGGTGAAACTGTTGAATGGAAATGCCTTGGAGTATGTAAAGGAGAGATTTGGAATGACGTTATTAGGAGAAATGCTTTATTCGGATGGTGAAAAGGAAGGTATTCAGAAAGGAATGCACGAAGGAATACAAAAAGGAATACAAAAGGGGGAGCAGTTAAAGCTGATCTCTATGCTGCGAAAAATGACAGTGAAGGGTTTTTCGGAAGACCAGATTGCGGATTTATTGGAGGAAGATCTTGTGTCTGTTCGCAAAATCTGCGGAATTTTGAAGCAGGATGACGGCAGGGACAGCGACGAGGAAGTTTACCGAAAATATATGGAACAGGCAGTATAGAATTAAATGAAAACGATTGTGTCATCTGGTCAGCGATTGTATTTACGATGAGACAATTATGTGAAATTCATTGGCGCCCCCAGCGTGGCGAAAAAGAGGGAAAGATGGCGGATATTATGACTATAAAAGAAGCGGCAGTGCTTTGGAATATCAGCGAACGCCGCATATCCGAGCTTTGTAAGCAAGGCAGGATTGAAGGCGTCAGGAAAAAAGGGCGCAGTTGGGTAATTCCGTTGGATGCTCAAAAGCCTGTTGACAGTCATGTTAAGTCGAGTGCTTATCGAAAAACGGTATCCCGTCCGGTGCAAAGAAAAAGTCCCCAAAAGTCTGACTTTTGAGGACTTTTTTG
>JAGHIA010000174.1 GCA_017887445.1 Fusicatenibacter sp.
TGAAAATTCATTCCCGCAATCTGCACGCCCCACTTTGCGTGGAATTTGCCCCAAAATCAGTCAGCGTAGCCCGCTACGCCTCCTGGTTTTGGAACAAATTCCCCACAAACTGTGACGCACATCTTGCCGAAAGCAATTTTCAAACATGCTCCAGGGCGCCCCTCAAAGGATATCTGTTTTCCGCTCAGACCCGCTCTTCAGTTCTTCCCAGAGAATCTGTGTGACGGCTGCGTCTCGGCAGTGAAACGCCTAACAACCGTCCTGCTTTTTCACCCAGGGAATCTGTGTGATAGCTGCGTTTCCCGTCAGCGGATCCCGTGTCCGATAGTCAAACAAAAAGGCTGTCCCGCCGCCCGCCTCGGAGCGGGTTTGCGAATCGCTTTCCTCAGGATGTACGCCACAGTTTGTGGGCAGAATGTTCAAACACGCTCCGGTTTCCTCTGCGGTAAATATTTCCAGATGGGTCATGCGCATCAGCTGTTTCCACTGGTACCCCTGATAATGCTTCAGATACCTGGGTTCCCGTTCCTCCCTCTGATAAAAACGGTACGTTTCCTCTTTATACCTGGCCGTATCCGGCGCGAAGGCCGGTCTGGATTTCAGATTCTCCCTCGCGTACAGGTCCATCAGCGCCAGCTGTTGGCAGATCCCGCGCCCGGCCAGCTGTTTCTCCTCAAAAAACTCCAGAAGGATCTCATACCTGCGGATCCTGGTATGGGAGAGACCGTCGTAGCCGTTTCGCTCATAAAACTCTCCCAGCTGCTGGAAAAAGTCAAACATGTTCTCATACCGCTGCTCCGCCAGACCAAGCAGATAGTGAAACTGGCTGCTGTTGTAGTAAACCTCCACCATCTCCTCCACGGCTTTCAGCCGCAGAACATCCCGGTAAGGAAGCCAGCGGGTAGACAGCACCTCGTAAGGCTCCTGGTCCTGATACTGACACTGGTAGTCTCCGGTATGCTCCGCCATATAGGAACCGCTCAGCACTTTCAGGAATCCCAGCTGCAGCTGCTGCGGCTTCAGCCGGTACACATCCAAAAAAGAACGGCGAAAGCTTTCATAATCCTCATAGGGCAGCCCTGCAATCAGGTCCAGATGCTGATGGATGTTCCGTCCCTCACGGATGCGCTCCACCACCGAAGACACCTTTCCAAAATCCATACGCCGGTGGATTTCCCGGATCGTATCCGGGTTTGTGGACTGCACGCCGATCTCCAGCTGGATCAGTCCCGGACGCAGCGTGCGCAAAAGTTCCAGCTCATCCTCTGTGAGCAGGTCCGCGGCGATCTCAAAATGAAAATTTGTGACGCCGTTGTCGTGTTCCGCCAGATATTGCCAGATGGTCATGGCGTGTTCTTTTTTGCAGTTAAACGTCCGGTCCACAAATTTCACCTGCGGGATCTGATGGTCCAGAAACATCTGCAGTTCCTTCTTCACCAGTTCCAGGGAGCGGAACCGCAGCTTCTTGTCAATGGAGGACAGGCAGTAGCTGCAGGAAAAAGGACAGCCGCGGCTGGATTCATAATAGAGGATACGGTTGGAAAACCGGTCCAGATCCTCATAGGGGAACGGAACCTCGCTCAGATCCATCACCGGCCGCCAGGGGTTGTCGTGGATCCCCCCGTCCCTGCCCCGCCAGGAGATTCCTGCGATTTTCTGCAGAGATTCCCCAAGTCCTTCCCCATGGAAGGTTTCCATGGCGGTCTGATACGCCAGCGCCAGCTCCGCGAAGGTCTTCTCTCCCTCGCCTTTCATGATCCCGCGAAGGCACGGGTGCTTTTCCAGCATGGAAACAGCCCGGTAAGACACTTCCGGGCCGCCAAGCCACAGCTCTGTTTCCGGCAGCACCTTCGCCAGCTCCCGCACCAGAGCCTCCACATAAGAAATATTCCAGATATAACAGGAAATGCAAAGCACATCCGGCTGCTTCCGGAAAAGACTCTTAAGGATCTCATCCTTCTGCTGATTGATCGTATACTCTGCGATTTCCACCTGAACGCCCATGGTTTTGGCATAGGCGCTCAGGGTATACACCGCAAGGTTCGAATGGATGTACTTTGCATTGACTGCTGCTAATACAAGTTTCATAACTGCTTCAAAACTTCCTCGATCGCCGGCATAGCCGGGATCGCGCCGCGGCGCTCCACGCAAAGTCCTGCCACCGCGTTGGCAAAGTTTACATATACTTTTGCGTTCTCCGCTGTCAGTGTCTCCGGCTTCTCATCGTTCTGCGCCAGCTGGTAAAGCAGTCCGCCCCAGAAAGAATCTCCCGCTCCTGTGGTGTCCACAACCTGGCGTGTCTTTCCTTTCTCCTGCACTTCGATCTGCTTTGTTTTCAGAAGCGCCCCGTCGCCGCCAAGGGTGACTACCACGCAGCCTACGCCCTGGTTCAGCAGCGCCTCCGCCGCCTCCCTCGGGTCCTCGCAGTCCGTCAGCAGCGCAGTCTCCTCGTCGGAGATTTTCATAATGTCCGCGTAAGGGATCATAGAACGCATATATTTCTTGGCTTCCTCCTCGCTGTTCCACAGCAGCGGACGGTAGTTGGGGTCATAGGAAATCAGCGCTCCGGCTTTTTTCGCTTCCTCCACCGCGTACATGGTCGCGCTTCTCGCCGGCTCGTCGGTGAGAGACAGGGATCCGCAGTGGAAGATCTTCGTGTTCTGGATGACGCCCATGGGAATCTCCTCTTTCCGAAGCTGAGTATCCGCGCCCGGTTTCCGCGCGAAAGAGAAGCTGCGCTCGCCGTTTTTCAGTGCCACGAAAGCCAGCGTCGTAAAGTAGTCCGGGTCCTCGATCATGCCCTGCACGTCGATCCCCTCTTTTTCCAGCGTCTCTCTCAGGAGCTTTCCGTGCATATCGTCGCCTACTTTGCCGATAAACGCCGCCGTTCCTCCAAGCCGCGCCACAGCCGCCAGCACATTCGCCGGCGCGCCGCCCGGGTTCTGTTCAAACAGCGCCTGTCCTCCCTCGGACACACCGTACGGGGTAAAATCGATCAGTACCTCCCCTAATGCAGTTACATCTACCATAATCCTGTACCTTTGTGACGGGTTGCCATCCGTCACATTCCTTCCCTTTTTCTTTTGATTATAGTATCATGCCTGCGGAAAAAATTCAAGAAAACATCTTCACACTTTGCCCGGCGGAACCGTTCCGTTGGGGATGTTCAAACACGGTCTGAAACACCTGGCGGGCCGGTGACATGCCAAACGGTTACTGCCTGACTCCTCGCAAACAGACACTATTTGTTGTGTCCGCTTTCCATATCGTTTTATATATTTTCATAATTTCCAACATTTGCCAATTCAACGCTTTATTATATGTAACATTTTCATACTTTTTGTTGTTTAATGTGACTTCTTTTGCAATATTCCTTGTGATTCTTTCATTTTCAGCATAATATTTGAAAAAATGGGAATGATACACTGCCATACCTTACCGACCGGAGGACATCAGCTATGCACCAACTTTGTTTTTCCTACCGACTTGACATCCAGTCACCTTTTCAGTTTAAAAAAACAGGAAAATGCGAAGCGGTATCATCGGTTCAGACACACCATCCGCCAAACGCCAGAGACTTTAAACTTATCGTGGCAACCGAAAGCACACTGTATCTGCAGTACAAAAATACCCGCTGTACCGTCTCCCCCGGCGAATATCTGCTCCTTCACCCTTCCCTGCCACCGCAGAAGTTCCCACCCCGGAGCAAGTCTGACAGCCTTATGCCGGCCAGCTGCAGCTACTACTGGATGCGTTTTTCCTGCCCGGCTTCCCTCTCAGATTCCGAGGCAGCCGCCGGCGCCGCCGCAAACCTGCGGGGCATTGCTTCCCTGCCGTTTCACGGCCGTCTGCTCCACCCCCAGAAGCCGCTCCTTCTGATGCGTCAGCTGCAGGACTGCGTCCGCTCCGGATACGACGCCCCGTATCTGAATTACATGGCGACGCTGATCGTCTGTGAAATTGTCAACCAACACCGGTTTCTGCTTTCCCGAGAAGAAAACGGCTTTACAAACGCCAGAAAACAGCTATACAACGACATCATTGATTACGTCAACTACTACATCAATGACGATCTGAAGGTTTCCACCATTGCCCGCCATTTCGGCTACAATGACAAGTACCTGTCCCGGTATTTCAAAAAATTTTCCGGCGTCAGCCTCAAACACTATATTCTCAGTCAGAAAATTGAGCGCGCCAATTTTCTTCTTGCGGACACCAATCTCACCGTCAGCGACATCTCCAATTCCCTGGGATTTTCCGATTATCATAACTTTATCCGGATTTATAAGTCTTTGACCTCGATGACTCCCTCGGAATACAGGGACGTTTATGTGAGACGGATCGTGGAGCATTGAAAAATCGTTCACTGGACAACCGCACAAAGTACGGCTATAATAGAGGCCAGAAGCTGCCCCAGAGGTTCCTGCAGAAAACGCCTGTTCTGCATGAACCTCTGGCCCGCGCTTCCAAACCATAGATAGTGACAAAAGAGAAAGGATCATATCATGAGTTCATCCAGAACGAAAAAATCAAAAAAAGCGCAGCCAATTCCCGGAATCGTCCTGTCCCTGCTGCTGCTCGCCGCTGCAGGCGCGTTTCTGTATCTGCTCTCGCTGACGCAGATGCTCACAAGCGTCTATCTGTTTGTTGCGGCAGGCGCCTGTGTGATTGCAATTTTGATCACCTTCACCCTGACCAGAAATTTCCGGAAACGAATCCCTTTCGTCTTCGGAAGCCTGTGGTTCCTGATCTGCATTGGGATTTTTGCCGTAGCCGGGATCTATCTGTTCCAGACCCAATCGGCGCTGAAAGCCATTGCCGGAACAAAAACAGAGATTTCCAACGTTTCCGTCTATGTGCGGACCGACGACCCGGCGCAGACTCTTACCGATGCCTCCGGTTATTCCTTCGGTATTCTCAGCACTCTTGACCGTGAAAACACCGATACCGTCGTTGCGCGGATCAACGAACAGCTGGGAACCACCATTCGGACTTCCGAATACGCCGGACTGACCCAGCTGGCCGACGGCCTGAGAAACCATGAAGTCGACGCGCTGGTGCTGAACAACGCATATCTGGACCTGTTTGAGGAATTTGACGGTTACGCCGATTTTCCCTCCCAGATCCGCGCGCTTACCACAGAGAACATTGAATCCGCCGTCCAGGAGACCAGCGAACTGACCACCACCACGGTTCAGGACCTTAACGAGAATCCTGTCATCAACATTTACATCAGCGGAAGCGACACCCGGGCGTCCACCCTCCCCTCCCGCAGCCGCAGCGACGTAAACATCCTCGCCAGCATCAACACCAATACCCGCCAGGTTCTTCTGCTGTCCACGCCCCGTGACTACTATGTACCACTGTCCATCTCCAACGGCGTACCGGACAAGCTGACGCACGCGGGGATTTACGGCGTACAGGTCAGCATGGATACGCTTTCCATGCTCTATGAGGTTCCGGTGGATTATTACTTCCGTGTAAACTTTAACGGTTTTGTGGATATCATCAACGCCCTGGGCGGTATCGAGGTTTATTCTGATTACACCTTCAACACCGGAAATGTTTCCGGCTATCACTTCAACGAAGGCTGGAATTCCGTCAACGGCGACGAAGCGCTGGCCTTCTGCCGGGAGCGCTACGCCTTTGCCTCCGGCGACAGACAGCGGGGCAAAAATCAGATGGCAGTCATCCAGGGTGTTCTGAACAAGGCCACCAGTCCTTCCATCCTCGCCAACTACACCTCCGTGCTGGACAGCGCCACAGGATGTATGGAGACAAATGTTCCTTACGACACGATCGCGGAAATCGTCCGTGACCAGCTGGCCGGCGGCGGCAGCTGGAACGTGGTAAGCTACAGCGTGGACGGCACCGGCGACAGCCAGGTTCCTTATTCCATGAGTTCCTCCGTGTATGTTATGGTGCCGGACACCTCCACCGTGGATCATGCCAAATCCCTGCTGGCCCAGGTGGCGGCGGGAGAAACGCTGCAGCAGTAAGCCTGTAAAAAACATTCTGTTTGACGAATTACAATAATATCACGAA
>JAGHIA010000175.1 GCA_017887445.1 Fusicatenibacter sp.
TAAAACACAAGGGGGCGGACGAAAGGACGAAAGCGGTGCAGGGCCGGCGGCGTGGGAGGCTGGCGGGCGGCTGTGGGGCGGCGGAAAATCTAAACGTGCCGGAGACGTTCCGGACGGGGACCGGCGCAATTCACCAGGAAATCTTTATGATTTCCCGGTTCAGTGCGCCTCAGGCTCAGGACATGAAGTCCTTCGCCTGCCCCGTCCGGAACGTCTCCGGCACGTTTAGATTTTCCGCCGCCCCACAGCCGCCCGCCAGCCTCCCACGCCGCCGGCCCTGCACCGCTTTCGTCCTTTCGTCCGCCCCCTTGTGTTTTAGAGAAGAATCGGATATAATGGGTACAAGATATTTTCGGACGTGTTCCCCATCCGGAACACGGCAGGAGGTGTGCAATGGAACCGATTTATGAAAACATTGAAAAGTGTTACAGATCCTGCGAAGCCAGGATTCCATTCAAGCCGAAAGTGGCGCTGATCCTGGGTTCGGGACTTGGCGATTTTGCGGAGCGGTTTCCTTCGGAAGGAGAGATCCCCTATCAGGAAATCGAAGGGTTCCCCGTATCCACGGTGCAGGGGCATAAAGGCAGGTTTGTGTTTGCCCACATCGGCCAGACGCCTGTGGTGATGATGCAGGGACGGGTACATTTCTACGAAGGCTATCCCATGGAGCAGGTGGTGCTCCCCGTCCGGCTGATGCGCAGGATGGGGGCGGAGATCTTATTCCTGACCAATGCGGCGGGCGGCGTGAATTACGATTTCCAGGCGGGTGATTTTATGATGATCACCGACCAGATCGCAAGCTTCGTGCCATCTCCGCTGATCGGGCCCAATTCAGAACGTCTGGGGCCAAGATTCCCGGACATGAGCCAGATTTATGACCGGGAGCTTCAAAAGATTCTGAGACAGACGGCCAAAGATCTTGGGATCACCCTGCGGGAAGGAACATACCTTCAGCTGACCGGACCGAATTTCGAGTCGCCCAGCGAGGTGAAGATGTGCCGGATCCTCGGCGCGGACGCCGTGGGAATGAGTACCGCCTGCGAGGCAGTGGCGGCAAATCATATGGACATGAAGATCTGCGGGATTTCCTGCATTTCCAATCTGGCCTGCGGCATGACCGACCAGCCGCTGTCCCACCAGGAGGTTCAGGAGGCAGCCGACCGGGTGGCGCCGTTGTTTTGCAGCCTGGTGACGGAGAGTATCCGGAAAATGGGAGCGTGAAAAAAGGAAGCAGAAAGGAGGCGGCCAGAATGAAGCTTAGGATTTCAAACGCGTGGATCCTCACCATGGAGGAGGACCGCCCGGCGTTTCCAGGTGAGCTTCATGTGGAGAACGACAGGATTTCCTATGCAGGCGCTGCTCTGAACGAGGAACAGCTTTCGGCCATGGGTCCTTTCGAGAGGTCCATTGACGCCAGTGGCAATCTGCTTTTGCCGGGATTTAAAAACGCTCACACCCACTCAGCCATGACCTTCCTGCGTTCTTACGCCGACGATCTTCCGCTGGACGAATGGCTGAACCGCCAGGTATTTCCCATGGAGGCGAAGCTGGATGAGGAAAAGATCTACTGGCTGGCGCAGCTGGCGTTTCTGGAGTATTTGACCAGCGGCATCACCGCGGCGTTTGATATGTATCTGAGCCCCGACGCGGTGGGAGAGGCGTCCAGAGATTTTGGCTTTCGGACTGTCCTTGTGGGCGCTATGAACGATTTCTGTCAGTCGGTGGCCGACGAGGAGCGGTGCTACCGTCTCTGGAACCAGCCGGGGGATCTGGTCAGCTACCGCCTGGGTTTTCACGCGGAGTACACCACCAGCCGGGACAAAATGGAAGCGCTGGCAGATCTGGCCCACCGGCTTCGTGCGCCGGTATTTGCTCACAATTCCGAGACGGAGAGGGAGGTTCGCCAGTGTGTCGGCAGGTACGGAAAGACGCCTACCCAGGTGATGGACGATCTGGGATTGTTCGATCACGGCGGTGGCGGTTATCACTGTATCTGGCTGCAGGAGGAGGATTTTGATATCTTTCGTCAGAGAGGCCTTTACGCGGTAACCTGTCCGGGGTCCAACGCCAAACTGGCCAGCGGCATCGCGCCGGTCGCTGATCTTCTGCGGCGGGGCATTCCGGTTGCAGTGGGGACCGACGGTCCGGCCAGCAATAACTGTCTGGACATGTTCCGGGAAATGTTCCTGGTCACAGGCCTTGCCAAGCTGCGGGAGCAGGACGCGGCGGCGGTGCCGGCCAAGGAGGTTCTTCATATGGCGACCGTCAACGGAGCGCGGGCCATGGGACTTACCCAGTGCGAGACGCTGACCGTGGGACAGAAGGCGGACCTGATCATGATCGATCAAAGGCAGCCGAATATGCGTCCGCTGTCAGACCCAAGAAAGAATCTTGTGTACAGCGGCAGCAAGCAGAATGTCTGCATGACGATGATCGACGGAAAAATCCTCTACGAAAACGGCAGGTTCTGCGCAGCTGTGGAGCCGGAGGTGATTTACGAAAAGGTGGAGAAGATCCTGAATGAAATGCGGTGATATCGTTACGATTCAAAGCAGCCGCAAACGTTTGATTTTTGTGGCGTAAGAACCAGGTTCAGGTGTGAGCGGCGCAGCATCTGTGAGAGAACCAAAGCGGCGGTTCATCGGAACCGCTACAGACCAAAGTGCCGGCGCGGTGACAGGTTTTGGTTTTTTCACAGGTGCTGCGCAGAAGCATGGTAACAGTTTGGCGTTGCTGAACGATTACACGCTTCGCGATGCACAGAAACTGCATTTCATGCAGTTTCGCGCTGCAGGCCTCAGGATTTTCGCACATTCTGTGCGAAAACACCTCGCGGGATGGTGGCAGACTGAAGTGTTACGAAGCATGATCGTTCAGCAAAGCTGTACGGTTGCGCGAAAGCATCCCTGCCGGAGCAGAGAGAAGCATTTCCGAAGAAACGGATGTTCAGATATGCTGCCGCGCAGGAAAAAGAAAAAAAGGAGAACATGTACAATGGAAAGAAAGACATCATGGAACGACTACAAAAAGAAAGAACTGAAGAAAATGAACAAGCTCTGCGACGCTTACCGGGATTTCCTGGATAAGGGCAAGACAGAGCGCGAGTGCGTGACGGAGATCATCCGCCAGGCGGAAGCGGCAGGCTATGTGGACCTGCAGGACTGCATCAAGAACAACACGCCGCTGCATTCCGGAGACAAGGTATACGCTGTGTGCATGAAAAAATCTATCGTGCTGTTTCAGCTGGGAAGCAAGCCGCTGACCGACGGTCTGAACATCCTGGGCGCGCACATCGATTCCCCGCGTCTGGACGTAAAACAGAATCCGCTGTATGAGGATACGGGATTCTCTTATCTGGACACACATTATTACGGCGGAATCAAGAAGTATCAGTGGGTAACCCTGCCGCTGGCGATCCACGGAGTCGTTGCGAAAAAGGACGGAACCGTTGTGGACGTAGTCATCGGCGAGGACGAGAAGGATCCGGTATTCTGTGTGACAGATCTTCTGGTACACCTGTCCGGCGAGCAGATGGAGAAAAAGGCGGCCAAGGTCATCGAGGGTGAAAATCTGGATCTGCTGGTAGGCAGCCAGCCGCTGGACGGCGAGGAGAAAGACGCGGTGAAGGCAATGACGCTGAAGCTGCTGAATGAGAAATACGGCATCGAGGAAGAGGATTTTCTGTCCGCGGAGCTGGAGATCGTGCCGGCAGGAAAAGCCCGTGAGACAGGTCTGGACGCCAGCATGATCATGGCTTACGGCCAGGACGACCGTGTATGCGCGTACACTTCGCTGGCGGCAATGCTGGAAGTGACCGGAACAAAGAAGACCTCCTGCTGCCTGCTGGTGGATAAAGAGGAGATCGGAAGCGTGGGCGCTACCGGAATGCATTCCAGATTCTTTGAAAACGTACTGGCGGAGCTGATGAACCTGGCAGGAGATTACTCTGAGCTGAAGCTGCGCAGATGTCTGGCAAACTCCAGAATGCTGTCCTCCGACGTGAGCGCAGGCTACGATCCGCTGTTCGCCCAGGCTTTCGAAAAGAAAAACTCGGCGTTCTTCGGAAAAGGTATGGTCTTCAATAAGTTTACCGGAGCAAGAGGAAAATCCGGCTCCAACGACGCAAACGCCGAGTATCTTGGCGACCTGCGCAGGATCCTGGACGACGCCGGCGTGACCTGGCAGACGGCGGAACTTGGAAAAGTGGACGTGGGCGGCGGCGGAACCATCGCTTACATTCTGGCGCAGTACGGAATGGAAGTGATCGACTCCGGTGTTGCGGTGCTGAATATGCACGCGCCGTGGGAAATCACCTCAAAGGCAGACGTATACGAGACAGAAAAGGGATATGAGGCGTTCCTGAAAAACGCGTAAATTATTCTTGACAGAGAAGTGGTTTTGCTATAAGATAACTATTAAAAAACAAAAAAACATATTTAGGAGGAATGATTTTCTTGGACGGTGACATAGCAGGCAGTCTAATACTGCAGATCGTATTGATTGCAATCAACGCAGTTTTCGCGTGTGTTGAGATTGCGGTGGTTTCAGTTAATGACACGAAGCTCGAAAAAATGGTGAGTGAGGGAAACAAAAAGGCCATACGGCTCCAGAAGCTGACATCTCAGTCTTCCCGTTTCCTGGCGACGATTCAGGTTGCCATCACCCTCTCAGGATTTCTGGGCAGTGCGTTTGCGGCGGATAATTTCTCGGAGCCGCTGGTCGCGTGGCTGTTGTCCATGGGCGTGCCGATTCCGGAGAAGACGCTGGATACGATTGCAGTTGTCCTTATCACTTTGATTTTATCTTATGTTACATTGATTTTCGGTGAACTTGTGCCGAAGCGTGTGGCGATGAAAAAGACAGAGGCCATCTCCCTGGGTCTTTCCGGGATGATTACGGTGGTTTCAAAAATCTTCGCCCCGCTGGTATGGCTTCTGACCTGTTCCACCAACGGCGTGCTCCGTCTGCTTGGGATTGACCCCAACGAGAAGGAAGACGAGGTGACGGAAGAAGAGATCCGTATGATGGTGGACGCAGGAAGCGAAAAAGGCGCCATCGACTGCGAAGAAAAGGAACTGATTCAGAACGTCTTTGAGTTTAACGATATTTCCGTGGAGGAAATCTGTACGCACCGTACAGACGTATCCATGCTGTGGATGGACGAGAGCATCGATGAGTGGGAAGAAATCATCCACGAGAGCAGACATTCTTATTACCCTGTCTGCGGCGAAGATGTGGATGATGTCATCGGAATCCTTGACGCCAAGGATTATTTCCGGCTGAGAGAGAAAAACCACGAGATCATCATGCGCGAGGCCATCAAGCCGGCGTATTTCGTGCCGGAGAACGTCAAGGCGTCCACTCTGTTCCAGAACATGAAAAAGAGCGGAAACTTCTTCGCGGTGGTTCTGGACGAGTATGGCGGAATGGAAGGTATCATTACCGTGCGCGACCTGATCGAGGAACTGGTCGGCGACCTTTCCGAGGAGCAGGAGGCGGACCGCCAGCAGGAGATCGAGCAGGTGTCCGACGATACCTGGAAGATTCTTGGCACCACGCAGCTGGACGATGTAGCGGAGGCGCTGGATGTGGAACTTCCGCTGGATGAGTACGATACGTTCGGCGGCTACATTTTCGGAGAGCTGGGAACGGTTCCCGACGACGGCAGCCAGTTTGAGATGGAAACGCCGGATCTGATCATCAAGGTAGTCAAGGTGAAAGATCACCGGGTAGAGAATACCGTGGTAAAGAAAATTGAACATCCAAAAGAGAGCGAAGACGGAGAGGACGCGTAACGGTCCGCAGGTTCGAACCGGACGTTTGCTTCACAGCAGCCGCAAACACTTGCTGTTTGCGGCGTGAGAATGTGATTCGGGTGTGAGAGGCGCCCATTCGCGAAGTTACTGTGAACGGCTGTGAACAGTAACCTTGGGGCAAGGGTTATCCGAAAGAAAAAGAATAGAATCTTGCATTT
Organism: Fusicatenibacter sp.; assembly: GCA_017887445.1. Lineage (GTDB taxonomy): Bacteria > Bacillota > Clostridia > Lachnospirales > Lachnospiraceae > Fusicatenibacter. Next base: position 5,975 of record JAGHIA010000175.1, read on the forward strand.
TAAATCCGTATCGTTTATACTATATCTGCCGGAAGCTTTCCGGCAGATATTTTTTGCAAGAAATGATAAAGGATGGTTGAGAACATGAGTTTATTACAGGATTGGCGTGATATGGCCTATAATCAGGAGACGGACAAAAACCAGCTTCAGAAATTCTGGACCGATTACTTCCTGATTGAAAAAGGAATCTATGAGCAGCTTCTGACAAACCCGGACGAGGTGGTAAAAGGAACCGTAAAAGAGCTGGCGGACAAGTATAACATCAGCGTAATGACGATGGCCGGCTTTCTGGACGGCATCAACGACAGCCTGAAGATTCCGAACCCCATCGAGGAGATGGACGAGAACACAGAGGTGACACTGGCCTTCGACAAAGAGCTGCTGTACAAGAATATGGTGGACGCAAAGGCAGACTGGCTGTACAACCTGCCCATGTGGGACGAAATCTTCACTCCGGAGAAGAAGAAAGCGCTGTATGTGGAGCAGAAGAAGTCCGGTACCGTGGTAAAAGGCAAAAAGATCGGGCGCAACGATCCATGTCCCTGCGGCAGCGGAAAGAAATACAAATACTGCTGCGGCAGATAACCGCTGCAGCCTGGAGATGCTATGAACTGCAAATTTGAAAATATCAGCGTACAGAACAAAGAAAATCTGAAGGAAATGTACAGGCGCACGCTGAGAAAAAGCTTCGTGGTGTACGGAGCTGCCGTGGCTGTACTCTTTGTGCTTTTTCTGGCGGGAAATCTGATTACCCGTTCTTTTTCACTGATCTATACACTCATGTATGTGGTCATTGTACTGTTTGTGGGCAGTTGGGTCATCCGTATGCCGAAGAAGACGGCAAATACAACCTATGCCAACAATCAGGAGCTGTTCCACTGCGAGCCGCAGACGCACACGTTTTTCTATGAGGACGAGATGCGCGGAAGAAATCTTCAGTCCGGTGTGGAGATCCAGGTTCCCTATGGGCAGGTGGTCATGGTTATGGAGACCCAGAACCTGTTTCTGATCCGGATACCGGAGAAACGCATGGTTCTGGTGGACAAACGGGGATTTCAGCGAGGGGACAGCGGCGAGTTCGCGGCGTTCCTGAAAGAAAAATGTACATCCGCGAAATTCGGATGAGACTTCGCCGGAGGCTTTGAAACCTGAAAGGGGGGAAAGGTCTCCGGCGAATTGCGTAAAAAAGGATGGGAGAGACAATGGAGCGAGAGATTGATTTCAGTGAAGTATCGGACGGGCGGCTGTATGGACCAAACGACCTGGTAAAAGCGGACTGCGGGGACTGTCAGGGCTGTTCCGCCTGCTGCAGAGGGATGGGGTCCTCGATCCTTCTGGATCCGCTGGATATTTTCCGGCTGACCGGGTGGTTGGATTGCAGCTTTGAGTTGCTGCTGGATAAGCATATCGAGCTGCAGGTGGCAGACGGTATGATCCTGCCGAACCTGAAAATGGCCGGACCGGGGGAAGCCTGCACCTTTCTCAGTCCGGAGGGAAGATGTACGATTCATCCGGCGCGGCCGGGGATCTGCCGGATCTTTCCGCTGGGACGCGTCTATGAGGACGGAGGTTTTCAGTATTTTCTTCAGGTTCACGAGTGCAGAAAGAAAAACAGAGCCAAGGTAAAGGTGAAAAAGTGGATCGACACGCCGGATGTCCAGACAAACAGTCAGTATATCTGCGACTGGCATTATTTCCTTAAGGACGCCTGGCGCGTCATTCAGGACAAGGACGAGGACGAGGAGACCAGGAAAAACTGGAACCTTTATCTGCTGAAGCTGTTTTTCGTGAAGCCGTACCGGACGAAGGAAAATTTTTATCCCCAGTTTTACGAGAGATACTTTGAGGCGCGGCAGGTGCTGGAGAGTATAGAAGGAAAATAGCGTAACCGTTTTTCGTAGCCGGACGATTACACGCGACAGCAGAATCTGTCAGGAAAAACGCAGAATGTATCATGTGATTTTCGTGAGATCTGGAGTATAATGCGGGAAAAGCGTATAACCGTTCAGCCAGCTGAAGAATTCAGCTGGCTGTATAGCTACCCGGAATCAGGAGACGTGGCGGACTGCGCAGACGGATTTCGGGGCGGATTGCCCGAAAAGGGATGCGTGCAGATTGCAGGAATCAATGCTGAAACACGCTCTGGACCGGGAATGACATGGAAAAAGGGGAAAAATGATGGATGAACAGAGAATGGACGGACAGAAGAGCAAGACCGGAGACTGCATCCGGCGGGAATGGCTGGAGCGGATGCTGCGCATTGCCGCGCCGGTGCTGGAGAGCCTTGAGCAGCGGCGGCTGAAGAAAGAATTGCCTGTGGAGTTTCATCCGGAGCGTAAAGTTTTTCAGCCGTTGGAGGCGTTCGGGCGCACCATGGACGGCATCGCGCCGTGGCTGGAACTGGATGGCCTGGAGGGGGAGGAAAAGGTGCTTCAGGAGCGGTACCGCGCTCTGGCACGGACCTGTCTGCGGAACGCGGCGGATCCGGCTTCCCCGGACTATATGGATTTCGGGGACACGGACGGCCAGCCGTTGGTGGATACGGCGTTTCTGGCCCACGCCATCGTGCGCGCGCCCCGTCAGCTGTGGGAAACGCTGGACGCGGACACGAAAAAGTATGTGACAGCCGCCCTGAAAAAATCCAGAAGGATTACGCCATGTCCCACCAACTGGCTGTTTTTCTCAGCCATGGTGGAGACGGCGCTGGCGGTGATGGGAGAAGAGGACTGCGACCGCACGCGGATCGATTATGCGGTGCGCATGTTTGAGGAATGGTACCTGGGAGACGGCGTTTACGGGGACGGACCGGAGTTTCACTGGGATTACTACAACAGCTTTGTCATCCAGCCTATGTTTGTGGATATTATGCGGATGTTTGGCCAGGAAGAGCGGTATCAGGGACTGCGGCGGAAAGTGGAAGCGCGGGCGTCCCGGTACGCGCAGGTGCTGGAGCGGATGATCGGGCCTGACGGAAGCTATCCGGTTCTGGGACGTTCCATCGCATACCGGTTCGGCGTGTTTCAGCTTCTGGGGCAGGCGGCGCTGGAGAAGTTTCTGCCGCCCCAGCTTCCCGCGGCGCAGGTGCGCACGGCCATGACCGAAACGCTGCGCCGGGTGATGGCGGCGGATGATATGTTCGACGGCAATGGCTGGCTCAGGCCCGGTGTCTGCGGCTATCAGCCGGAACTGGCGGAAGGATATATCGGGACCGGAAGCCTGTATCTGTGTATGACGGCCTTTCTGCCGCTGGGACTTGCGCCGGAGGATGAATTTTGGAGCGGAGAAGAGATGGAGTGGACCTCCCGTATGGTCTGGTCCGGGAAGCGTGTGGAGAGAGACCACGCGATTTAAAGGGAAAGGCGCGGCTTACACAAGCCGCGCCTTTCGCGGGGTTTTTGACTAAACGAATGCCTGCAGGATAAAGTTCAGGACGAACAGGAAGGATACGGCCACAAGGATCGGGTGGATATCCTTCGCTTCTTTTTTGCAGACCTTTACGATACAGTAGGAAATAAATCCTGTGGCGATACCGTAGGAGATGCTGTAGCAGAAGGCCATGAAGATTCCGGCGAAAAACGCGGGAATCGCCTCGGACAGGTCGTTCCAGTCGATGTCGCTGAAGGAAGATACCATCATGCATCCGACGATGACCAGCACCGGAGCGGTGGCAGCGGATGGAATCGCGCTGACCAGAGGCGCCAGAAAAGCGCTCAGCGCAAAGCACAGGGCAGTGATCACCGAGGTGAGGCCGGTACGTCCTCCGGCAGCGATGCCGGCGGCGCTTTCCACATAGGTTGTGGTGTTTGAGGTGCCGAAGATGGCTCCGATGGAGGTTGCGGTGGCGTCTGCGAACAATGCTTTGTCCATCTTGGACTTGAATCCGGTGTTCTGCTCCAGGGCACGCTCATCCTCCTCACTGAAGATTCCGCTCTTTCTTCCGGTTCCGATAAAGGTTCCGATGGTATCGAAGGTGTCGGACATGGAGAAAGAGAAAATAGTGATCAGAACCAGCGGGATCTTTGCGGTGTCCGAAAACAGAGAGGGAAGGCCCTCTGCGGTAAAAATCGCTCCGAAGGTAGTGGGAAGGGCCGCGGCCGCTTCCGTGAAGCTGATACTTTCACCGATTCTGGTCACGCCGAAGGGGATTCCGATGATGGTCGTGAGTACGATGGCGATGAGGATGCCTGCCCGCACGTTTTTGACGGTCAGAACGATGGTGAGCACAAGACCAATGAGAAATACCCAAAGCACCGGAGTGTCAAAGGCGGCGATTCCAGGAACCGCCAGCGCCGGCTGGGTCTCGTCGGGACTGAACTGCACCACGCCTACATTCAGGAAACCAAGGTAGGCGATAAACGCGCCGATTCCGCCGCTGATGGCCATCTGCAGGGACCGGGGGATCGCCTTGATGACGACTTTGCGGATCTTTGTGACGGTGATCAGAATGTTCAGCAGGCCGCAGATAAAGACCATGGACATAGCCTGCTGCCAGGTAAAGCCCAGGCCGAAACAGACGGTATAGGTAAAGAACGCGTTCAGTCCCATACCTGGCGCCTGGGCGTAGGGCACGTTGGCAAACAGTCCCATGATCAGGGTTCCGATGATGGCGGCGATGATGGTCGCCAGGAAAACAGCGCCCCACTCCATGCCGGTGGCGGACAGCACGGACGGATTGACGGCGATGATATAGGACATCGCAAAGAACGTGGTGATGCCGGCGGCGATTTCCGTGGAGACGGTGGTGTTGTTTTCCTTCAGTTTAAAAAACTTTTCCATAAAACTTCTCCTCCAGATTGTATGATTCAGAACATTTTCTGAAAATGTTCCGTTGACCGCAAAAATTCAAAGCGGTACTGTATGTTACTGTACAACAGTAGCATATCAAAGAAAAAATTTCAATTCTTTTCTGGGGGAAATTGAAAAAAGAGGTAACCGTTCATTACTGTTCACAGTCGTTCACAGTAACTTCGCGGCTCAAATGAAAATTCGCTTCGCGAATGGGAGCCGCTCACACCTGAATCACGTTCTCACGCCGCAAACAGCAAGTGTTTGCGGCTGCTGTGAATAGTAACAACAGTTCAACGTTGCTGAACGATTACACGCTTCGCGATGCACAGAAACTGCATTTCATACAGTTTCGCGCTGCTGGCCCCGGGATTTTCGCACATTCTATGCGAAAAAACCTCGCGGAATAGTGGCAGGCTGGACTGTTACAAAAGAGTAACTATTCAGCCAGCTGAACTGTTACAAAAAGAGGGTATGGCTTGCGCAATGAAAACAAAAAAGTTATAATAAGGAAATCAAAGACACCGGAAATACGAAGGAGAAGGGGAACATGCAGGTACATCAGACAGATTTTTCCACAGGAAGCGTGAGAAGAAATATACTGGAGGTTGCCGTGCCTCTGACTGCGGCGCAGCTTCTGAACCTCCTGTATAACATTGTGGACAGGATTTATATAGGAATGATCCCGGAGGTAGGGCAGATGGCGCTGGGCGGTCTGGGCCTTTGCTTCCCGATCATCATGATGGTGACGGCCTTTACCAATCTGTTCGGGGGAGGCTCGCCTCTGTGCGGCATCGCCCGGGGCGCGGGAGATGAAAAGGAAGCGGAGCGTATCATGGGCAACGCGTTCGTCATGCTTGTGCTGTCCGGCGCAGTGCTGATGGCGGTGGGACTGGTATTCCATAAGCCGATTCTGTATCTGTTCGGCGCTAGCGATGTGACGTATCAATACGCCGCGGATTATATCGTCATCTATCTTCTGGGAACCATTCCTGTGATGATCGCCCTTGGAATGAACCCATATATCAACAGCCAGGGATTTCCGAAGATTGGTATGATGACTGTGTTTTTAGGCGCGTTTGTAAATATCGTGCTTGACCCGCTGTTTATTTTTGTCTTCCGGATGGGCGTGCGGGGCGCGGCCACAGCGACGGCTTTGTCTCAGCTTCTTTCCGCCGTGTGGGTGCTGAAATTTCTCACAGGCAGACAGGCGGCGCTGCGGCTGAAAAAAGACTCGCTGAAGCTTTCCGCGGTGCGGGTGAAAAACATTATGGCTCTGGGGCTTTCCTCCTTTGTCATGGCCTTTACCAACAGTCTGGTGCAGGTGACCTGCAATTCCACGCTGCAGCAGTTCGGCGGCGATATGTATATCAGCATCATGACCATCTTAAACTCCATCCGTGAGATTGCCCAGACACCGGCCAACGGACTGACCAGCGGCTCGTCTCCGGTGCTGAGCTTCAATTACGGAGAGCGGCAGTACAAGAAAGTGCGCCAGGGAATCTGGTTTACCGCCTGGGTCTGCATTATTTATACACTGATCATCTGGGGACTGATCTTCCTGTTCCCGAAGATCTTTATCGGTATTTTTAACCGGGACGCGGCGCTTCTGGAAAAAGCGGTGCCGGCGATCCATGTTTACTTTTTCGGCTTCTTTATGATGGCCCTGCAGTTTTCAGGACAGAACGCGTTTACCGCTCTGGGCAAGGCAAAGTACGCGGTATTCTTTTCCATGCTGCGGAAAGTGGTGATCGTGGTGCCGCTGACCCTGATCCTGCCGAGAGTGGGAGGACTGGGCGTGATGGGCGTGTTCCTGGCGGAGCCAATCTCAAATTTTATCGGCGGAACCGCCTGCTTTGTGACCATGCTTCGCACAGTTATGCCGGAGTTAAAGAAGGAAGAGTAGGTTTCACGCATATTCCGGCGTTTTGCAGCGCTTCGGCGGGAAGCTTCGGAAACGGGATTACCGGCGCCGGATCCGGCACATGATGCCCGATGATCTTCTCCATCCAGACCATATGGTACCAGCGGCCGAATTTGTACCCGCATTTATAGAAATTTCCCACCATACGGTAGCCGAGGTGAGCGTGAAACTGAATACTGTTTTTGGTCAGATATTCGTCCTCCACCTCTGGATTTCCGATACAGGCGTTCAGGTTCAGGATATTCTGCGCCCGGGACACTTCCTCGATGCCATGATAAAGCAGCCTTCCGATTCCCTGCTTTTTGCAGTCCTCCCGCACATAGATCGAGACCTCAGCGCCCCAGCCGTAGGCGGCCCGTCCCACAAACGGCCCCGTGTAGGCATAGCCAAGGAGCTCATGATTCCGCTCCGCCACAAGGTACGGATATTTCTGCAGCGTATTTGCGATCCTCCGGGCAAATTCCTCCCGGGACGGCACGTCATATTCAAAGGTGATCGCCGTCTTTCTCACATAAGGCTCATAAATCGCCAAAAGCTCCCCGGCATCGTCCACCGACGCGGTACGGAGCACCATATTTTCAGTATTCATCGATTTTCCTCCTGGGTAAAGTTTTGCAACAGCTATTTTACCACATTTCAAAGAAAATGTAACTATTCAGCAATGCTGAACTGTTACACGAGGTAACAGTTCAGCCTGCCACTACCCCGCGAGGTGTTTTCGCACAGAATGTGCGAAAATCCCGAGGCCTCCAGCGCGAAACTGCATGAAATGCAGTTTCTGTGCATCGCGAAGCGTGTAATCGTTCAGCAATGCTGAACTGTTACTGCACGAGAAAATTCAAAGATAAGGAGCAGGACCATGATAAAAATACTCATCCGACAGGTAATCATCAACGAAACCACCGTCAGCAAAAAAGAACAGGCCCGGCTCCTCTCAGCGGCAGGCAAAGAACTGCTGGCCCTTGGCGCCGCCCGATGGTACGGCGTCCACTGGGACAGCGAAGAAGAAAAACAGGAACAATTAGCTACAGAAAGAAACCCCTGGGGCAAGCCAACCCTGATACACCATCCCCAGATCCATTTCAACATCAGCCACTCCGGCCATCTGGCCGCCTGCGGATTCGGCGCCGCCCCCCTGGGCCTGGACATCCAGCAGCGCCTCCAGGCAGACTACCTGCGCATCGCCAGACGCTATTACACGAAAGCAGACCAGACCAGTCTGCTCCAGGCCGGTGAAGACCAGCGCAAAGAACTCTTCTACAAAATCTGGACCAAAGAAGAAAGCTACGCCAAATGGCTGGGAACCGCCCTCCCCCAAACCATCGGAACAGAGAACAAAACAGGCTTCTGCCACTACTTCGAACCCCACCCCGGCTACCAGGCCGCAGTCTGGACCAGCCAACAAGAAGAACTGGAAATTAAAATAATAAATCATGTTTGAAAATTCCTTCTGCAAATTATACGTCACAATTTGCAGAAGCGAATAATCAGACACGCACGAATACTTCTTATTTTGAGATGCCCTATATTCTACGACGCACATCCTATAGAAAACAATTTTCAAACTGCTTTCCATACTCAAAACCACCAATACATACTACGAACCCCGTCCCCCTCATTCCAAAAAAATTTTGCCATTCCCTCCCGCCCCCGCTCTCACGCCGCCACGCCTTCACGGATTTTCGTCCCCTCGGATCGGCCCATTCCCACCCGCCCTCACTCCCACGCCGCCACAACCAGGACCGGCGTCGGCCGGCAAAGGAGCCGCCCAGGGAGGGTGCGTCCAAAAGGCGGGCGGGCGGTGCAGATATCGGGTGCATGCGACTACAGGCGGACAGGGCAGGGCGGGATGTCCGGCAGGCACAGAGCGGACAAAACAACCCGCAAGAAACAACAGAACCGCCGCTCTGCGAATGCCGAACATCCCGCCCTGCCCTGTCCGAATGTCGGAGTGAGCACCCGATACTGCACCGCCCGCCCACCTTTTGGACACCCCTCCCTGGGCGGCTCCTTTGCCGGCCGGTGCCGGTCCGTCCCAAAAACCACACATAAAACCCCGCCTTCACCCATATACTGAAAATAAGAGGTGAGCGCATTGGAACACAAAGAACTGATCCGTCTCTTCTCCGGAAAAGTACGCAGGATCATGGAGCGCGCCTCCCTCGACATGGCGAAGGTCTACGAGATCCGCCTGAGAGTTGGCAGTCCCCTGCTGCTGATCTATTCCGGAGAAGAGTTTTTTGTCACAGAAGAGGGAACGCTTGTGAGAGAAGCAAAGACAGCATATCAGATTCAGGCGGAGGATGTAAGAGAGACCATGGAATACATAGGAAATTATTCACTGTATGCTTATGAGGACGAGCTGCGCCAGGGATTTCTCACCGTACAGGGAGGCCATCGGGTAGGGATCGCCGGAAAAGCGGTTCTGGAGGATGAAAAAGTAAAAGGGATCCGTCACATTTCCTGCATCAACGTGCGCGTGGCCCATCAGCAGAAAGGGTGTGCGGACAAGGTGCTTCCTTATCTGATCGAGAAGGGAGCCTTCTGTCACACGCTGATCGTATCGGCGCCCCGCTGCGGCAAGACTACACTGCTTCGGGACATTATCCGGCAGATCTCTGACGGCGCCGGGGACTGTCCTGGTCTGACGGTGGGCGTTGTGGATGAGCGCAGCGAGATTGCAGGCTGTTATCTTGGGGTGGCCCAGAATGACGTGGGCATCCGCACAGACGTGCTGGACTGCTGCCCCAAGGCGGAGGGAATGATGATGCTGATCCGCTCCATGTCGCCGGAGGTGGTGGCGGTGGATGAGATTGGCGCCAGCGAGGATATCCGGGCGCTGGAAGCAGTGATCAACTGCGGCTGCAAAATTCTTGCCACAGTACATGGAAATTCCATGGAGGACGTGCGGAAAAAACCGCTGCTGTCCCGGTTGGTGGAGGAGCATGTGTTTGAGCGGTATGTGGTGCTGGTGGGAACGCCGAAGGCCGGAAGCGTCCAGGCAGTGTTTGACGGCAGAGGCACGACCCTTTACCGGCGGGAGGTGACGGCATGATCCGGGCCGCCGCGCTGCTTCTGGTGGCAGCTTCCTGCGCAGGTCTTGGATTTGTCAAAAGCCAGGCGCTGTCGGCGAGGATCCGGGATCTGCTGATACTTAGAAAGATCCTGCGGCTTCTCACCGGCGAGATTTCCTACGGGGGAACACCGCTGCCGGAAGCCTTTTACCGCATTGGCGGGAAGGTGGGGGAGCCGTTTCGGGATTTCCTCCAGGATCTGTCGCTGGACATGCGCCGGTATGAGGGGGAGTCCTTCTCGGAACTTTTCGACAGAAACGCCGACTGTCATCTGAAAGGCACCCGTCTGACCAGGGAGGACCTGGAGGAATGGAAGGAATTTGGCAGGATGCTGGGATATCTGGACCGGGAAATGCAGCTTTCTACCCTGAAAAGCTTCGACGAGACACTGGCCTGGAAGATTGGCGAGCAAAAGGAGGGACTGCCTGCCCGCAAAAAGCTGTATCAGAGCCTGGGCGTTATGGGCGGCCTGTTCCTTGTGATCGTCTTCGCGTGACAAAGGAGGGAGCTCGGGTGGAGGTAGGAATTATTTTCAAGATCGGAGCGGTGGGAATCCTGGTGTCGGTGCTTTGTCAGGTGCTCAAGCACAGCGGCAGGGAGGAGCAGGCGTTTCTCACCAGCCTGTCCGGATTGATCGTGGTGCTGTTCTGGGTGCTGCCCTATATCTATGATCTGTTCGAGAATATCAGGAAACTGTTTTCCTTGTAGGGAGGGACAAGATGGATGTGATTCGGTTTGTGCTGATCGGGGCGGCGGGCCTTTTGCTCTGCGTTATCCTGAAGGAGGTGCGGCCGGAGTACGCACTTTACGTCAGCATGGCTACGGGGGTCTGTCTGCTGCTGGGCGCGTCGGGAAAGCTGAATGCTCTGATGGAGATGATGGGAAGAATCCGGGAGTATCTTCCGCTGGACAACACCTATCTGAACACATTGCTGAAAATGATCGGCATTACTTACGTCGGCCAGTTTGGGGCGGGCCTTTGCAAGGACGCGGGGTATTCCTCCATCGCCGGACAGATCGAGCTGTTTTCCAGGCTTTCTATCCTGGCGCTGAGTATGCCGATCCTGCTGGCGCTGTTGGATACCGTCTGCGGGTTTCTGGCATGAAAGCGTCAAAAGCCGGAGGGCAGCCAGGACGGCGGAGGCGGGAGAAGCAGAAAAAGCAAGAGAGGGAGAAAAAGTGGGAGAAGCAGAGAGGGCGGGATGGGCAGAAAAAATGGGAAAAGCAGAAAATCCGGAGAGGCTGCCGGAGGGCGGCGAGAGCCGCGGCGGTTCTTTTTCTCATTCTTTTATGCGGTCTGCCGTGGCAGCTGCGCGCGCAGGCGGCGCAGAACGCGGCGGGCCAACCGGAAGCGTCCCCAAAAAAAACCGGCCCTGCGGCAACGGCGCCGGCAGATAAGAACGCGGATCTGGGAGAAAATATGCAGGAAGAAGAAACGTGGAACGAAGCAGCGCAGGAAGAAGAAACGTGGAACGAAGCAGCGCAGGGAGAAGAAACGTGGAACAAAGCAGCGCAGGGAGAAGAAACGTGGAACGAAGCAGCGCAGGGAGAAAAAATGTGGGGCGAAGAAACGCAGGACGAGTTGGGACAGGAGATTCTGGCGGAGATGGACTTGGCCAAGATTGAGCGGGCGGTGGACGGTCTGCTGGAGGATACGGATTTTTCCTTTTCTGATATGTTGCAGCGGCTGATGAGCGGAGAGGAGGAGCTGGGTGCGGATACCTTCGGGCAGCTGGCAGGACAGGTTCTCACCGGGACCTTGACCGGACAGAGGAAGGTGCTGGTGCAGCTGATCGTCCTGGTGCTGGCCTGCGCGTTTCTGTCAAATCTTTCCGGCCTTTTTTCGGACGGGCAGCTTTGGGAGACAAGCTTTTACATTGTCTACCTGCTGGCATTCGCGCTGCTGGTGGGCGCGTTTCAGTCGGTGAGCCGGAATCTGACGGCCACGATCCAGGGCCTGGTGGAGTTTATGAAGATCCTGACGCCGGCTTATTATCTGGCGGTGGCCGCGGCCAGCGGGGCCTCCACGGCCACGATGTTTTATCAGATCGTGCTGGCGGTCATCGGCGTGGTGGAGGGACTGATGGTGACACTGATGATCCCGGCGGTGCATGTGTATGTGCTGCTGGCGCTGATCAATCATCTGAGCAAGGAAGAATTTCTCTCCCACATGACGGAGCTTCTGGAGACGGGGATCCAGTGGGCGCTGAAAACCTCTCTCGGCGTTCTGGTGGGATTGCAGATACTCCGCAGTCTCATTGCTCCGGCGCTGGATGCCTTTCGCAGAACACTTATCGGAAAGACAGCCACCGCTATCCCCGGGGTGGGAAACGCGGTCAACGCGGTGACGGAAATGGTGATTGGCTCGGCGGTGCTGATACGGAACTGTTTTGGAGTGACGGTGATGCTTGTTCTGGTGGCGGCAGGACTGTACCCGGTGGCGGAGCTTTTGCTGACAGGTTTGTCCTACCGGGTGCTGGCGGCGTTTTCCCAGCCGGTGTGCGACAGGCGCATCTGCGATTGTCTGGCCACGGTGGGGAAAGGATACGGACTGCTGCTGAAGATCCTGCTCACCGTGGAGGTGCTGTTTCTGATGACCATTGCCATTCTGGCAGGGACGTTTTCGTGAAAAGCAGGTAGTGGACATGGATGGGGTGTATGAATGGCTGCGGGATATAGCGGTGTTTTTTCTTCTGATGACGGCGGTCCTCAATATTCTGCCGGAAGCAAAGTACCGGAAGTATGTGCAGTTTTTCCTGGGGTTGGTAATGCTGGCAGTCCTTTGCCGGCCCATTCTGGCGCTGGGAAATCTGGAAGGAGCGCTTGGGGACGCTTTGGAGAAAATGACCCTGGAGGCGGAGGCGCAGGATCTGAAGAACAGTCAGATCCGGATCGAAGGACTGCAGCAGGAGGTTCTGTACGGCGCTTATGAGAGGGAGCTGCAGGATCAGATCTCCGCGTTTCTGGAAGGACAGGGGTTGGAACCGGTCCGGGTGGAGGTTTCCATCGGTGAGGACCGGGAGGGAGAGCTTCAGATCCGGCGCATGGAAATAACAGCAAGGAAAGATACCGGGGAACACCCGGCAGAGGATTCGGGGGAGAATGACGCGGGATCGGCGGGGGAGGCAAGGGAGCTGAAAAAAGAGTTGGCCGAGGCATATCAGGTGTCCGAGGCGCATATTATAATACGGCTGCAGGAGTAAGGAAGCGTGGGAATCGTTCGAAAGAAGAACGATTCAGCCAGGTCTGTGCGCTTGCTGTACCACTGTATAAAAACCTGGTTTCTGTGGACATTCGGCGTAACAGTTCAGCCAGCTGAACTGTTACGGCATCCGGCCATTGAGAATCGCTTCGTGATGGGCCGGATGCCGTATCTGTTCGGCAGGCGGAACAGGTATTTGAAAACTGCGGAACACCTTACCGGCAGACTGTGTTGGGAGCGGAGGATGAAAGAGAAGTTTCTGGCGGCGTTGCATAAGAGAAAGCGGGAACAGATCGTAGTCTGGCTGTTGCTGGCGGCTCTGGTGATCGTGATTTTCTGGCCGGTAGGCTCCAAAGAGGAGAAAACCGATACGTCTTTGGAGGACGGGACGCAGACGGAGACGGGGGCGGAGGTTTCCGGACAGGAGACCGCCATGGAGCAGGCGCTTGCAGATACGCTGGCTCAGGTAGAGGGGGTGGGAGCGGTCCGTGTGGCGCTGACGCTGGAATCCACCAACAGAAAAATCGTGGAGAAAGACATTCCGGATTCACAAAGTTCGGAGACGAGGCGAAGCGGGGACGAGTCCAGCGAGAGCAGTTCGCTGTCCAGGGAGGAATCCACCGTTTACGAGAGAGACGGCAGCGGGTCGGAGATACCGTATGTGGTTTCCGAGGAATATCCGGCGGTGCGGGGAGTCCTGATCGTGGCAGAGGGAGGGGATAACCCGGTGGTGGTACAGGAAATTCAGGAAGCAGTGATGGCATTATTTCATGTGGACGCCCATAAAATAAAAGTAATGAAGATGAAGGAAAGGAGCAGTCGCTAGTGGAAAAGCTGGAAAATCAGAACGAGGAGCCGATGGAAAGGATTGAGGAAGGCACGGAGGAAAAACCTTCCGGAAAGAGAAAGCTTTTTCGAAAAAACCAGATCATCATTACGGCGCTGGCTGTCATGATTGCTGTGGCCGGTTATATCAACTATGCGGACAGCGCGCTGTCGGAGAAAGACAATGCCTCGGCGGAAGGCGTGGTGGATACCAATAACAGCCAGGTGCTCCAGGACATTGAAAGCCTGGACTATGACATCAGCGATGAGGACATGACGGCAAGCGGTTCCGGGGACACGCAGACGGAGGATGCGGGAAGTATCACTGAGACGCCGGGAGAGGCGGTCCTGACCGGTGCTTCTACATACATGGCACAGGCCCGGATCGACCGGGAACAGATACGTTCGCAGAACAAGGAAGCGCTCAACGAGATCATCAACAACACCAACCTGTCGGAAACGGAACGCCAGAGCGCCGTGCAGAGTCTGGTGGAGATGACGGATCTGATCGAAAAGGAAACGGCGGCGGAGCAGATGCTGGAGGCTCAGGGGTTCTCGGATGTGGTGGTAAACCTGACCGGGGAGACGGCGGACGTGGTTGTGCCCCAGACACAGGTCAGCGACGAGCAGCGGGCCCAGATTGAGGATATTGTCACACGCAAGGCTGAAATCGGTGTGGAGCAGATCGTGATCACACCCATGAGCGAAAACCAGACCAGCGGAGAAGGAACAGACAGCACAGACGGCACAGGAACAGACGCTTCCGCTTCGGAGACGCCGGCGCCGACGGCTGAAACGGCGGAAGAATAGAGGCGGACGATACAGGAACAAAGATGCAGGAATGAACATGCAGGATGAAGATACAGGGTAACTATTCAGTCAGGTCGGTGCATTCGCTGCACAGACCATATGAAAGCGTAGCGTCTGCAGGCATCCGGCCCATCGCGAAGCGATTTTTGATAGCCGGATGCCGTAACTGTTCGGGAAAACAGGAAATATATCGGAAGCAGGAAAACGGATGCTGCGGCTGACGCGAACATCCGGTTCCTGCTTCTTTTATATTTGTCTCATGCACCTTAGAGTGTATTTGAAAATTGCGGGAATGAATTTTCAAACACGCTCTATGACGGCCCTGGGGTTTGGCTGGCTGAATTGCTGCATCACTCCCGAAGTTTCGCTTCCTTTTCCGCGCGGAGAATCTGATACTGATAAAAGAGGACCAAAACGGCGCAAAGCAGCGCCCAGACACCGAATGCCCAGCTGCCGTAAAAGACTGCGAAAAACGTCAGCAGGACAAACAGTGTCAGCCATGGATTGCGCAGAGCACGGTAATATTCTGCCAGGTCCTCCAGGGAACTGTGAAGAGAAAACGGTTTTCCGTCATTTTCTTTTTCCACGATCAGCAGTTCCCGGTTATAAGTAGTGCTGTTTGTGGCAATCCGTCCGCCTTTTTTCGCCCAGGGGCGGAAACGAACCTTTCCCAGCGAGTAATTGAGATTGATATTTTTGTAAAAGACCTTATATCCCAGATCTTCCAGAAAATCATGATAATCCCGCGCGTTGTCAAGGCTTTTATGACCGATAAAGTCCAGTTTGTACACCACCTGGCCAGGTTGACAGGGGACAAACTGGTAAGCCAGCCGTCCGGTTCCGACCAGCCGGTAGCCGCGCTGTGCCATCCGGTTCAGCCAACGCTCCTGCAGCTGAAGCATACCGCCAAAAAAGCGATAACAGGTTTTGCTCATAAGGAATCACCTCCCATAATTTTTTCTGCTGTGCAGGTCAAAGCGCGAAGCCGTAGAAGCTCGGCCCTGGCCACAGCCTTTCCCTGCGGAGTGATCACATAAGATTTCTTTCTGCCGTTTCCGTCTCCGTGCGGCTCGATCCAGCGCTTTTCCAGCAGAGCGTTCAAAGCGCCGTACAGCGTCCCCGCCCCAAGCTCCAGCCGTCCCTGCGTTTCCTCTTCCACAAACTGCATAATGGCATATCCATGTCTCGGCGTGTACAGCGACAGTAAAATAAAAAAGGTTACTTCTGTCAGCGCTCCGCCTTTTACATGGTCTCTCAAATGTTTCGCCCCCTTTACTTATAAATATCGTGATATTACGGTTACTGTAATAAATATATCAGTAAACGTAATAATAGTCAAGAGCGTAATTGGCTGCGGATGCTCAGTTTCGATTGCGAACAATCAAACAACAAAAACAGGCAATACTGTTGTCCGGCCGAAAAAAAGTTTTATAATTGTGGAAAGAAGGAAAGGAACCGCCAGCCGGAACAGGAGGCATGGTTGGAAAAAAGCAACAACAAAAGCAAAGAGCAGCTGGAAGACAAAGTCATGAAGACCGCCGCGCA
>JAGHIA010000023.1 GCA_017887445.1 Fusicatenibacter sp.
AAAATCCCGAGGCCTGCAGCGCGAAACTGCATGAAATGCAGTTTCTGTGCATCGCGAAGCGTGTAATAGTTCAGCAAAGCTGAATTATTACGACGGGAATGCATCAGGCATTCCTGTCGAATTGCGCCGGTACCCGGCCGGAACACCTCCGGCACGTTTAGACTCTCCCCGCCCCCGCAGCCGCCCGCCCTATGCACATGACGGCGGCCAGGGACGGCTTTCGTCCCCTATTCAATTATCATAGCGTCGCCAAACGAGAAAAAGCGATACCTCTCCCTCACCGCCTCCTCATAAGCCGCCATAATATACTCCTTCCCTGCCAGCGCCGACACCAGCATCAGCAGCGTGGACTCCGGCAGATGGAAATTGGTGATCAGCCCGTCGATCATCTTAAACCGATAGCCAGGATAAATAAAAATATCCGTCCATCCGCTACCCGCCCGCAGGATCCCGTCCTCGCCGGCGGCAGATTCCAGAGTTCTGCAGCTGGTGGTCCCCACAGAGATCACCCTGTGGCCGGAAGCTTTTGTGTCGTTGATCAGCTTCGCCTGCTCCTCCTCCACCACATAAAACTCCGAGTGCATATGGTGCTGGGTCACATCCTCCACCTTCACCGGGCGGAAAGTTCCAAGGCCAACATGGAGGGTCACATGGGCGATCTTAACGCCCTTCTCCTCCACCTGACGCAGCAGTTCATCGGTAAAATGAAGTCCCGCCGTTGGAGCCGCCGCAGAGCCTTCATGCTTTGCGTACACTGTCTGGTAGCGGTTTCTGTCCTTCAGTTTGTGGGTGATATACGGCGGCAGAGGCATCTCCCCCAGCCGGTCAAGGATCTCCTCGAAAATCCCTTCGTAATGGAACTGGATCAGCCGGTTCCCTTCCTCCACCACATCGACGACCTCCCCGGTAAGGATCCCGTCCCCGAAAGAGATCACCGTGCCCGGCTTACATTTCTTTCCCGGCTTCACCAGCGTCTCCCACACGTCGTTTTCCTTCCGCTTCAGCAGCAGGATCTCAATGGCCGCGTCGGTGCCCACCTTGTGGCCATACAGCCGCGCCGGGATCACCTTCGTGTCGTTGACCACAAGGCAGTCCCCCGGCTGCAGATATTCCAGGATATCCCGGAAGTGCCTGTGTTCCACCTGACCCGTCGCCTTGTCCAAATGCATCAGCCGGGAAGCGCTGCGGTCCTCCAGCGGATCCTGGGCGATCAGTTCCTGGGGAAGGTCATAGTAAAAATCACTTGTCTTCATAATTCCTCCAAAATTTATCGTAACCGTTCAACTGGCTGAACTGTTACGAATCGTTACGTTTCTCTCATTGCCAGGCGTATCATCGCACAGCAAGGCCAGACGGCAGCTACTTGTCCGCGCCGTAAAAATTCACGCAGTCCTCTTTCCCGTAATAAACCCTGTCTTCCTCCAGCAGCCGGCTCACTCCATCGCAAACCTCCACGATATTCACTGCGCAGTTCAGCGGCACGCTGCCGTGCCAGAAGTCATCAAGGTCCGTGTACACGTTGCGAAGCAGCGCCCGGGTGGCACATCCGTGGGAGGCGATGAGGATCGTCTTGTCCTGATATTCCTCCCTGCGGATCAGCTCCTGGTAAAATTCCTTCGTTCTCTCACAGAGCTGCTGGATGGTCTCGCCGTCCTCGGCCGGCTGGAAATTCAGCGGGTCGTTATAGAAATCACTGAAATGCTCTGAGGGTATCTCATAGTTTTCCTTCCGGCAGCCAAGGCCTTCCCAGCAGCCGAAGGAAAGCTCCTTTATCCTGTCGTCCTCATACAGAGGAACCTGCCGTTCTCCGAGAACGATCTGGGCGGTCACTTTCGCCCTGCTCAAAGGACTGGTAATGCCAAGGTCAAACGGGACATCCCGCAGCGCCTCGGCCGTCACCCTGGCCAGGCGGATGCCTTTTTCATCCAGCTGTGTATCCGACTGGCCCTGCAGCCGTCCCTCCACGTTCCATTCTGTCTCTCCGTGACGGATGATATACAATAACATATTTACCTCTTTCATGGCGCGCCCGCCGCGCCAATAATAACTGTTACACTTCGTTTATACGCCGCTGTACGGCCGTGCCAGAACACGACCGTACAGGATCTTTGTAACAGTTCAGACTTGCCAAACTGCTACGAATCTTCACTTATATTCATAAATTACCCGGTTGTTCACAAATCACCCGGTTACTGACGCAGCTCCACGCCCAGTCCCTGCAGGCCGTTGAGGATCTTCTTCATTGCGCCGTTGATATCCTCTTCGGTCAGCGTCCGGTCTTTGGAGCGGAACACCACCGTGTAGGCCATGGACTTATAGCCTTCTTTGATCTGCGCGCCCTCGTAGATATCAAACAGCTGATAATTCTCAAGGATCTTTCCGCCTCTCTGCATCAATACATGCTCGATATCCCCGGCCAGAACCTGTTTGGGTACCACCATACTCAGGTCACGGGTCACTGCCGGATATTTGGCCAGTCCCGTGTACTTGCGGTCGAAGGTGGCGAACTCCAGAAGGTTCAGCACATCAATCACCGCCACATAAGCACGGCCGCCGATGCCGTAATTATCCGCCACCTGCGGATGGATCTCGCCTAAGAATCCCAGCGTCGTTCCCTCATAGCATACCTCCGCCTGGCGTCCCGGATGCAGGAACGGTTTTCCTGCCTTGGGATCATACTCCGGACGTTTTCTCATGCCCAGCTTGTCCAGCAGTTCCTCGATCACACCTTTCATGTCGTAGAAATCTCCGTCGCCGTACATGCCCAGAGTGAACATCATGCGCTCCTTTGGCAGCTCCTTCAGCGGCAGCTCCTTTGGCAGATACACGTTGCCCAGCTCATACAGGCGGACATTTTTGTTTCTCCGGTTGTAGTTGGTGGCCAGGGAGGTCAGCATTCCGTTGAGTGAGATCGTCCGCATAATGGAGAAATCCTCGCCCAGCGGATTGCGGATGGTGATGGCCCGGCGCAGCGGGTCGTCCTTGTCAAGCAACAGCTTGTCGTATACCTTGGGACTCTCGAAGGAGTAGCACATTCCCTGGGAGAAGCCGCAGTACTCCGCAACGTCTCTCGCCACAGCCTCCACACGCATCTTGAACGGAAGCTTTCCTGTGGTGGCCTCGCCGCTTGGCAGGGTCGTGGGAATGTTGTCGTAGCCGAAGAATCTTGCCACTTCCTCCGCAAGATCCGCCGTGCAGTGGATATCCTGGCGGAAGGTCGGCGCTACAATCTCTCCGGTGGCCTCGTCGTAGGCCAGCTCCACGCGCTCCAGATAGCTCAGCATCTCCTGGCTGGTAAGGCTGGTTCCCAGAATGTCGTTGATGCGCTCCGGTTCAAATTTTACCCGCACCGGCTCTCTCTTTTCCGGATACACATCCACCATGCCTCCCACAACCTCTCCGGCGCCAAGTTCTTCCATCAGCTGGCAGGCCCGGTCGATGGCTGCCTGGGCGTTGTTGGGATCCAGGCCTTTCTCAAATTTTCCGGAAGCGTCGGTACGCAGACCGATTCTCTTGGCGGACAGACGGATGTTGGTTCCGTTGAAGCAGGCGGCTTCAAACAGCACCGTCTTTACATTGTCTGTGATCATGGAGTTCTCGCCGCCCATGATTCCCGCGATTCCCACGGCCTTCTCGGCGTCGCAGATCATCAGCACGTTCCCGTCCATCTTCCGCTCCTGGCCGTCCAGGGTCACGAAGGTTTCCTCCGCACCTGCCCGGCGCACGATGATCTGACGTCCGGCAATGGTATCCAGGTCGTAGGCGTGCATCGGCTGTCCGTATTCCTCCATCACATAGTTGGTGATATCCACCAGGTTGTTGATGGGACGGATGCCGTTGGCAGCAAGCGCCCGCTGCATCCATTTGGGCGACGGCCCGATCTTTACATTTTTTACCACCCGGGCGCAGTAGCGCGGGCAAAGTTCCGTATCCTCCACCTTTACCTGAATATAGTCCGCGGCGTTCTCACTGTTTCCCGTGGCCTTTACCTGCGGGGGATAGAAGTTCTTGCCAAACGTCGCCGCCGCCTCCCGGGCGATGCCGATGACACTGTAACAGTCCACGCGGTTGGAGGTGATCTCATACTCAATGATGGTGTCGTCCAGACCCAGGGCATGGATGGCGCTCTCTCCTACCACGGCATCCTCCGGGAAAATGTAGATTCCATACTCGGGAGCCTCCGGATAAAATTCTCTGGTGCTTCCCAGTTCTTCGATGGAGCACATCATACCCTTGGACTCCACGCCGCGCAGCTTTCCTGCCTTAATGCGCGTTCCCTCCGCGCTCTTATGGCCGTCGTGATCTCCGGCCACCATTCCGCCGTCCAGGACCACCGGCACCTTGTCTCCCACCTTTACGTTGGGCGCGCCTGTGACGATCTGGACCGTCTCCGCGCCCACGTTCACCTGGCAGACGATCAGCTTGTCCGCGTCCGGATGTCTCTCAATGCTCTCAATCTGACCGATGACGATCTTCTCCAGATGCTCGTCCAGGCGCTCATAGTTCTCCACCTTGGTGCCGGACAGCGTCATCGCATCGGTATATTCCTGCGCCGTCACGTCCAGGTCCGGCACATACATTTTAATCCATGATAATGAAGTGTTCATTGTTCTCCTCCTCTATCCTTCCATTAGAACTGACTCAGGAAACGGTCGTCGTTCTCATACAGAAGACGCATGTCGTCAATCTCATATTTCAGCAGCGCGATACGCTCCAGACCCACGCCGAAGGCAAATCCCACATACTCGTTGGGGTCGATGCCGCACATTTCCAGCACATGAGGATGTACCATTCCGCAGCCGAGGATTTCGATCCAGCCGGAGCCTTTGCAGAACCGGCAGCCTTTTCCGCCGCACTTGAAGCAGCTCACATCCATCTCGGCGCTTGGCTCTGTGAACGGGAAGTGATGGGGACGGAATTTCGTCTTTGTCTCAGGACCGAACAGCTCTTTGGCGAACACTTCCAGCGTTCCCTTCAAGTCGGAGAAGGTAATGTGCTTGTCGATGACAAGACCTTCGATCTGATGGAAGGACGGCGAATGGGTGGCGTCCACCTCGTCGGAGCGGAACACCCGTCCCGGAGAGATCATACGGATGGGCAGCTTGCCCTGCTCCATCACACGGGCCTGCACCGGGGAGGTCTGGGTACGGAGAACGATCTCGTCGTTGATGTAGAACGTGTCCTGCTCGTCCTTGGCCGGATGTCCTTCGGGAATGTTCAGTTTCTCGAAATTGTACAGATCGTACTCGATCTCCGGTCCTTCCGCTACCTCGTAGCCCATGCCCACAAAGATGCGTTCCACCTCCTCCAGGGCGATGGTGTTGGGGTGACGGTGTCCTACGTTTGCCTTTTTGGCGGGCAGCGTCACGTCGATCACCTCCGCGGCCAGCTTCCGCTCACGGAATTCCGCCTCCAGCTTTGCTTTGGCTTCCTCCAGCTTCGTCTCAATGCTCATGCGGGCGTCGTTGACCAGCTGTCCCACCTTGGGACGGTCTTCCGGGGCCACATCCTTCATACTTTTGAGAACTGCCGTCAGCTCTCCCTTCTTTCCAAGTACATTGACACGCACATCGTTCAGCCGGTCCAGCGCGTCAGACGCTTCGATGTCGGCAATCGCATGCTCCAGGATCCCCTGCAGCTTCTCTTTGATCGATCCTTCACTCATTGCTTGTGATCTCCTTTCTTCCTCTAAAACAAAAAAAGCCTCATCCACAAAGGGACGAGACAATGTTCGCGGTACCACCCTGATTCCCGGAACTGCTCCGGGCACTCATGCTGCGCTGTAACGGGCGCAAGCCGTTTATCCCTACTGAAAATGTTCAGGATAACTGCTCCGGCGCGAACCTCAAGCGGCCTCTGAACTTAAAGGGGCTTACAGCCGGTGACCCCCTCTCTCTGTAAGAAAAGACTGCTCTACTGACACCTTCCATGCAGGTAGCTTATGCTGTTTTGATGCTTCGATGTAACGATTCAGCTGACTGAATCGTTACGTTTCGATGAAACACGGCTGTTTCGCGCAGCCAAACTGCCGCTACTTTTCATCAATTATCCTATATTCTATACAGGAAGTTTTCAAATGTCAAGATTTTTTTCTCAGCTTTGTCAGAGCGGCCGTTTCCAGCCACCTGAGCCTGTCCTCAAAATAGGAGTTGATCTCCGCGCCGATCAGCAGGATCCACATACAGAAATACAACCACAGCATGATCAGCACCAGAGTCGTCAGACTCCCGTACATGTTCATGCTGCCCGGCGCGAAATCTATGTAAATAGAAAACGCCAGGGAGAACAGCGACCAGGCCACCGAGGACACCATCGCTCCGGGCAGCTGGCTTTTGAAGCTAGCTTTTCTGTTGGGCACAAATTTATAGATCATCAGAAAGACCACGCACAGCATGGCAAGAGCGATCAGTGTCCTCATGCCGATGATGAAGGACGTCACCCTCGCGATCATGGGAAAACGGGCGGAAAGTCCCGCCTGGATCTGGTTGCCGAATACCAGCAGGATCAAAGTGATCGCCACAGCCAGTACAAAAACCAGCGTATACACCATGGAACGCAGCCGGTTGATCACATATCCGCGGGTCTCCTCCACCCGGTAAACGCAGTTAAGTCCCCGGGTCAGGGCGCTGATTCCCTTTCCCGCGGACCACAGGGCGATCACTGCGGAAACCGGCACAAACGCCGCCGACTTTCCGAACACCTCTCCCACAATGCCCTGGATAAAACCGCTGAACTCCTGAGGTACGATCCGCACCAGCGCCGTGGTTACGATCTCCTGGGTCAGCGGCGTAAACTTCACAAGCGTCACCAGAAGAAGCACAAACGGGATAAATGACAGCAAAATAAAGTAGGCGCTCTGAGCCGCGTACGCGCCCACATGGTCTTCGTTAAATCTTCTGAGAAATCCGCGGATCACACGGATCGTCTCGTTGCCTTTTCGCATTGCTGCCACCTCCTTTCCCGTTTTTTGCTCTGGCTTTCCTCCCAAAACAGTAGTAATCCTTCAGCCAGCTGAACTGTTGTCAAAAATACATTTTAAATATCCGTAAGTTCCACATCGCTGTAGAAAAAATGAAGAATCTCCTCGTAAGTTTTTCCCCGCTGGGCCATACGGGCCGCGCCGTTCTGGGACATACCGACTCCGTGGCCGTACCCGCCGCCCTGGAACCGGTACCCTGTCACAGCGCCGTTCTCCGTCACCGGACTGCAGATAAAATACGCGCTGGGCATCAGGCTCATCTGCGTGGTGGTCTTTCCGTCGTTTTTCTCTATGGGATAACCCTTGGTGGAAAATACCTCCCGGATATCATACTCGCTGGTCAGCGTCTTGCTGCCGGAAGTCCCGTGGATGGTCAGCGTCTCCACCGCGCCGCCGGTAGAACGCTGAACAATCTCCAGAGAGTTCAGCGTGCCGATCCCGTACCCGGCGATCCGGCTGTTGAGATAATCCATGGGAAGAGTCACCTGCCACCGGTACCAGCCGTCCTCCGCCTCATAGCTGTTCTCGTCCCTGGAGGTGATAAAGCTGGCAAAGGCTTCCTCCGTGCTGATATCCGGCGCCTCATCCTCTCCCAGATAGACACTTTCCAGGTACGCCTCGCCGGCGCTGGAATCCCAGACCTCGTCGGTGCTTGTGTAGCCGCTGGAAGTGGAGAAAAAGTAGGCGGTGATCGGTTCTCCGTCACAGGTAAGAATCTGGCCGGCTGTGGCGTCCACCGCCTGATCTGTGGAATCCTGCCGGGTGGTATTGTTGTATACCTGATAGGACACACTGTCGTCCACCTGGGCGTGATAATCCGACAGGCTGTTGTTGAGCATCTGCCGCCAGGCATAGGTTCTGGCGCAGACTGCCTGCGCCTTCAGCGCCTCCTGGGCATAGGACGCCGGCATCTCGCTGGGCACCACATATTTCAGGTATGTCTCCAGCGGCAGCTCGTTGACCAGCACGATCCCGTTGCTGCCCTGATAGACCTCAAAAGTCCCCTCATAGACCGGCGTACCCTGGGCCCGCTCCAGATTTTCCACCGCTGTGCCCGCCTGGCCGTCCTCCGGCCGCACGGTAATGCAGCCGTCCTGGAACCAGGCGCAGTCCCGGGTGATCTCCACCGCCTCCCCGGCTCCTGCCACATAGCTGTCGCCGTTCAGGTGCAGCGGAGAATTTCCTTTCAGCACGATCCGGTCATGGTAATACCCGGCATAGTCCGTCGTCTTGATCAGCACACGGATCATGGCCTCCTCTGAGGAGTCCCCTGTCTGATCGCCGCTGCCGGCCGCCGTTTGCGATCCTGCGCCGGAAGCCTCGGTCTGCGGCAGGCCATTGGTTCCGGTCTGCGCCTGCTCCCCGCTGCCGCCCATCTTCTGTCTGTACGCTTCCTGCTCCCGGAGGACCTGCTCCTTTGCGGAGACTTCCTCTGTTTCCACAAAATTGCTCTCTGCGCGGTCCCAGCCGCTCCATACCAGGCGGCCGTCCAGCTTCAGCTTCGTCAGGCAGAAGGTACCGAACAGCAGCAGAAAACAGCCTAAAAGAATCAATTCCATACCATCAAATTTCTTTTCCATGCTTTTATTATATGCACATGGAACACCTGCCATACACGGCGCTGCAGCTCACACAGCATAACGATTCCGGCGGCTGTAAATAACCGTTCAGCCTGCCGCTCTCCCGAGAGGTGTTTTCGCACAAAATGCGCGAAAAGTCCCGGTACCTGCGATGCGAAACTGCATAAAGTGCAGTTTCTGTGTATCGCGAAGCGCGTAACAGTTCAAAAAAGCTGAACTGTTATTCAAAAATAAAACGGTAAGTGGTCGTGGTATCGTAAACCTCTCCCGCCCGCAGGATCGGCTTGTCTTCCTTCTCCTCATTGATGGCGTTGGGAATATACTGGGACTCCAGACAGAAGCCGCTGCGCTCTTTATAAACCGCGCCGTTTTTGCCCGGTACGTTGTCGATAAAGTTTCCGGTATAGAACTGGAATGCCGGCAGGTCTGTGTAAGCCTCCATAACAATACCGGTCTGATCGCCTCTGACCGTGGCGAACAGCTGCAGCCCGTCGCCGGTCCTGTCAATGATAAAGTTGTGGTCGTAGCCTCCGGTCAGCTTCAGCTGCTCAAACTCAGCGCCGATCTCCTTTCCGATGGTCTTTTCCCCGGTGAAATCCATCGGTGTGCCGGCAACTGCCGCGTGTTCGCCAGTGGGAATGGACTTGGAGTCTGCCACCGGACTGTAGCATGACGCCTTCAGGCAGACGGTGTGCTCCAGCACGTCGCCGCTGTCATGACCGTTAAGGTTGAAGTAGCTGTGGTTCGTCATGTTCGCCACAGTATCCGCGTCGCTGGTCCCGGTGTAATGAATCTCCACCGCGTTGTCGTCGGTCAGCGTATAAGTGATATCCACAGAAAAATTTCCCGGAAATCCCTGGTCCTTGTCGGGACTGTCCAGATGAAGGGTAATGGCCTGCTCCTTCACCTCTTTTACCTCCCAGAACCGGTACTCGTAGCCGTCCGGGCCGCTGTGGAGATTGTTTTCATTTTCATTGGCCGCCAGCTGGACCTTCACACCGTTCAGTTCGAAGGAAGCGTTGGCGATCCGGTTGCCGTTTCTTCCGATGGCCGCGCCCAGATGGCACGGATCTGTCACATAGCCGGACACATCGCCGTAGCCAAGCACCATATCTTTCGTCTCCCCGTTTTTTGCCGGCACCTTTACGTCCACCAGATGTGCGCCGTAATCGCACACTGTCATCTCCATTCCGTTTGCATTGACAAAGGAATACAGCTGGGCCTCTCTGCCCTCAACCACTCCAAATGCTGTTTTGTTCATAGCTTTCCTCTCCTTATCACAAAAATAAGAGGGCCATTTTCATGGCCCTCCCTTTGTCTTTTGTAACCCCGGGATGCCGTTTCCTATATTTTGACTCCTAGCGCACATGCTAGGTGGGTAACCGCAGTCGCAACGTCTGCCTTCCGCTGACATCTGTCTCCAGGGCGGCCTGACATCGGCAGGACAATAATAAGTCTCCCGTTTAAAGTAAATGTAGGTTCAAAATAATAGGATTATCGCACATTCCAGGTAATTACCTTTGTTATATTGGTAACCGTTCAGCCAGCTGAACGGTTACTTATGTTGTTTCTTTTTCTAAATTATAAACCAATTCCCTCTGTATTTCAAGTGGTATCTTTTTCTTTCGACAAAATCAGAGTAAACCTCGCGGGATAGCGGCAAGCTGAACGGTTACAAATCAGATAATAATGCAAATCATCCCGCCTTTGCTATCGTTTACGATCTTCTGCATGGAATCCTGCAGTTTTACCTGACTATCCTCTGTGATCTGGGCGATCTTTGTGCGGATGCCGTCCTCCACAAGCTGCTCAATGGACTTGCCGAAGATGTTGGTCTGCCAGATACCGTCCTCCTGTTTCGCACTCTCCCGGATAAAGGCAATCAGGTCCTTGGCCTGCTGCTCGCTCCCGACAATAGGCGCGATCTCCGTTTCAATGTTTGCCTTTATCATATGGATGGACGGACTGGTGGACTTGATCTTCACTCCGAATTTGCTTCCCTGCTTGATCACTACCGGTTCATCAAGGGTAATCTCCTCTTTCTTCGGAATCACAACCCCATAGCCGCAGCCGCGGACGGAAACCATGGCATCCTGTACCTTCACATACTCCTCTTTCATCTGCGACAGCTCCTTGAGCGTCTGCATCAGGCCGTATTCGTCCTGGATCTCCACGCCGGTCATCTCGCTGACCATATCATAGTAGAACTGTTCGCGAATGTCTACCCGCACCTCCACGATTCCGGTCGATAAGTCCATGGACTGCAGGCTGGTACTTTTTACATACCCACTGGGCAGTTCCACCGTGTCTTTCCGAATGTCCCTGACGTAATGAAGCTTTTCCGACAGTTCCCTTATGTTCGACAAAAGCTCCGCCTTCAGCGGCGCCTGGAGCGGCAGAAGTTCCACCCATTTAGGTATGTAAAATTCAATCTGGCGGAGAGGAAACTCATACAGCACCTTCTCCAGAATATGCACGATATCCTCCCTGCGGATCTGATCGCAGTTTACAGCCATCACCGAAACCTGATACTTTTGTTCCAGCTCCCTGGCCAGCTTCTGGGTCTCCTCCCGGTACGGTTTCTGGGAGTTCAGCAGGATCAGAAACGGCTTCCCCTGGGTTTTCAGCTCCTGCACCGTCCGCTCCTCCGCCGCGGCAAAGTTTTCTCTTGGCAGCTCCCCGAAGGAACCGTCACTGGTGATCACCAGGCCGATGGTCGAATGATCGGAGATCACCTTTCTGGTTCCCAGCTCCGCCGCCTGGTGAAACGGAATCTCCTGTTCAAACCACGGCGTTTTAACCATCCTCTCTTTGTCCTCTTCCATGTTCCCCACCGCGTCCGGCACCAGAAATCCCACGCAGTCAATGAGCCGCAGCTGTACCGGCTCCCCTTCGCCCAGCGTCAGTTTCAGCGCGTCCTTCGGGATGAACTTCGGCTCCACTGTGGTGATCAGCTTTCCAGAGCCGCTGAGAGGCAGCGCGTCCCGCACCTCCGCCTGCTGCTCCGGCGGCAGTTCCGGCAGGGCCAGCACCTCCATAAACCTGCGGATAAACGTGGACTTCCCGGTCCTCACCGGCCCGACCACACCGATCAGAAACTGCCCGTTGGTCCTGGTCTGTATATCCTTGTAAACAGAAAACGCATCCATCCAAGATTTCCCCCTTGTCCTGAAATGTATATGGTTCGCGTAACCATTCAGCCAGCTGAATTGTTACGGCATCCGGCCATTGAAAATCGCTTCGCGATGGGCCGGATGCCCGCAGGCACTACGTTTACATACGGTCTGTGCAGGAAATGCACAGACCTGACTGAATCGTTACACTGCAACTACTGTTATACTATATGTTGTCCGTCCAAAGGATATACCTTTTCTGTGAGGGAAACATTGGAAAGCCAAAAACTCCCCAGAACCATAAGAAAAATCATATCTCTGATTCTTCTTACAGCTCCGGGGAGTAGTTTTACGCGACAATTCCACAGAAGCATGACCGCTCTCTGCTACCGGACCTACGCACACTGGGCGGTTTTTCACCTGCCGCAAAGAACATCCGCTTCCGAAGTTCAGCAAACGGTTACCGTTCAGCTGGCTGAGCTATTACACGCTTCGCGATGCACAGAAACTGCATTTCATGCAGTTTCGCGCTGCAGGCCTCGGGTTTTCGCGCATTCTGCGCGAAAACACCTCGCGGGATAGTGGCAGGCTGAACTGTTACAAACTATTGCAGTAAAAGACTGAAACCGCTTTTTACAGATATTTTCTCATGGCTGCCTCGACCACATGGCCCACCAGCACAGAAGTGGTCACGGAGCCTACGCCGCCCGGCACCGGAGTGATCGCCTCGACCACCGGCTCCGCCTTGGCATAATCCACGTCTCCGCACAGCTTGCCTTCCGCGTTGACATTGATTCCCACGTCAATGACAATCTGGCCTTCTCTCAGATAAGTATCATCCACAATGCCCGCGCGTCCGGCGGCAACGATCACGATATCCGCCTCCTTCACCACCGACGGCATATCTTTCGTTCTCGTATGGCAGACGGTCACAGTGGCGTTTTTCTTCAGCAGCATCATCGCCGCCGGTTTGCCCACAACCAGGGAACGTCCAACGACCACTGCCTTTTTACCTGTGCAGTCGATCCCATAGTGATCCAGGATCTCCATACATGCCCACGGGGTACATGGCGGGAAGCCCTGATCGGTTCCCGCGAACACGCCTACCATAGAACCGTCTGTGATGCCGTCCACGTCTTTTTCCGGGGACAGAGCCTTGATTACAGCCGCCTCGTCCAGGTGTTTCGGCAGCGGACGGAAGATCAGCACGCCATGGATGTTATCGTCGTTATTCACCCGGTCCACCGCTGCCATCAGCTCTTCCTGGCTGACATCTGCCGGCAGCAGGATCTTTTCGTAAGCAACGCCCAGCGTCTCACAGCGTTTCGTCGCTCCACGCTCATAGGACAGGTCGTCTTCTCTCTCTCCCACACGGATGATCCCCAGCGTCGGCTGGATGCCCTTTTCTTTCAGTTTTGCCACATTGCCCTTGATCCGCTCATTCAGGGCAGCGGTCACTTCCTTGCCAAGTAATTGTTTTGCCATGATTTTTTTCCTCCAGATTTTTCAAGTATATGCCCGGAACTTCCAACCCGGCTCCGCACCGGACACCCCCGGGATTTTATGATTTTTTCTGCGAACAACAAGTGAGACAGCTATGCCTTCAGGACCATTTGCAGCCGTTGGGCCAGCTGAACGACTACGACAATTCGTCTATTTCAGGCGTCCCAAAACGCTCTCAAACACATCTTCCGCGATCTTCGTATATTTTTCCAGCATGTCGTCGCACTTTTTGTTCAGGCTCTCTGCGTATTCTCTGTCCGCCATGGACTTGGTGTTGATATAGACATTCAGGGAAGCGCCCTCCAGCGCTGCCTTGCAGAAAGCGGCTCCCACGCCTGCGTCGCTGATGGCCAGCACAGAACCTTTGGCTGCAAACTCCACCAAAAGCTCGATTGCCTCACAGCATTTTTCCATGATCTCCATGGGCACGGAACAGGCTTCCTTCAAAGCGGCCTCCATCACGCGGGCCTTCTCTGCTCTTTCCTCCTCCGTCTCCTTGGGCATTCCATAGGCTTTGGAAAGCGGCTCAAAAACTTCTG
The DNA here is from genome assembly GCA_017887445.1 of Fusicatenibacter sp. Lineage (GTDB taxonomy): Bacteria > Bacillota > Clostridia > Lachnospirales > Lachnospiraceae > Fusicatenibacter. The sequence continues at coordinate 13,715 of JAGHIA010000023.1, forward strand.
CGTCCCGCTCCACAAGATGAAGCAGCTCTTTCTGCAGAACATCCGCCTTCGCCTTCAGCTCCTGCATTTCTTCCTCCACCGCAGCATACTTTTTCTTGCCCACGGTCAGGGAACCGACCATATTTCCCAGAGCCGTTCCCACAGCTCCCACCAGGGCGGAAGCGCCGCCGCCGCCCGGAACAGGCGCCTTCGACGCAAGCACAGTTACAAATTCATCACATGGTACCGTTGAAAAACCCATAAACTTATCCTCCATAAGTCTTAAATTTTTTTTCGCGGCAGCTCAGTCTGCGGCGCAAACCAGCGCGAAACAAAGTTTCTGTGCATCGCACATCGCGCAAGGATCAATGATCCAGCGATACTGAACTTACGCATTTTTCTGCAGATGAATCATTCCATTATCCTTTCAGTGCTTTCAGCATGTCGTTGACCACATCCCCGACCACGGCCATGTCTTCTCCCTGAGTAAACGCGGCCGGGAAATTGTCGGAGAAAAGGATCTGTGCCGAAGGAGGAAACTCATCGTCCCCCTCCCACAGGATCAGCCGCACATACAATCCCTTCAGAAGTTCCAGCTCATAGCCGGCATCTCCGGAGGTGATCGGCGCAGCGCCGGCACGCTCCATGATCTCCCGGAATATCTGCAGTTTATTTCCAAAGCCAAACGCCAGCCGAAACAGACACCGGCCCTGAAATTGTTTAAAATATACTTCGCCCCACGGGATTTCCCGGTAAGTCAGGAATCTGCCCGTGGACGGCGCCGCCGTTCCTTCCGTCAGATAGCGCAAAAGCAGGATCCGCGCGTTGGCCTTCGTCTCCAGGGGATAATATCCGATCCTGTCCTCCGGCACATGAGCCACCTCATACTCTGGCCAGGAAATGGTGTATTCCACCCCCATCAGCGTAAGCCGGAAACGCTTCGTCTCCGGATCGTAAGGCACCTGACAGCGCACGGCTATTTCCTCCGGAGCCGCCTGACGGTAGGCCTCCAGATAATGCTCGAAAGGAATCCTCTCTTTGCTGTCTTTCTCGTAGTTTACTTCCATACCCATGATGCAAAATCCCTCTCTCGTTTATTCTGCCGCTTCCAGCGACGGGAACATACTTGTATCCGTATGGGGCAGGAAACATGCCGCCACAAACTCATCCATATAACTTGGCACCGTGGAAAGCTCCAGGTACGTCATATTTCTCGCCACTTCGTAAGTCTTCTTCTCCGCCTGGGTGGAGATCAGCATGGCGTAGGCTCCGCACAGGGAGGAGTTTCCAATATAGTGGAAACGCTCCAGCGGGATATCCGGGAACATTCCGATGGTCACCGCGTGCTTCATATTGATACCGCTTCCGATGCCTCCGGCCACATACACATCCTCAATCATGGACACGTCCATATCCAGCGACGCAAGCATGGTGCGGATTGCCGAGAAGATCGCCCCTTTTGCACGGATGAAATTGTCGATATCCACCTCGGTGATCTCCACATCGCGGACACTGTCCGCCTCATCCTCAAAGGCCAGGACATAACTGCCCATTCCGTACTTGTCATGACGGATGCGTCTGCCCTCGCGGACAAATTTTCCTTTTGGATTGATGATCCCGCAGCGGAACAGCTCGGCGATCACATCGATGATGCCGGAGCCGCAGATTCCGATCGGCTTCTGCCCCTCCTCTCCGATCACCTGATACGACGGCTCCATAGTTTCCTTGTCTATGGTGCAGGCCTCAATGGCTCCGTCGGTGGCGCGCATACCGCAGCTGATATCGCCGCCTTCAAAGGCAGGTCCTGCCGAGCAGGCACAGCTCATCATAAAATCGGAGTTTCCAAACACCAGCTCGCCGTTGGTGCCCAGGTCGATGAGCAGCGACATTTCCGGCCGGTTCCAGATCATGCTGACCAGCGTTCCCGCGGTGATATCTCCACCCACATAACTTCCAATGTTCGGCGCCACGATAATGTGGGCGTCCGGATGAATGGCCACGCCGATATCGGACGCATACAGGGAATTTGTCTTGAAAAACGCGGGGATGTACGGCTCCATGCGCAGCGGGTCCGCGTTGATTCCCATCAACAGATGCTCCATGGTCGTGTTGCCGGCCACCGCCATGCGGTAAATATGCTGGCAGGAAAATCCGGCGCTGGCGCACATCTTTGTGATCATTGGGTTCAATGTTTCCTTTATGATCGCGTCCTGCAGCCGTTTCTGTCCTCCCGGCCGGGAGGATTCAATGATCCGGTTGATCACGTCCGCGCCGTAACGGATCTGTCCGTTTCCTGCGGATGCTTTCGCCAGAATTTCTCCCGTAAGCATGTCCACCAGAAGGGCGGACACTGTGGTTGTACCGATATCCACGATCAGTCCGCCGGCCACAGCCTTCTTTTCCATGGGAAGCACGTCGTACACGAACACATCTTTTTTTGTCACCCGGATGACACACTGAACGGAAAAATTGCTTTCCCGCAGCACATCCGGAAGCTTTTTCAGTACCGAATAAGGAATACGGATGACCGAAAGTCCCGTTGCATCCTCCAACGCCCAGGACAGCCGCTCGTTGTCCGGCATGGTGTCGTCCAGCGTAGGCGTATTCATCGTCACAGATACGATCCGCATACTGTTTTTCAGTTCCAGTCCGGCCTCCTCCACCTGAGTTTTGATGCGCTCAAACAGCTCTACTTCTTCCTTGGAACTCAGATCCGCTACTTTCATGCGGCTCTGGTAAGCGGAAGCGATGTCCGGCACCTCAACGGTCACATCTTCCACAACCGTGCTGACACAGGCCAGCCGCCAGCCTTCGGCGTATTCTTCGTCGGAGATATGTCTTGTCTTTTTGGAATCCAGTTCTCCGCTGACAAGCTTTACCCTGCATTTTCCGCAGGACGCGTTTCCGGAGCACGGGGCGTCGATGGCCACGTTGCTTTTCTGGGCGACTTCCAGAAGGCGTTCTCCTTCTGTCGCGTATGTAACCACCGGCTCTCCCTGATCAAACTGAAAGGTCACTTTGTACATGTTCTTGTCTCTCCAGTCTTTTCAGATTCATTTGAATTTTCGTAATTGTTCAGCGTCGTTGAACTGTTATGATTTTCACTGTCTGCAACCGTTTAACCAGCTGAATTATTACCACTGTTTTTCTGTTTTTTCAGAATCATTGTTATCTTTTTATCATAAATCAGTGTAGCATAATTCACAGGGGTTTGCAATATTTACTTTGGGTTTCCGGCAGGTTTCATAATGGAGGGGGGAGGGACGGCCGGGGGAGAACGGCGCGCAAAGGGAGCGGCAGGCGGTGCAGGTTCGCTTCTCACTCCGGCAATCGGACAGCGCAGGGCGCTGTGTTCGCCTTGTGGCTGCGGGCGGTTTGTGTATGGCGGCAGGGCGGCGGACACAGCGCCCTGCGCTGTTCGCTTGCAGTCGCAAGAAGCGAATTCCTGCACCGCCTGCCGCTCCCTTTGCGCGCCGCTCTCCCCCGGCCTGGTTTTGGCTGCGTGGAGGGTGTGGGGCGGTAGGTTGTGGGGTTTAAGCTAACCTTGCCGGTGTGTAGAATGGTGGTTTTCGAAAAAAACGCAAATCATCCTATGCTTTCCTGTCATTGGCTCCGGGATAATTTTCTTTTCGGTGATGGGTATCTAAATCAAAATTCAATGTCTTAAAATATCCGAAAAGTTCAAGGTTGTGAATCGTTTTTGTCCGCCAGATATCCTTGGACTTCTCTTATTGTCTGGCAGCGAATAGGATGATCGGTCAGGTATTCGAGGGTTTGGTTCCATTCCTCTATGGTGAACTGCTCCGGGTGTTTCATCGTGCGGAGTTTGGATGGCCATTGGGAATTGTATTTCAGATCAGAAAGGTATTGACAGTTGCATTGCAGCTGCAGATATTCCAGCAGTTCTACTTTAATCATTGAACTCCTCCTTTGGAATTTTCAGATGCTCGATTGAGCGTATCAGAAGTGTCGGTCTGGGCATTCCCTGCACAGACCGTATGAAAACGTAGTGCCTGTAGGCATCCAGTCTATCGCGAAGCGATTTTCAATGGCCGGTTGCCGTAACTGTTCAGCGCTGCCAAACTGTTACTATGTTGGAACCTTGCGTTCCTTAAAATATGTGTCAGTATCGTATTTGCCAGTATTGTAATGATGGAAATTTGTCTCGAAAAACATAGAAAAGACATAAATAAGTATATCTCGTATAAAGGATATCCAAAGAAATGAAGTTTAAAAATCCTTACGGCAGGTCTGCATTCCGTTTCGGTCAGTATTTAACGTGGCCGCCGGCACAACACACCTTACGGCAGGAGCCAAGTATCCGTATAAGTATAGATACTTGGCTCGCTGCTCACAGGGCGAAAAGGTAACTGTTCAGCGTCACTGAACTGGTACTTTTTTACAGCTCCAGATAGGAATCTGCGTAGAGGGTGTTGCCTTTGAATACGTCACAGGACTTGATGGTCTCCATCAGTCTCAGGTCGCACGGATTAACGATGGCGCTGGTCAGACCCTGCATCATTGCCATGGCTACCAGTGCGGAATCCATGATCGGACGGATTGCTTTCGGCATTCCGTTGGAGTTGTTGGACAGTCCGCCGGTGGAGTTCAGACCCATATCGCTGAACATTTTGATCGCTTCCAGAACTTCCATCTGCTTGTCCTGCATTCCTTTTACTACCAGGAACAGCGGGTCAAACCACAGATCTGCCGGGTCCATGCCGTGCTCCATACCGCGCTCCAGCATGGTCTGGCAGTGTACCATACGCTCGTCGTTGTCCGCTGCGATTCCTTCCGCGGAGCACAGAGCGATGACGATGGCGTCGTTTGCGGCAGCCAGATCGATGTTCTCAATTCTTCCGCCAGCGTCTGCGGAGTTTACGATCGGTTTTCCTTTGCTTCTGTTGTATACGGAGATACCTGCCTCGATTGCTTTTCTGTTGGCGGTATCCAGAGCCAGCGGCACGTTATCGAAGTTTTCCTGCAGCAGTTTTACTGCCCATTTCATCAGGTCTTCGCCGTCGTTCTCTGCCGGTCCGATGTTTACGTCCAGATAGGTTGCGCCTGCGTCCAGCTGCTCTTTCGCTCTCTTTAAGATTGGTTCCGGGTTGCGGGTAGCAAATGCCTCACGGATCACCGGGGAAATGCAGTGGATTCTCTCGCCGATGGTTACAAATTTTGCCATATCTATGTCTCCTTTTCCTGAGGAATATCCGCCGCTTTTCCAACCGCCGGCCGGCTGCAAAATACGGCTTTCCTCTGTATTCATCCGCGGAAACGGCAGTGCCTGGCCACATATTTTTGTTCTGCAGCCATACTGCCCGTTTCCGCTTATAACCGTTTGGAGGTCCGAACGGTCATGCTCTCTTTTTCTCCGCCTTTTCCCAAAAACAGGACAAGACAGAGCAACTTCTTTTGCGGTTTCCGCTTTTTCGAACCGCAGAAGTCTTCCGACGTTTTACAGCTGGCCGTTCTCCTGCATGTCTTTCAGGAATTTCACAAGCTGTACAGCCTCAAGCGGCGCAACGATTACTTCCCAGCCAGGAAGCTTGGACTCGATGTCGCCCTTTAATACAGCAACTTTTCCAGGGATGATTACCTTTCTGGTCTTTACCTTGTCTTCCACGTTCTCCTTGAAGAATGCGGAGATGGAGTTTCCGGAGAATTTGCCCGCTGCCCAGGAAGTCAGTACGGAAAGTCCGCCTGCATCGTTGATGACCAGGTTTACCGGAACGCCGGAACGCTCCAGCTCGCCGGATACCAGGAAGTAGGTCAGTGCGAAGTCTACGGTGGTCACGCATACGGAATTCTCGTCGGCGCCGTTCAGCGGATAAATGCCCGGCTCTACCTTCATCGGCTTCTGCGGGTCGGTGAACAGGTTCTGACGCAGTCCGAACAGCGGCAGCGCCTCAGCGTAACCCAGTTCTTCCAGAACAACAATGGAACCATATTTCATGGTGAACAGAGAAACCAGCGCCTGCTGCATGTATTTGTCGCCTTTTGCAACCTTCACAAGGTTTACAATAGACGGATAGCCAAAGGTACGGTCCGTATCTTTCAGCGCCGCGCGTCTTGCCTGTACGGTTGTGGCGAAAGTCTCTTTGATGGTATCTTCTGTGGTGTCGATCACCAGGTTCTTGTTGCCAAGTTTCTCCAGAGCCGCAACGGTATCGTACAGCTCGTCGATGTTTGCGCCGCTTACGCCGAGAACAACGCCTGCCTCTGTGGCTACTTTGTTCATGGCTTCATAGTTGGATGCGTTTGCGCCGTTGAGAACCGGCTTTCCGTCCTTGCACTCTGCCAGCGCTTTCGCAGCAACATCCGCGTCGGAACATCCCAGAACCAGAACTTTTCCTGTGGCCGCCGCTTTCTTGACAACTTCCACATATCTGTCCGCGCCGCTTGCCTCGTCGTAATTTACATACAGAAGCTCCGCGTGCATGCGCTCACCGATACGCTCATAGTCAACCTTTGCCACTTCTGCCAGCTTCGCGTCGATGGCAGCGTCGTCCATGCAGCTGCAAAGAGCTACCGCGTAGCGTGTCTTGCTGACGAAGGTCTTCTCATGACGGTACAGAACAGTCTCTCCGCCCAGGCTGTACTCGCTGTCGCCGGTTCCGATCTTGATGGTCTTCATCGGCGGAGCGGTTGCCTCGGAAAGCTCAGCCAGAGCATCTTCAGACATATAAGGACAAGCGGAAATATCCATAGCGCCCTGAGCCACTTTCATGGAAAACGCCATACAGGTCGGGCATCCGCACTCCTTACAGTTTTTCTTTGGTGTCATTTTAAAAATCTGAATACCTGTTAATGCCATAATCGTTTATCCTCCTGTTCTTTTTCCTTAGACTAACGCCTGAATCATTTTGGAAATTGTAGCGACAGACTGAGGATGCTTTAAGATTACGGCATCGGAGCCGGCTGCCAGGGAAGCGGCTGCGGTCTGGATCTCCATGGAGATTCCGCGCTCTTCACGGCTGCCCCATTCCGGAGCGTCCTCTTCTTCTGCCATAGCTTCCTTTACACCCCAGGTCTCGGAAGCTACAGGAGTGATGATCGGCATCTGAAGCATCTTGTCGTCCTGAGACAGAGCCGCTGCTTTGATACGGTCCAGAGTGGAAACCACATACTCATAGCCGTAACCAACGGAAGCGGAACCAACGTTCATGACAATGCTTTCCGGTTTTACGCCAAGCTGTGTCGTAACGACATTCAGCTGTTTTGCAAGGTTGATGTCAACGGCAGACTCTGCGCCGACCTTCTGGTCGTAAGCCAGACCTGCTGCCGCGCCGACTGCTTTGTAGTTTTCTTCTCTCGCAGACAGAAGCAGTACGTTTTTGCCCTGCAGCGCTTCGGCAACCTTTGCCAGCAGCTCAGAGTCTTTCTCAACGTTCTTGCATCCTTCTACAACAAGCGGCGCGTCGATAGCGTCTGCAACTTCTTTTGCAGCCGCAACCAGTTCCTCCACAGATTTGTTCGCGCCGTTGGGATCTCCGCCCTCAAGACGAAGACATACAAAATCAGCGCCTTCCATTTCCGCGGCTTTTTTAGCGACTTCACCGATAGAAGCGGCGCCTTCGTAATAAGCTTTCACACCGGGAACTTCGTTTTCCAGTCCCAGATCAGAAATCTCAACGCCTACCTTCGGTCCGTTGGCGATCTCACCGTCAAAAGCATAGAACGGGAAAACATTCTCCCCGCCCAGAGTCACCTTCTTGTCACCGGTGCCGATCTCAACGGTTTTGATTGCTGCATTAAACTTTTGTGGTTTGCGATTAAACGGCATTTCAACAGCCTCCTTACGATTGATTTGCAACGGCTGGAAACGCAAAAACGTCTCCCGGCCGTCACAGCTATGTTCCATGTAAGCCCGAGGCTCCGCTGTCTCGGGCTTACACATTTATTTTATCTTTTCTAACAACATTTTGCAAGTCCTTCTTACATCATCGGATCCATGCCGAGCGCCGGATGGTTCTTCTCGGTCAGGAACGCTACCAGAGTCTCCGGATCTTCCGCGATGGTCTCGTCGCCGATCATATCGGTGAAGTTTTCGATTCCGTACAGCTCTTTGGCTGTCTCGTTGAGACGGTCAGCTACCTGCTCTTTCAGCTCCTTCGGCATCCATACGATGCGGGCAACGCCGCCCTCAGCCTTCATGAACTTCTTGGAAGCGATGAAATGCTTTCCGTGTCCCATGAAACCAGGAGTCTGAACACCGCCGCCGGTCATGGAAGCCAGTTCCGGGAAGGTCATGCCAAGAGGCGTCATGCCTGCGTACTCACGGTTGGCGATACATACGCCGTTGGAGAACGGCTCGATACCGCAGATACACTCGAAGCATCCGCAGGAGGTCATCGGTTTCTCCATGATGGAGTACAGGGAAACGTCTTCCAGCGCGCCCTGGGAGAACTTCTTCACTGCCTCGTTGACATCCTCGTACTCTCCGATCCGCTCGTCGATGACACGCTCTTTGGTGATCACCTGGCACGGTCCGTTGGGATCCAGCTCGTTGGTCGCCTTTGCGTCCAGCCATGAAACGGCGCCGCAAAGTCCCAGACGCTCCGGAGTAACCACACATACATGAGACGGGGAGAATGCCTGGCACATGATGCAGCTGTAGTAAACCGGTACGGACTCGTCGGTCATTGTGGACAGACGCTCGTCACGTTTGTCAAAGGCCGGAATAGCGATCTCGTGGCGGATCTTTGTACAATCTTCCGGATTGGTGTAGATCTTCACCTGACATTTGTCAACTACTGCCTCAAACTCGTTCTTTACCTGTGCGTACAGAACCTCGCCGATGTGTCTTGCGCGGAAGCCTGCCGCAAACGCGTCCTTGCTGATACGGATACGGATCATATCACGCTGTCCGGTGTGCATTACACCCTCGATGCAGTTCAGGTAGCTGTGGAACTTACGCTCGAACACCGGCTCGAAGTCGGTCTGCATGCTCTTTCCGGCAACCTCTACAACGTAAGCGATGCTGTGCTTGCTTCCCACCTCGAACTCGTCGAAATCCGGTCCGATGACTTCGATCTTGTGGTCCTCAACCTCGGACATATCCCTGGACTGAACCAGCTCGCAGCAGTCCACACGGGAGCCGTCGAACTCTACCTGCATATCGCCGCGGCGGATGATCTCGCCCTCGAACGCGGACGCGAAAGCAACCGGAATATCGATGTTGGTGATCTTGATCTTAATGTCGCGTGCCTCCAGAGAGGTAGCGTTGAATTTGCTCACATCCTTCTGGATGATCAGGCTCTTCGGAATCGGCGGAACATCCTTGTCGTCGTCGGTGATTACCGGGAATCCAAGAGCGATGGCGCCTGCGCCGCAAGCAACGATCACATCATCCAGCGGTCCGAACGCATTGACAAATGCCGGCACACGGTCCTTGGTGTAGGTCATCAGCGCGCCTGCGTCTCCCGGAGTAACGTTACCGAAGATCAGAGCCGCACGGATCGCTACAGATACTACATGGATCACGGAGGTCACGTCTTTGCCCAGCGGAATCACACGCACGTTTGCGCCGGTCTTGTAACCCAGCTCCTGGCACTGGTCAATGATACCGCCAACCAGCGTTACCAGAATACCCTGCGCCTGATAGCTCTTTACCAGGTCCACGCCTTCCTGAGCGGTGGGCGCGGAACCAAGGATAACCGCAACGCCCGGGATATCTCCCGTTACCAGCGGCACACCCAGCTCACGGATCACCGCGTCGCTTAAGTGTCCGTAGCAGGGCTCCTCATAGGGCTGTGCGCCGTCGATGTATTTGATCGCCTCGATAAACTCCGCGCACAGAGCGGTCGCAACGCCGGACATAAACACGTCGTTCAGCTTGTTCTCTCTGGTCATCAGAGATTTCACAACGCCAAGCGCCTCTTTCAATTCCTTCAGATTGGTCACTTTCGTGCCGGTTACCGCATAGTAGCAGGGCAGAGCGTACGCGGTATTGGGAAAGCTTACTGCTTTCTCTTCACCGTGCTGCGCGATGGCAGCGTCGATCGCTCCTTCCGTCAGGCCGTATACGGCGTCATTTCCGCCAAAAACTCTCTCGAATAATGTCATCCGTTTTTCCTCCTATCACTTGTTTGACTCATCGATTTTTGCCTTTATATTTCGTATCTCATCGGTGGCTGCCTGGCTGTAGTCGTAGGGGGAAGACCCTGCCCGGTCCGCTTCCATGACTTCCAGATTATAATGTACCATACCCAGCAGATCCTCCGCGGGAATACGTTCTCTGATAAATGCCTCATCAGCCTCATTGCGGACTTTGTTGGCCACCACATGAACCTGATGGACGCCCAGCTCCTCAGCCAGGCGTTTGACGTTTTTGTAGGTCTGGACGCTTCGTGCGCCAGGCTCGATGACCACGATGAACATATCCATGCCCTCGGTGGTTCCCCGTCCCAGGTGCTCCAGTCCGGCCTCCATATCCAGGATCACCACGTCCTCCCTGCGAAGCACAAGGTTGTTGATGATCCGCCGCAGCATCACATGCTCCGGGCAGACACAGCCGCTGCCGGCCGTCTCCACAGTGCCCAGGACCAGAAGCTTCACGCCGTTGCATGTCTTGCCGTAGGCGTCGGGGATATCATCGACTTTCGGGTTGATCTTGTAAAATCGGTTGTCCTCACTGGCCTCCGTGCGCTCCGCCACCAGCTTTCTCATCTTGCTGATGGGGACGATGGAATCCAGAAGTTCCTCCGGAAATCCAAGAGCCAGTCCCAGGTTCGCGTCCGGATCCACGTCCGCCGCAAGCACGGGACGCCCTTCTTCGGCGTACAGCCTTGCCAGTGTGGCCGCGATCGTTGTCTTGCCCACACCGCCTTTGCCTGTCACTGCAATTTTCATTTTACTCAATCCCTTTATTTTTTATTTTCTGCAACCGCTGGTCACAGCCGGTAACCGTTCGTAACAGTTCAGCCAAGGGAACTGTTACGAACGTTCCGCCCGGTCAAACGGTTACCGCCGCTTTCTGTTTAAACGCCCAGAGCCGCACGTTTTTCCTCGATGCGTGCCAGCATCGCGTCGCCCAGTTTGTCAATGTCTTTTTCTACGGTGTACGCAGCCTCTACCCAGTCGCGCACGCCGCTGGTCAGCAGCTCGGTTACCTCGCTGGAGCCGGAAACATACGGCTCAACGCCCAGGAAGGTATCGATACCGGTAGCCACTACATAGTTTCCGATGGAAACGGCTTTCTCGGACATCCACTCCGGCGCGCATCCCACAACCGGCAGCTGAGAAATGTTCACGTTTCCGATCTTCGCCAGCTCTGCCACCAGAACCATCATTCTGGAGATATCCACGCAGGAACCCATATGCAGCACCGGCGGAATGTCAGCCAGCTCGCAGACACGTTTCAGACCAGCGCCGCAAAGCTCTCTCGCCCGCTTGTCCATCAGTCCCGCTCTTGCAGCCGCCTGTGCGGAGCATCCGGAAGCAACCACGATCACGTCATTGGCGATCAGCTTCTTCATCAGCTCGATATGAGCCGTGTCCGGACGTACCTTCGGGTTGTTGCAGCCTACCATAGCCACAGCGCCGCGGATAACGCCGGCTGCCACGCACTGCCACAGCGGCATCAGAGTACCGGTCTCGTCTACCTGAGAGTTTGTCACGCCGTCCAGCGTCTTGATGATCGCCTCTACGGAGTATCCGACGGTGGCGTTCTGCTTCATCGCCGGGATATGTACCAGTTCCGGTTTTCTGTTCTTAAAGTTTTCAACAGCCATCTTCACGATTGCTTTCGCGTTCTCTCCCGCAGTCTTCGCGTTAAAACGGATGAACTCGGAGTCCGGCATCTGAGCGATGGGAGAGGTGGTGACAAACTTGGTGTGGAAACATTTGCTCAGAGGTCCAAGGGCCGGGAAGATACACTGAACGTCCACAACGATGGCCTCGCAGGCTCCGGTGAGCACTACGTTCTCCTGCTGCAGGAAGTTGCCGGCCATGGGAATACCGCGGCGCATAGCCACCTCGTTGGAGGTACAGCACACACCTGCCACGTTGATGCCTTTCGCTCCCATCTCTTTCGCGTAAGCGATCATTTCCGGATCGTCCGCGTACTCGCAGATCATCTCGGAAAGTGACGGATCGTGTCCGTGTACGATAATGTTGACCTCGTCCGCTTTCATAACGCCCAGGTTCGCTTCTGTATCGATCGGCTTCGGGGTTCCGAACAGAACATCGGAGAACTCGGTTCCCATCATGGAGCCGCCCCATCCGTCGGACAGACCGGAACGCAGAGACTGACGGATCAGTGCTTCCGCTTTGGAAGAACATCCCATATGGGTCATATGCATGGAGCGGGAAACCTCACGGTCGATGGCGTGGGGAGCGATCTCCTCTCTCTCCCAGATCTCCTGGGTATGCTTGGGCGCACGTTTCAGGAAACGCTGGGTTCCAAACGGCTTTCCGTATTCCATCAGACCTGTGACAGCCACTTCATGAGCCAGATCGTAAAGATCCTTTCCCTCCGTCTCAATATCCCACTCTTTTGCGATGCGCATCAGCTTCTCCGGGTCTTTTACCTTGTAGTTTCCGTCTGCCGCAGACTCATACAGCGTATGGCAGATCTCACGTCCGTGATCGGAATGGGTCGCGGAACCGCCGGCTGTAAAACGCAGGAAATTACGTCCGACAATGCCGTGAACGTCGCATCCGCAGATTCCTCTTGGCGCCTTCGGAGTAATCCGGCACGGTCCCATGGTACAGATCCGGCAGCAAACGCCTTCGTCGCCGAACTTACAGTGGGGAGTCTGGTTTTTCACACGGAACTGCCATGCGTCGGCGCCGACCTTCGCGCCTGTTTCCAGGAGACGGGCGGTAGCCTGTTCAAATTCTTCTACGGTCGTCAATTTGAATTCACTCATTATGATCCTCCTTAAAAATAATCTCTTGTGATTACTTCCCTTCTTCTAATGATGATTGTATTATGAAATCCCATCCTCCCCCATGGGATATAACAGTCCGAAAAAAAAGAACTGTCAGGACGGAATACATAAACGCCACGATATCCCCCCGGCATCCGCATACCGGAGGGATAAGCATTACCTGTTATAAATTCAGATTTTTTACGATTTCCTTCAGCGCCGCCCGCACCGGCGAATCTGCCGGGAGCGTAACTGTCGGTTTTCCATCGCAGTCATACTCATAAACCATATCGTCGTGAGGAACAACGCCGAGAAGGTGAAGTCCCTGCTTCTCGATCTCCTCCTTTGTGCCCTCGTTGAGCACGCCGCCGGGGGCGCGGTTTACGATCAGTCCGATGGTCTTCGGTTTCATATCACATTCGTGGATCAGCTCCGCGATCCTGGCAGCAGCCTGAACGCCTCTGCGGGAACAGTCACTGACGAGGATCGCCGTGTCCATGCCCGGAAGGATTCCCCGGCTGATATGCTCCATGCCCGCCTCGTTGTCCACGACCATGAACGGATAGTTTGGATAAAGTCTGGCAAGCTGCGCCTGGAGAAGTCCGTTGACATAGCAGTAACAGCCTTTCCCCTGGGTTCTTCCCATCACCAGCAGATCGAAATCGTCCTCTTCCGCCAGCGCGCCGCCAAACTTAAACTCCGCGTAATCTGCCTTGCTCATGCCCGGAGGAATGGGGTTATCCTTTGCCATCTCCGCACGGGCGATCTCCTCGCGGATATCGCCGAGGGTGGCCTCCACTTCCACGCCGAGCACCTCGTTCAGATTGGAATTTGCGTCTGCGTCCACTGCGAGAACCGGTCCTTTGCCCTGCTCGCACAGATACTGGATCAGCATACCGCAGAGGGTTGTCTTACCTACGCCGCCTTTACCTGCGACTGCAATTACATGTGCCATATATCAGGCGCCTCCTGACTTGTTTTCTTGATTAAACCAGTGTGCGCAGTCCGGATCTGTCGATGATCTCGGATACGTCTTTCCATTTGTTCAGTGCATACAGATGGATACCGTTTACGCCCAGGGCGCGGTACTCGTCGATCTGCTTGATGGTATATTCGATACCCTCCTCTTTGAACTCCTTCACCTTCTGATCATAGAACATATCGAACGGTTTTCCTTCCGCATCCTTCGGATTGAACGGATTCGGGAACAGCCAGTGTCTGGAGATCAGTCTGCACAGCTCACGGTCCATAACGCAGCCGTTACGGGACAGAGCCATGTTGATGGTAGCTGCCTGATCCAGGATCGGCATGATACCCACATCTACCGGCATGGTGATTCCGGCTTTGCGGATGGCGTCGAACCAGCGTTTGAACTGCTCCATATCCCAGCACAGCTGAGTCATGATATAGTCCGCGCCGTTGTCCTGTTTCTGTTTCAGAACCGCGATGTCGGCTTCCAGGCTGCGGCAGGCGATATGTCCCTCCGGGGAACCTGCCACCGCGATCTCAAATTTGTCGCCGTACTGATCGCGGACAAATTTTACCAGGTCCGTAGCGTAATCAAAATCTCCGCAGGTTGTAGTCTCGCCGAGGGGAAGGTCTCCGCGCAGCGCCAGCATATGATCCACGTCGTCTGCCAGATACTGGTCCAGCTGCTCCTTGATGCCTTCCTTTGTGTTGCGGATGACGGTAAAGTGGGTCACCGGAACGGTGCCTGCTTCCTTGATCATCTGACATACTTCTCTGTTCGCGCCTACGTTTCCGCCGCCTGCGCCGTATGTACAGGAAATGTATTCCGGATTGTACTTGCACAGATGCTCAATGGTACCCGGCAGGTTGGCCATTCCCTTTTCCGTCTTCGGCGGGAAAAGTTCGAAGGAAAGAAGCTGTTTTTCCTTCATCATTTCTGATAACTTCATATTTTTTTACCTCCGCAGTAAATTGTTTTTTATAAAAAAGCCTAAGCTTTTTCTTCCGCTTTTCTCCGGACGCGCCGGAGCTTTCCGCATCATCTGAACCGTTTTCGAACGGTTTTTCCGAACCGCTGTGCCGTCAGACAACCGTTCAGCGCAGCAAAACCGCTGCATCCGATCCGGCAGCCGTTCAGCGCTTCGGAACCGTCAGGTCAGTCGCACTGGAGCTTTACCGTGCTGTTGACCAGGTCCACCATCAGGATCTTTCCCTGTACCCTGGTCTCCTCACCCATGATGTCGGAGATGATCACATACTCTCCGTCCACGTCGATACGGCCCACATTTCTGCAGATCACCGTGTTATCCGGTTCTTTATATACTGTCGCAAGACACATGTTTTCTCCTTTCATGGCACACGAACTGCGCCAATAATGGCAGATTTGGAAGTTTACTTCCAGACTTTACGCCTCCTTCAGCTGCTCTTTCACAAGTGTCAGAGCAAGACTCAAACGCATATTGCCTTTCTGGAAATCGGACACGCCCTCCCGGATCTGCTTTGCCGCCTCGGTCAGACCCGCTTTCTCCAGCTTGTCCGCCATCTCGTCCAGTTCTGCCGCATGATGCTCGTTGTGCTGCAGCATATAGGTCAGGAGCGCCACATTTTCATTTTTGCACCCGTTCTCGCAGTGGTCGTGGCATCCGTTTTCACAGTCCTGTCCGTGAGAATGCCCGTGATGGTGTGCATCGTGACTGCCGTGAGGTACGGGATTGCCATTCTCGTCATGTAATAAATGCATAAAATCCTCCTTTTTTATGCGTTCCATAGGCACAATGCTTATGGAATGTCAAAATTCTATCAATTCGTTTGTATTATACTCTATTTCCCCCTCAAAATCAATATAACAGTTGCCGAAACCTCGTTAAACTTTTTTAATATTCTTGCTCTTGTTTCTTTATATTTTTATGATAAAATAAGCAAAAATCGTGGTTTTTCCATTATAACTTTTTTCGATTGCCAATGATTGCCTTATTTATTAGAAGAATACGGAGGTTAAACCAAAATGAGCCAGAAATTTCCCGCCGTCACTCTCAATGACGGCAAGCAAATGCCCGTTCTCGGCCTGGGCGTCTACAAATCGCTTGGGGAGGGCGAGGTGGAGCGCGCGATCGTATCCGCGGTCAATCAGGGGTACCGGCTGATCGATACCGCCTCGGTTTACAAAAATGAAGACGGCGTCGGCCGCGGGATCATGAACTGTTCTGTCCCCCGGGAGGAACTTTTTGTCACAACCAAAGTCTGGAACAACGCACAGCGTATGAACGATGTGGAGGGCGCCTTCCAGCGCAGCCTTGACCGGCTGAAGCTGGACTATGTGGATCTGTATCTGATCCACTGGCCGGTGCCCGGCTGCTATCTCCAGACCTGGAAAGCGCTGGAAAAGATCCAGGCTTCCGGCCGCTGCCGTTCCATCGGCGTCAGCAATTTCGAGGAGACGCACCTGCAGACGCTTTTTGAGACCTCCGGCATCGTTCCGGCGGTGAATCAGATCGAGTGTCATCCTCTGTGGAACCGGAAGACGCTGGCCGCCTACTGCCGGCAGCAGGGCATCGCCGTTCAGGCCTACGCGCCTCTGGCCCGCGGTCTGTACCTGAACCGGGAGATCATCACGCAACTGGCGGAAAAATACCAGCGGACACCGGCTCAGATCGGCCTGCGCTACCTGGTGCAGCAGGGCATCTGCGTAATCCCGAAATCCTCCAACCCGGCCCGCATCGCGGAAAACGCGAGGATCTTCGACTTTGCCCTCTCCGACCTGGATATGGCGCTGATTGATTCCATGGACGAACAGTTCCGCAGCGCCTCCATTCCCGACGATATGATCGGCCAGGGCGTCCATTAACATACGCCGAAATTGGTCTTAAAATTGCTTTTGACAAAGTGTGCGTCACAAATTTTAAAGTCAAAAAAGAGTCCTGTATGAATCCGGATTTTTTCTCTCCGGCTTCATACAGGACTCCCGTTTTTTCACTGCAACAGTTCAGCGTTGCTGAGCGATTGCACGCTTCGCGATGCACAGAAACTGCATTTCATGCAGTTTCGCGCTGCAGACCTCAGGATTTTCGCACATTCTGTGCGAAAACACCTCGCGGGATAGCGGCAGGCTGAACTGTTACTTTTCAATTTCTTATTTTTCCCATAATTCCGGCGCAAGCTCATCCTTTCCGACCCGCTGCATCAGATCGTCCACCGCCTGGCGGGGCGGCTTGTTCTCAAACAGAACCTCGCCCACCGCATGGATGATCGGTGTTTCGATGCCGTATTTCTCTGACAGTTCCAGCCCTGCGCGGGCAGAGTGCACGCCCTCCACGATCATCTTCACCTCATCCATGGCCTCCTGCATGGTATAGCCCTTGCCGATCAGATAGCCTGCCTTGCGGTTCCGGCTGTGGACGGACGCGCAGGTAACGATCAGGTCCCCGATGCCCGACAGACCGTAGAACGTATTGGCTTCGGCGCCCATGGCAATCCCGAGCCTTGTGATCTCAGCGATTCCCCGGGTGATCAGCGCCGCCTTGGTGTTGTCTCCATAACCCAGCCCGTCAGCGGTTCCCGCCGCCAGGGCAATAACGTTTTTCAGCGAGCCGCCCAGCTCAATGCCCAGAATATCCGGACTGGTATACACCCGGAACACAGGACTCATAAAGGTGTTCTGCACAAAGAGGGCCGTCTCCCGGTCCTTCGCCCCGGCCACAATGGTCGTAGGAAGGCCGCGTCCCACCTCCTCCGCGTGGCTTGGCCCGGACAGCACCGCCACGTTGGCCAGAGGAATCTCCTGGGAGATGATGTCCGTCATGGTCATCAGCGTATCCGCCTCAATTCCCTTGGCAACATTGACGATCAGCTGTCCTTTGGGAATCAGCTGCGCCAGTTTCCGGCACGTCGCCCGCACATAGGGGGAAGCTTTGGCCATGACCAGAAGCTCCCGTCCTGTCAGCGCCCGTTCCATGTCTGTCGTAAACTCCATATCCGCCGGCAGCGGTACCCCCGGCAGTTTGGTCAGATGCTCGCGGTTTTCCCGGAGCATACGGATTTCTTCCTCATTCTCCGAACAGACCGTCACCTGATGCCCGTTGTTGTAAAGAAGCAGCGCCAACGCCGTACCCCAGCTTCCCGCGCTGATGATCGTGATCTTTGCCATACCGGTCACTTCCTTCCTTTACTGCTCAAATACGTTTTCCTCTCTGTTCCCGCGATCAGCCGCTGGATATTCTCCCGGTGTTTCCACACGGCGAGCACCGTGAGAAACGCCACGACTATGTACATCTCATAGAGATAATCCGCCGGCATGGCGAACAGTCCCATCTGCCCCAGCACCAGGGTTCCGATCATCAGCACGCCGTACACCACCAGCGAGCCAAGAGAAACATAGTGGGTGGTCAGAAATACCGCCGCGAACAGCACCAGGGCAATGAGCGTGATCCTCCAGTCGAAGGAGACGATCAGGCCCGCGGTGGCCGCGATCCCTTTCCCGCCGCGGAATTTCAGGTAACATGGGAAATTGTGTCCAAGGATCGTTCCAGCCGCCGCGTAGACCGCCAGCAGCCGGATCATATCCGGATACGTTTTTCCAAACAGCAGGTGCACCGCCAATACGGCGAACACGCATTTGAAACAGTCGCCGAAAAAGGTAATGACGCCCGCCTTTCTGCCCAGCGTGCGCAGGGCGTTGGTGGTGCCAGCGTTTCCGCTGCCGTAATCTCTTATGTCGATCCCGTGAAGCCTTCCGTAAATGTATGAGGTCTGAAACAGACCGAAACAATATCCGATCAACAGACAAATTACCCTAATCATCGCATTACTGCTCCTTCTCTTTTCTTTCCCGGATAATAAACCGGAGGGATGTACCTTTGAAACCGAATGCATCCCGGATCCTGTTCTCCAGATAACGGGTGTAGGAAAAGTGCATCAGTTCCTTGTCATTGACGAAGATCACAAAGGTCGGCGGCTTTACGGAAACCTGGGTCATGTAGTAGATCTTCAGCCGCTTTCCACGGTCAGACGGCGGCTGCTGCATGGCCATGGCCTCCGTCAGAATCTCGTTGAGCACGCCGGTCTGAATGCGCAGCGTCTGATTTTCCAGCACCATGTCGATGGTGTCAAACAGCTTCTGGGTCCTCTGTCCGGTCTTGGCGGAGATAAAGACAATCTCCGCGTAGGGCATATAGGAAAGCGTCGTTCTCACCTGCTCCGTAAAACGGTAGATGGTCTTGTCGTCCTTCTCCAGGGCGTCCCATTTGTTCACCGCGATGACGATGCCTTTTCCCCGGTCGTGAGCGATGCCGGCGATCTTGGCATCCTGCTCGGTGACGCCTTCCAGGGCGTCGATCATCATCACCACCACGTCGGCCCGCTCCACCGCGGACACCGTGCGGATGATGCTGTAGCGCTCCAGCTCTTCCTTGATCTTGTTCTTTCTGCGCAGTCCGGCCGTGTCAATAAAAACGTACTCCCGGTCATTGTGGATGATGGTTGTGTCCACCGCGTCCCGGGTGGTTCCGGCGATGTCGGACACGATCACGCGGTTTTCACCCAGCAGCTTATTGACCAGCGAGGATTTGCCAACATTGGGTTTTCCGACAATGGCCACATGGGGGATTTCCTCTTCCTCCTCGGTCTGCGTCTGTTCCGGGAAATATTTTACCACCTCGTCCAGCATGTCGCCGATGCCCAGCTTGCCCGTGGCGGAGATAGGCATTGGCTCGCCGATGCCCAGGTTATAAAACTCGTAAACGTCCATCATCTGCCGTTCGAAGTTGTCCACTTTGTTTACGGCCAGCACCACCGGCTTCTGACTGCGGCGGAGCATGTCGGCCACCTTGGCGTCGGCGTCCACCAGACCCTGGCGTACGTCGGTGATGAAAATGATCACATCCGCCGTGTCGATGGCGATCTGTGCCTGCTCCCGCATCTGGGACAGGATCACGTCCCGGCTCTCCGGCTCGATTCCGCCGGTGTCCACCAGGGTGAAGGTGTGGTTCAGCCAGGTCACCTCTGCGTAGATCCGGTCCCTGGTCACGCCGGGCGTATCCTTGACAATGGAAATGTTCCCGCCTGCCAGCGAATTAAACAGGGTCGATTTCCCCACATTGGGACGGCCCACAATTGCTACAATCGCTTTGTTCATACATTACTCTCCTTTTATGTGTCAGTTCATTCTTTTCCATCAGCATGGCAAGAACCAGGTCGCTGCCCGGCTCGTCCACAACCTGCACCGGAACTTTCAGCCGGCGCTCCACTTCCTCCACGGTAATGTCGTCGAGAAAGACGTTCTCTCCCTCCCGGAGCATGTTGCAGGGAATCAAAAGCTTCTCCCCAAGCGCCTGGCCTTCCAGCTGGGCGATCAGATCCTGGCCGGTGATCAGGCCGGACACAGTGATGCTCTCCCCGAAAAAGTCGTTGCGGACCGGGTATACCCGCACATGCACGCCGGGGTATTTTTCTTTCACTGCCGCAGCGATGCTTTTCAGCGCCGGCGCCGCCAGCATACCAGTGGCCAGGGACAGCTCAAAGGTTCTGCCGTCGCCTTCCCTTGTCTCCAGTTCCTGGGCCACCTCATCTCTTAAAAGCCGCAGCATTCCCACACCGTTTTCCAGCTGCAGATAGCCGTCGTACACCTCTTCCGGCGGAAGCTCCTCCTCCGCCAGGAGATACCACTCGTCGCTGGCATGGATGAAATGCAGGCTCCAGATCTCATACAGCTTTTTCTGCCATTTGCGGATCACCTGCAGCACCTGCTTTGCGTCTTCCTTCGTGAACGGCTCCAGAGGATACAGACCCTCCCGGTAACGGCTCAGGCCCACCGGCACCACGGAAACGCTTTTCAGATGGGGCAGATATGCCGTCAGATCGGAAATGCTCCGCTCCAGCTCGGCCCCGTCGTTCAGTCCTTTGCAGAGGACGATCTGACCGTTCATCCCGATCCCTGCGTCAAAAAGTTTTTTTACCTTATTTAAGGCATCCCCGGCGAAACGGTTGTGCAGCATTTTGCACCGGAGCTCCGGGTTGGTGGTCTGGAAAGAGATGTTGATCGGCTCCAGACGGTAGCGGATGATCCGGTCGATGTCCCGGTCGCTCATATTGGTCAGCGTCACATAATTTCCCTGAAGGAAGGACAGCCGCGAATCATCGTCTTTAAAATATAAGGTGGGACGCATGCCCGGCGGCATCTGGTCGATAAAGCAGAACACACAGTGGTTCCTGCAGGAGCGGTACTCGTCCATGAGACTGTTCTCAAAGACGATCCCCAGATCCTCATCGTATTCTTTGTCTATCTCCAAAAGCCATTCCTCTCCGTCCGCCCGTCGGATCCCAAGTTCCACATAGGTGTCGTTGATCAGAAACTGATAGTCAAAAATATCCTCGATCTCCACACCGTTTACGGTCAGCAGCTCGTCGCCGGGGACAAGCTCCATCTCCTGTGCAATGCTGCCCGGCTCTATGCTTTTTATCTTATGACGGTTCTTTGTCATTGTAGTCTTACCTCCGTCTGCTGCCCGGCGTTCCGCGCCGGAAACCGGCGCCGTTTTTGGACAGCCTGCTATCTATAATAGCAACTAAACTGCCAAAAAGCAAGGTTTCTTTCCATTTTCACTTGACGTGCCTTGTTAAGGGATGTTATAAATATCATGTAAAAAAATGTAGAAAACGCAAAAACACGCAGGCCTTACGTTATCCTACGGTCTGTACAGGAAATGCACAGATCTGGCCGAACTGTTACAAAAACACTCATATTTGGAGGTTTCTATGGCAAATTTAGACTTACTGGAAAATTCGATTCCGGTGGCACCGTTAAAAATCGCAGCGTTAAAAGGCTGTGCGGAAATGGCAGATACCGTCAACCGTTATCTGGTAGAATTCCGTAAGGACCTTGTAAAACGCAATGCGAACGGCATCAACTGGTCCGGTTATGTGGAGGATTCCTACCTGATCGACTGCGACTGCCCCCGCTTCGGCTCCGGCGAAGCCAAGGGAAAGATCAACGAGTCCGTCCGCGGTGTCGATCTTTTTATTCTTGTAGATGTCTGCAACTACAGTATTACCTACAAAGTCTGCGGTTATGAAAACCATATGTCCCCGGACGATCACTATCAGGATCTGAAGCGTGTGATCGCCGCGGCTACCGGCAAGGCGCACCGCATCAATGTGATCATGCCGTTCCTCTATGAGGGCCGTCAGCACAAACGTTCCAAGCGGGAGTCTCTCGACTGCGCGCTGGCGCTGGAGGAACTGATGAATATGGGCGTATCCAACATTATCACTTTCGACGCTCACGACCCGCGGGTGATGAACGCGATTCCTCTTGGCGGTTTTGACAATTTCATGCCCACCTATCAGTTCCTGAAGGCGCTGATCAGCTCGGTGCCGGATCTGAAGCTGGACAACGATCATCTGATGATCATCAGCCCGGATGAGGGCGCAATGTCCCGCGCGGTGTATTTCTCAAATATCCTCGGCGTGGACATGGGTATGTTCTATAAACGGCGGGATTATTCCACCATTGTCAACGGAAAGAACCCCATCGTGGCCCATGAGTTCCTGGGCGATTCCATCCAGGGCAAGGACGCCATCGTTATCGACGATATGATCTCCTCCGGCGAGAGTATGCTGGACGTGGCCAAACAGATGAAGGAGCGCGGGGCGAACCGTGTGTTTGTCTGCACGACTTTTGGTCTGTTTACCGATGGTCTGGAGAAATTTGACGAGTATTACGAGAAGGGGTATATCAACAAGGTGATCACCACCGATCTGACCTACCGTACACCGGAGCTGATCTCCAAGCCGTGGTATCAGCCGGCGGAAATGGGCAAGTATGTGGCCAGTATCATCGATACGCTGAATCATGATGTGTCGGTGGAGAAGGTGCGGTCTACCACCCAGAAGATCAATAAACTGCTGGCAAAGCATAGATAAGCGGACGGACCGGCGCAATGCCGCGCACCGTCGCCGCCGCCGGGAACGCTGGCAGCAGCCGGAGGGCCGGGACGGCGGGGGACTGCATCGGTTCTCACTCCGGCGTTCGGACAAAACAGGGCGTAGTGTTCGCCCCCTTGGCAGGGGTCGGACACTACGCCCTGTTTTGTCCGCCCGTAGTCGCAAGAACTCGATTGCAGTCCCCCGCCGTCCTCGGCCCCTCCGGCTGCTGCGGCGTTCCCGGCGGCGGCGACGGCGCGCGGCATTGCGCGGTCCTGGTTGTGGGGGCGGGACAGAACTGTCACATTTGGACTGTGACAGTTCTGATTCTTGTTGTGTTATAAAATGTCCCGTAATGTATTTTTATATTTGGGGGTCTATCCATAGGAAGGCGGCCAGGTTGCCGCGTTTGCCGGAGGTGGCGCGGTGGGAGAAGAGGGTTTTGGGGTTGCAGCAGGTGCAGAGGTTGGGAAGGTGGATGTGGGAGGCGGGGACGCCGGCGTGGAGGAGGTGGAGGCGGTTGGCTTCCCATAGGTTCAGTTGGTATTTGTTGTTTGGTTTTTTGTAATAGATTGTTTTGTGGGTTTCGGGTGGGAAGGAGGCCGCGAACTGGCGGACGACGTCTTCGCTGACTTCGTAGCAGTCCTGGCAGATGGAGGGGCCTATGGCGGTCTGCAGGTCGGCGGGGTCGGTGTGGAAGGTCTTTTTCATGGCTTCGATGGTGGCGGCGGCCATGTTGTTTACGGTTCCTCTCCAGCCGGAGTGGGACAGGCCGATGGCCCGGTGTACCGGGTCGACGAAGTACAGGGGTACGCAGTCGGCGTAATAGGTGGCCAGTACCACGCCTGGGGTGTCGGTGATCAGGCCGTCGATGTCGTGAAAGGTGCGCGGGCGGGTGATTCCGCTGCCCCGGTCTGCTTCGGTGACGTGGCGGACGTTGGTGGTGTGGGTCTGGTCGGAGGTTACAATGTGTTCCGTTTGGAAACCGGCGGCGGCGGCAAAGCGGCGGTAGTTTTCGGTGACATGGGCCGGGTCGTCGCCGCGGGTGTAGCTGAGGTTCATGGTGCTCCAGATTCCTTCGCTTACGCCGCCTTCTCTGGTGGAAAAGGCGTTTTTGATGCCTGGCCATTGCTCCAGCTCCGGGTAGCTCAGCCAGGTGACGCCGTTGTTTTGATGAACCTGCGGCTTTGGCTCGTTTGGTTTTTTCCAGTAAAGTTCCATGTCTTTCTTCTCCCCTTTCTAAATCAGGTATAGCGCTCCACAGCAGTTCGGCCAGGGTTTTATGCATTAACCGTAACGATTCAGCTTCTGAATGAACACACTCATGTGCGATATGGCAACAGTTCAGCCTGCTGAACTGTTATGTGATATCATCTACCACTGATACGGAAAAGCATCCTGATACAGCACAATATGTTCCGGCGTTATGGCGATGACGTCGAAACGGCAGGGCGTATCCTCGGCAATCTGGTGGCGGAGCCGGTAATAGTCGGCCGTTTTGCAGATTTTTCGCTGTTTTCTTCTGTCCACAGCTTCTTCCGGACTCCAGACGGCGGTGTCTGTCCGGTATTTCACCTCGATAAATACCAATACGCCTGTATCGTCGGCGATCAGATCGATCTCCCCGTATCTGCTGTAGAAATTTTTTTCCAGGATCCGGTAACCTTGTGTTTCCAGGTACGCGGCCGCCGTCTGCTCGCAGGCGGTTCCCTGTTTTCGTAAATTCAATCTGTTTTCCTTTCTGCGTTTAAGCATATGTAACCGCTTGTGTAACTGTTCAGCCAGGTCTGCGCATTTACTGCATAGACCGTATGAAAAGGTGTTTCCGCACGAAATGCGCGAAAAACCGGGATCTGCAGTGCTGAATCGTTACGAAGATTTACCTGATTACAGAAAATGTGTCAGGAATGTTTTTCTGTGTATCGGCGACGGGCCGTATTTCTTCAGCGCCTCGATGTGCTGCTCTGAACCGTAGCCTTTATTGGAAGCAAAACCGTACCCCGGCAGTTCCTGTTCGTAGGCTGTCATCATCCGGTCCCTGGTCACCTTGGCCACAATGCTGGCCGCGGCGATGGAAACACTCTTGGCGTCGCCTTTGATGATGGGGACCTGGAAGATATTCACGCCGGGAATGGTCACAGCGTCGTTGAGCAGAACGTCCGGCTGGATCGGGAGCTTGGCGATGGCCTCCCGCATGGCCTCGTAGGTGGCGCGGAGGATGTTGATCTCGTCGATCCTCGCCGGAGAAACGCAGCCGATGCCCACCGCCACGGCCTGCTCCAGGATCACGTCATACAGCTCTTCTCTTTTTTTCGCCGTCAGCTTTTTCGAATCATTGAGATAAAGGATCTGACAGTCTCTGGGCAGGATCACTGCCCCTGCCACCACGGGCCCCGCCAGCGGGCCGCGGCCCACTTCGTCGATGCCGCAGACAAACCCTCTGGATTCATACTGTTTCTCATATGCCTTCATCTGTTCGGTCCGCTCTTTTTCCTTTGCCAGAGCTTCTTCTTTTTTCCGGTACTTGCCAATCAGGTTTTGAACGCCTGTCCGGCTGTCGTCCTGATACAGGGCATACAAAGAAGGCAGCTTCTCCTCAGACGCTGCCTCGAATTCTTCCCGGATTTTTGCGATTGGTTTCTGTTTTTCTTTCATTGATAAATTCCTCTGTGAACAGCAATTATATGGTAACAGTGCAGCGTTGCTGAACGATTACACGCTTCGCGGTGCGCAGAAACTGCATTTCATGCAGTTTCTCGCTACAGGCCTTGGGATTTTCGCACATTCTGCGTGAAAACACCTCGCGGGATAATGGCAGGCCAAATTGGTACAACGATATTTCAACAGTTTTAAACACGTTCCAATGTGATTCTTCCCAGTTTTCCGCTGCGGAATTCATCCAGAAGGATACCAGAAGCTTTTGCGTAATCCAGGACGCCGCCTTTCTGGATACAGTTTCTATTTCCTGCGATCTGCTCCAGAATCTGCAGAGGTTCTCCGCTTTCGTCGGCCTGATACCGCTGTGCCAGGGTTTCCGGATATTCCTTTACCAGACAGCGGATCACTTCCAGCGCCAGCTCCTCGATATTCAGGATCTCGTCGTTGATGGAGCCGATCATCGCCAGGTGCAGTCCCACCTGCTGGTCCTCAAATTTCGGCCAGAGGATTCCGGGCGTGTCCAGAAGCTCCAGATTTTTGTTCAGGCGGATCCATTGTTTTCCTTTGGTCACGCCTGGTTTGTTTCCTGTTTTCGTGCAGGCTTTCCCCGCATAGGAGTTGATAAAGGTAGACTTCCCTACATTTGGGATTCCCACCACCATGGCGCGCACCGGACGGTTCATGATCCCACGTTTTCTGTCTCTCTCAATCTTTTCCCGGCAGGCTTCCTGCACCACCGGCTGGATGCTTTTCAGACCCGCGCCGGAACGGGAATTGACTTTCACGGCATAATACCCCTGCGCTTTAAAATGTTCCATCCACTTCTGATTCTCCCGCTCGTCTGCCAGGTCCGCTTTGTTCAATAAGATCAGGCGCGCCTTGTTTTTGCCAAGGGTATCAATATCCGGGTTCCGGCTGGAAACCGGCACCCGCGCGTCCACCAGTTCTATCACCAGATCGATCAGTTTCAGGTCTTCCTGCATCTGACGTTTTGCCTTCGTCATATGACCGGGATACCACTGATAATTCACTGTATTCTCTCCTTTCTAAGTCCGTTGGTTACAGTTCGTAACGATTCAGCCAGCTGAATAGTTACAACAGTTCTTCAGGACTGAACTGTTATGTCCGTTCTCATCGGATCAGGCCAATCTCGGAAAAGGGCTCGGTACGGAACCAGATCTTTCCCACAATGTTGTCCTCCAAAACCATTCCGATGGTCGTGTAACGGCTGTCTTCGCTGCTGTTTCTGTTGTCTCCAAGGACAAAATACTCATTCTTTGCCAGGGTGATTGTCGTCTCCGCCTCCCCGGGATTTTCGATGGCCGGCATATCTTCCTCGGAATACACCTCCCCGTCGATGACCACCTGGCCTTCGTTGATCAGTATGGTCTCCCCCGGCAAGCCGATGATCCGCTTGATGTGCATACTGGAGCTGCTGTTGTCATTGAGACGAAAGGCGATCACATCCCCTCTCTTCGGAGATGAAAAGCGGTATGCGGCGGTGTTGATCAGCACCTGGTCGCCGGCCTCCAGCGTCGGCTCCATGGAACCCTCCTGGATCACAACACTTTTGCACATAAAGATAGAAAACAACGCTGCCAGCAGAAGCGCTGCCGCAATCTCCACCACCCACAGCATCACGGAACGTATACGGTATTTATAGAAATGCTTTTTTACATACTGGTTTTTCATTTCCATAGGATTTCTCCTTATTCTCAGATAGTTGTAAGGCCGGAGAAACCCCAGCGGTTCCTCCGGCCTTCCGTCAACGTCATGATGTATTACGTTCTTAACATTATTTGTAACCGTTCAGCCTTGCTGAATGATTACCATTATTTTACAAGCTCTTTGACCTTTGCAGCTTTTCCTACGCGCTGTCTCAGGTAGTTCAGTTTCGCGCGTCTTACTTTACCGCGTCTGATCACTTCTACCTTCTCCACGTTCGGGGAATGCAGCGGCCAGGTCTTCTCTACGCCTACACCGTTGGATGTCTTGCGGACTGTGAAAGTCTCTCTGTTTCCGCCGCCCTGCTTTTTCAGGACTACGCCTTCGAATACCTGGATTCTTTCACGGTTTCCCTCTTTGATCTTTCCGTATACTTTTACGGTGTCGCCTACGCGGAATTCCGGAGCCTGTGCTTTTAACTGCTCGTCTTCGATCTTTTTGATAATGTCGTTCATTTTTTTCTCTCCTTTGCTTTGGATGTTCTTAATGCCTTTCGCAACAGCGGACCATCTTTTTTCTCACAACATGGGTTATTATACTATATGACCGCCAAAGAATCAAGGCTTTTTTTCGAAAACTGGGTGGGGAGGAAAAACAGCCGGGCGGGGCAGACGCCTCCGGCGGCGGGCGGCGCCCGGCTGTTTTTCCTCCCTTTTGGCTAAGCGGGTGTGTGATGGCGGCGGGGGTAACCTATCGTGATGCGATTTTTACTCTTTTTACTCTTTTCTACTCTTTTTTGCCAGTTTTTATATATTCTATCAGGGATTCTGCTTGTTCGAAGTTGTCGTAATCGCCGGTGATTCCTTCCCGATGATAGATGATGCCGTTTTTTTCGTTTCTTTCAAGGCAGTCCAGCAGGTATTCTTCTCCGTAGCGCCGGGCGAATTGGGAGAAGGCGTAGGGTTTTATTTTTTTCAGGATTCCTTTTCGGCAGGGTTCTTTGCATTCATAGCAGTGGCTTAGTTTTTTGGACAGGGAGCATTCTCTGTTTTCGCATTGGTCTTTGTCTGGGCAGCCGCCGGAATCGCAGCCGCGGCAGGTTGTATTCTCTGAACACAGGCAGCAGGCCAGTCCGCATCTTGCGATTCCTAATTCCCGTTTCATGATATCCCTCCCGACTCTACGTCTGCAGTGGTGATCAGTGCGTCTCTCTGCAGGTATTGGATGGCTTTCAGCGCGTAGTTATGGGCCTCTTCGCCGGACCCTGCCACGGCGTCGGTCACGACGCGGATGTGGTAATCGTGCTGGTGGGCGTCCACCGCCGTGTAGTGTATGCACACATCTGTCAGTCCTCCGATTAGATACAGGGTTTCCACATGAAGTCCTTTCAGAAGAATCTCCAGATCTGTTCCGAAGAATGCACTGTATCTCCGTTTGGTGATGCGATACTCTCCTTCTATGGGATAGGTCAGCTTCGCGTAATCTGTGTACGGTGAATCTTCCATGCAGTGAATGCCCTCAGAACCGTCCAGTTCCCGTCCGAAATCAACCATATCTGCCCTGTGGACTTCTTTTACCTGAATGACCGGAAGCTTCTTTGCGCGAAAAACATCCAGTACCCGTCTGGCGTTTCTGATGCATGTCCACTCCGGGGCATTGAGATTCTCCTCCCGCAGTTCTTTGCAATCTTCCTGCTGGATGTCTATGACAAGCAATGCGCTGTTCTTTTCTATTATCATTTCAAATTCCTCCATAAGCTCACTAGCGCTTGTTTGAAAATTCATTCCTGCAATCTGCACGCCCCACTTTGCAGAAAACAATTTTCAAACGCGCTCTCATATTCTGTCTCCCTGAGTTATGAAGCCCTTCAGTCTCTGTCCATATTAATTCCAAGTGCTTCCTTCATATTCTACTCTCCCATTCTTTCCAGTTCATACTTGCAAATTTAACTGTTACATTTATTGTGCAAGTTTGATGCTCCGTTGCTTGCAGCGGGGTTTTGGCTTTCAGGAACGTATACCCTGATAGATTTTTTCCCTCAGGCCCAGGAGGAATCTCCGGCGTTCTGAAATGGATTCCGGATGTGTGCAGATGTCCAGGATCTGAAATCCTTTGTCTTGAAGGATTTTTTTTATGCTGCCTATCGGATCGTCCAATGGTTTGACGTCTGCGCAGTCCGTGGAGCTGCTCCTGGAATCCGCACCGTATACCGTATCCTGTTCTATACCGGCGAAGGCTGTTTGGCTGTCCTCCTGGGGACTGGGGCCGTAAAGGATCAGCGCGGCAGGGGTCTGTGTTCCGCGAAAGCTTTGGAAAAATTCTTTCCAGGACGCAAGGGGACTGTCCGCGGGCAGCACAGCGGGGACGGCAAACAGAAGAAAATCTTCGGTCTCGAAATGATTGTGCTGTTTGCGGATTTTTTTTCTTCCTATGTCCAGCATGGTTCCGTAGCGTGTCATTTCCTCTGTGGTCTGCCTGAGTATTTCCTGCCATTTCTCCTCTGGCGCATAGTACGCACAGGTGACGGTCACGGCGTTTTTCATCAGGTCCGGACGGCGTTCCCGGGTGCGTTTCAGGGACTGCCCGTATCTCCAGGCTTCGATTTTTTTGTGGTCGCCGGACAGCAGTACCGAAGGAACGGTTTTTCCGTGCCATTTCTCCGGACGGGTGTAGTGGGGGTATTCCAGCAGGTTGTCCTGCAGGGACTCAAACTGGGAGGATTCCTCATTGCTCAGCACGCCCGGAACAAAGCGGGACACCGCGTCGATCAGCACCATAGCCCCCAGCTCGCCGCCGGTCAGTACATAGTCGCCGATGGAAATGTAATCTGTGACGACTTCCTCCAGTACTCTCTCGTCGATCCCTTCGTAATGGCCGCACAGCAGGATCAGATCTTCCTCCATGGCCAGTTCTTCCACAATGGTCTGGTTCAGTACGCGGCCCTGGGGGGTCAGATAGACGGTCCTGGCCGGCCGGCCGATGGTCTCCTCCACAGCTTTGCAGGCGCGGTACACCGGCTCCGCCTCCATGACCATGCCCGCGCCGCCGCCGTAGGGATAATCGTCCACGCGGTTATATTTGTTTGCGGCAAAATCACGGATGTTTGTCGTCTCCAGGGTGATGCAGCCTCTCTCCATGGCTTTTCCGAGAATGCTGGTGTGGAGTCCCTGCCGGATCATTTCCGGAAACAGTGTCAGTACATGAAAATTCATACGCTCCTCCGTCCTCTCAGATCAGTCCCGGCAGCAGGTGGATGGTCATCTTCATTTCCTCCACATCCACATCCAGAATGCAGTCGTGGATCGCCGGCACAAGCACATCGCCATGCGCTTCGGTGCTGATAATGTAAACGTCGTTGGCGCCGGTTTCCATCACGTCCTTCAGTTCCCCGAACAGAACGCCGTCCTCCGTATACACCTGCATGCCGATCAGGTCGCCGATATAATACTCGTCCTCTTCCAGAGGAACCGCGTCCTCCCGCGCCACCCACAGCCCGCAGCCGCGGTATTTTTCTATATCATTGATATTATCGATCCCCCGGAATTTCAGGATCGCAAACTGTTTGAAAAATTTAACGCCTGCAATCTCCAGCCGGATCCGTTCTTTTCCCGTATCCAGGTAAACGGTTTTCAGGCTCCGGAAACGTTCCGGCTCCCCTGTGGTGGGAAATACCTTGACCTCTCCCCTGACTCCGTGGGTGGAGGAGATAACTCCTGCCTTTAAAAAATCTTCCATACTGTCCCCTTTCTTCGTAACTATTCAGCTGGCTGAATAGTTTCCTTTCTTCAAACACACGCTGCTCTGGCTGCCTCTAAGTGTTCTGCAGAACAGCGTAACCGTTCAGTCAGCTGAACGGTTGTATCTTATTTATCGTATATGGAAAAAAGAGGCTTCCGCCAGCCGCCAAGCGGTCATATGCGGAAACCTCCTGTTCTGTTGTAATCGTTCAGCAAGGTTGAACTGTTACGAACTGTTGCATTCTGTTACTGTAAAATTTCAACGACTACTTTCCTGTCGCTCTTCGAGGAAGCCGCCTTGACAACGGTGCGGATCGCTTTTGCGATGCGCCCCTGTCTTCCGATTACTTTTCCCATATCGGAGGGGGCCACCTTTAACTCAATCAGCAGATCGTTTCCGCTTTCTGTCTGAGTGACAACGACTTCATCCGGATTGTCAACGAGAGATTTTGCAATTACTTCAACTAACTCTTTCATCACAATGTACCTCCCTGATGACTTATTTCTCGATACCAGCCAGCTTCAACAGTTTTGCAACGGTCTCTGTCGGCTGCGCGCCGTTGTTCAGCCATTTCTTTGCAGCTTCTTCGTTGAAGGTCACTGCGCTCGGCTCGCGGTTCGGATCATAGGTTCCGATCTCCTCGATGAATCTTCCATCTCTCGGAGAACGGGAATCCGCTACAACGATTCTATAGAAAGGAGCCTTTTTCTGTCCCATTCTTCTTAATCTCATTTTTACTGCCATTTTAACTTTCACCTCCTGTAATTTTTATGTGTATCTAAAAGGGAAGCTTGAAACCTCCTCTTTTACCACCTTTTCCGGCCATACCGGCCATCTGTTTCATCATCTTTCTTGACTGCTCAAACTGTTTGACAAAACGGTTTACCTCCGCAAGATCCACCCCTGCTCCTTTGGCAATCCGCTGTTTTCTTGACGGATTCAGCAGGTCCGGATTGCTGCGCTCTGCCGGTGTCATGGAAAGTACGATGGCTTCCTTGCGGGCCATATCCTTCTCATCCACCATGCTCTCAATGTCTTTCATTTTGCTGCCCACGCCCGGGAGCATGTTCAGCACGCTGGCAAAACCGCCCATATTGCGCATCTGCTCCATAGATTCCAGATAGTCGTTGAAGTCGAACTGCGCCTTCTTCATCTTCTGTTCCATGGCTCTGGCTTTTTCCTCGTCGATGTTGGCCTGGGCTTTTTCGATCAGGCTCATCACATCGCCCATGCCAAGGATCCGCGAAGCCATGCGGTCCGGATAGAACTGCTCCAGATCGGAGAGTTTCTCGCCCATGCCCACATAGAGGATCGGCTTTCCTGATACCGCGCGGATGGAAAGGGCCGCGCCGCCGCGGGTGTCGCCGTCCAGCTTGGTCAGGATGACGCCGTCGATGCCTACCTTTTCGTTGAACATCTCCGACACGTTCACCGCGTCCTGTCCGGTCATGGCGTCCACAACAAGAATGGTCTGATCTACAGGTATGGCTTTCTTGATATCCTGAAGCTCCTGCATCATCTCCTCATCGATGTGGAGACGGCCGGCCGTGTCGAGGATCAGCACGTTGTAGCCGTTGGTCTTCGCATGTACCAGAGCGGCCTTCGCAATGTCCACAGGACTGTTTTTGTTTCCCATTGTGAAAACATCCACGCCCTGTTTTTCGCCGTTCATCTGCAGCTGTTCGATGGCCGCCGGACGGTAAACGTCACAGGCTGCCAGAAGCGGTTTTCTTCCCTTCGCTTTCAGCTTTCCGGCGATCTTTGCAGTCGTTGTCGTCTTTCCGGCGCCCTGAAGACCTGCCATCATAAGGATGGTCACTTCACTGCCGGGACGAAGCGCAATCTCTGTTGTCTCGGAACCCATCAGCCGGACGAGTTCGTCGTTTACGATTTTTATTACCATCTGCCCCGGATTCAGGCCGTTCATAACATCCTGTCCCACCGCCTGTTCCTGCACAGATTTGATAAACTGCTTTACGACCCGGAAACTTACATCCGCCTCCAAAAGCGCCATCTTGACCTCTTTTAACGCGGTCTTGACATCCGCCTCCGTCAGCTTGCCTTTGCTTCTCAGGTTCTTGAATACATTCTGGAGTTTTTCGGTTAAACTTTCAAATGCCATGTTCAAAGCTCCTCTAAAATCTCTGTGGAGATCTGTTCGATCCTGGCCATCACTTCCGGCGCCGGGCATTCCTTTTGCTCCCGGGTCAGACTGCGGATCTGCTCCACATTCTCGCGGATGGTCAGAAATTTTTCCACCAGATGCAGTTTGCTCTCATACTCTTCCAGGCTGCGGCTGCAGCGGCGTATCATATCATGAACGCCCTGGCGGGAAATCCCGCGGTTCTCTGCTACCTCGCTTAAGGAAAAGTCGTTCAGCACCACGTCTTCATATACCTGGCGCTGGTGTTCTGTCAGTAATTCGCCGTAAAAATCATACAGCAGAGTCTGTTCTAATATTTTTTCCATGCGCTCACCTTGGCTATCATAGCACAGGGGGTTCGCGGTGTCAAGTATTTTTTCTTGACATTTTTGTTTTAGGGACGAAAGCGGACCGGCGAGAGCAGGGCGGGCGAGGGGAGGCGGGGCAGTGTGTGAGGGCGGGCCGCTGCAGGGCGAATGAAAAATCTCGGTTTCCGCGCCGCAAAGCAGCGGGCACCGGAGCAATTCGCGGGGAAGGCCTGATGCCTTCCTCGCTCAGTGCTCCTCAGGCTCGGTGTTTGTAACACCTCGCCTGGCCCGCTGCTTTGCGGCGCGGAAACCGGATTTTTCTATCCGCCCTGCAGATGCCCGCCCTCACACACTGCCCCGCCTCCCCTCGCCCGCCCTGCTCTCGCCGGTCCGCTTTCTGGGGTTGGCTACGGTTGGGTGAGTGCGGATGATAATGTCTGTACTCCTTTTTGCTGTTCAAACTCTGTTGTGAATCTTCCGACTGATTTTTCCAGCCTCAATCTGTAAAAACCGTATGCGGTGTATGTTACGAAAATGAATATTCCAAGATATTATGACACCGCCCAGGACATTCTCGTATTGTTTCAGGAAACTTCTGGGCGGCTTATCTGTGTGTAACTATTTTATGGTGATCAGTTCATATGCCTGGGTTCCGATGCCGAGTTTTTCTGCGTGTTCTACGCCGCTTTTCCAGTTTGTCTCGGGACTTACGGTTCCGAAATGGTCGTGGCCGGTGTGGTCGTGTTCGGCCAGCAGGGTGTTGGCGATCACTGGCTGGGCGTTGACGGCGTCTGCGCATGCTACGTCCAGCGCTACCGGGTCGAAGGAGGCGAACATTCCTACGTTTGGTACGATCGCCGCGTCGTTTTCCGCGTGACAGTCGCAGTAAGGAGAGACATCTACCACAATGTTGATGTAGAAGCTGGGGCGTCCGTCGATGACTGCTTTGGTGTACTCGGCAATTTTGCAGTTTAAGATATCGTTGGCATTTTCTGTGTCAGGGCGGATGGCCTGCTTCGGACAGACGCCGATGCAGCGGCCGCAGCCGGCGCATTTATCATGATTTATGTACGCTTTTTTGTCGGACACGGTAATGGCGTCATGGGCGCAGATCTTGGTGCAGGCTCCGCAGCCGACGCATTTTTGCTGGTCCACATGGGGTTTTCCCGCACTGTGCATCTCTTTCTTTCCGTTAAAAGATCCGCAGCCCATGCCGATATTTTTCAGCGTACCGCCGAATCCGGTTCCTTCGTGACCTTTGAAATGGGCCAGGGAGATAAAAACATCCGCATCCATAATGGCCCGGCCGATCTTCGCTTCCTTGACGTAAGTTCCTCCTTCTACGGGAACCGCCACCTCGTCCGTGCCTTTCAGGCCGTCGGCGATCAGCACATGGCAGTTGGTGGAAAACGGGGAAAATCCGTTCAGATATGCGGAATCCAGATGATCCAGCGCGTTTTTTCTTCCGCCTACATACAGCGTATTACAGTCGGTGAGGAACGGCTTTCCTCCCAGAGAACGCACCAGGTCCACAACGGTCCGCGCATAGTTCGGCCGCAGAAACGCCAGGTTGCCGGGCTCGCCAAAGTGCATTTTTATCGCCACGTATTTGTCCTTAAAGTCGATGTTCTCAATTCCGGCCTTTTTCATCAGCTTTTCCAGCTTCATCTGGAGATTCACGCCGTTTTTACAGCGCATGTCGGGGAAATATACTTTTGATTTTTTTGTTGCTGTTTCCATATTGTTCTGTCCTCCGATTATTCCTTAACTGGCCATTTACAAATTCGGCCGCACCAGCTTCGGCGCGAATCCCGCCTGCTCCAGCGCGTGGATGATCTGGTTTTTGTGGTCCGTACCAAACGCCTCCATGGTAATGCGCAGTTCCACCGCCGCGTTGCGGTTAGTGGAGAAGAACTGGTTGTGGTCCAACTTGATAACATTTCCTTTTTCCTCCGCGATCACCTGGGAAACGCGCACCAGCTCGCCCGGCTTATCCGGCAGAAGCACAGATACGGTGAAAATCCTGTCTCTCTGGATCAGGCCGTTCTGTACCACGGAAGCCATGGTGATCACGTCCATATTTCCGCCGCTTAAGATGGAAACCACCTTTTTGCCTTTTACATCCAGATGCTTCAGCGCCGCCACGGTCAGAAGTCCGGAATTTTCTACGATCATTTTATGGTTCTCCACCATATCCAGGAAGCTTACGATCAGCTCGTCGTCCTCCACGGTGATGATCTCGTCGATATTCTCACGGATGTACGGGAAGATCTTGCTGCCCGGTGTCTGCACTGCCGTACCGTCGGCGATGGTGCTGACCGGACTGACAGTCACAACCTCTCCTTTTTCCAGGGATGCCTTCATGCAGGCGGCCCCTGAAGGTTCCACGCCGATGACCTTCACGTTTGGTTTCAGAAGTTTTGCCAGCGTGGACACACCCGTCGCCAGTCCGCCGCCTCCGATGGGTACCAGGATATAGTCCACCAGCGGAAGCTCCTTGATAATCTCCATGGCGATGGTTCCCTGTCCTGTGGCCACCGTCAGGTCGTCGAAGGGATGGATAAAGGTGTAGCCGTACTCCTCCGCCAGTTCATAGGCTTTGGCGCAGGCCTCGTCGTAAACGTTTCCGTGAAGCACAACCTCCGCGCCGTAGCTCTTGGTGCGCTCCACCTTGATCAGAGGCGTGGTGGTGGGCATGACGATGACTGCTTTGGCGCCGTAGCGCTGAGCCGCGTAAGCCACACCCTGGGCATGGTTTCCCGCGGAGGCGGTGATCAGTCCGCGGGAGCGTTCCTCCTCGGTCAGGGTGCTGATCTTATAGTAAGCGCCCCTCAGCTTGTAAGCCCCGGTAAACTGCATATTTTCCGGCTTCAGGTATACCTTGTTTCCGGTCTGAGCGCTGAAATAATCGCTGTATACCAGCTTTGTCTCCTGTGTCACTTTTTTCACTGTCTCGGAAGCTTCCTCAAACTTCTCCAGTGTAAGCATTTCTTCTTCCATCTTTTCTCCTTCCATGGCGCACCAGCTGCGCCAATAATGGTAGATTTGTTGTACTCTCCTGCCGGCTGTGCAGTCCATGCGCAGCTTTGGCTGATCGTCACGCTTCGTTCTCTCTCGTACTTTTTACGTCAAACAGCGCGTTGACAAACTGCTCGGAATTGAATTTCTGAAGATCCTCGATCTTCTCGCCGATTCCGATATATTTCACCGGAATATCCAGCTCTGACTGGATCGCCACGGCGATGCCTCCCTTGGCCGTTCCATCCAGCTTGGTCAGAATCAGACCGGTCACGTCCGCCACCTCGGCAAACTGCTTGGCCTGTACCAGGGCGTTCTGCCCAGTGGTTCCGTCCAGCACCACTAAAGTCTCCAGATATGCCTCCGGATACTCTTTGGCAAGGATCCTGTAGATCTTGTGAAGTTCTTCCATAAGATTTTTCTTATTGTGAAGGCGTCCTGCCGTGTCACAGATCAGCACATCCGCGTTTCTTGCCTTGGCCGCCGCCACCGCGTCGTAGACCACAGACGCCGGATCCGCTCCGCTCTGCCCGCCGATGATATCCACCCCAGCCCGGTGCGCCCACTCGGTCAGCTGCTCGCCGGCCGCGGCGCGGAAGGTGTCGGCTGCCGCCAGCACAACCTTCTTTCCCTGCTCCTTCAGAAGACCGGCCAGCTTTCCTACAGAGGTGGTCTTTCCCACACCGTTGACGCCAATGACCAGTACCACCGACTTGCGGTTTTCAAACTCATAGGCCGTATCGCCCACGTCCATCTGCTCCTTGATGCTGTCGATAAGAAGCTGCTTGCACTGGGCCGGATCTTTGATTTTTTCTTCTTTCACCCGTTCTTTCAGGTTTTCTATGATCTTCGTGGTTGTGGTGATCCCGATATCGCCCATCACCAGGATTTCTTCGATCTCGTCATAAAAATCGTCGTCGATGCTGGAATATCCGCTGAAAATCGAGTCGATTCCCGCAACGATGCTGTCGCGCGTCTTGGAAAGTCCGCTGACCAGACGTTTAAAGAACCCAACTTTTTCCTCCGCCATCTTTTTTCCTCCCAAATTTCTGCCGCGATTCAAAAAACTGCGATATTTTTGTAACCATCCGCAGCTGCTGCATTTTCATACGGTCTGTGCAGCAAATGCACAGACCCGGTCAAATGGTTGCCAGTCTGCCTCTGTTCCGCAAAATTTTTTCGCAGAGAACTGAATAGCGCCATATTTTTATATTTATGTAAAATACACCTTAATATTTTAACTTATTTCCCTCTATTTGTCCAGTTCACCTTCGATAAGACTGACGGACACCAGCGTGGAAACGCCTTTTTCCTGCATGGTGATGCCGTACAGGCGGTCGGCGGCGTTCATCGTTCCCCGCCGGTGGGTGATAACGATAAACTGCGTGTTCTGGGTCAGCTTATGAAGATAGGTGGCAAAACGGGTAACGTTGGAATCGTCCAGCGCCGCCTCGATCTCATCCAGCAGACAGAACGGCGACGGTTTCAGGTTCTGGATGGCAAACAACAGCGCAATGGCCGTCAGCGCCTTCTCCCCTCCGGAAAGCTGCATCATATTCTGAAGCTTCTTTCCCGGCGGCTGGGAGATGATCCGGATGCCTGCCTCCAGCACATCCTCGTCTTCCATCAGTTCCAGGGTTCCCCGGCCGCCGCCGAACAGCTGCTTGAAAGCCTTGTCAAACTCCTGGCGGATTTCGGCAAATTTTTCGGTGAACTGCCTGCGCATTCCCTCGTCCAGCTCGTCGATGATCCTCTGGAGGGTTTTCGCCGCCTCCACCAGGTCCTCGTGCTGGGTACTTAAAAATTCGTGGCGCTCATGAAGCTCCCGGTATTCCTCAATGGCGTTGACGTTGACCGCGCCCAGCCTGCGGATGGCTTCCTTGGACTCAGCGATTCTCCGCTTCATCTCCGCCCGCTCCGGCAGCTCCTCCATCCGATACTCCAGCGCACGCACCGGCGTGATCTCATATTCCTGCCACATATAGCTGTTCTGGCTCTCGCGGCTTTCCTCCAGCTTCTCCTTCTGACTGTTCAGACGGTAACATTCCTTGTCCATCCTTCCAATGTGCTCGGAAAGCTCGTCCCGCTTCCGGAAAAACTCCTTGTGTTCGGCATTCATCGCTTCCTTCTGCTTCAGGTATTCCTCCATCTGAGCCTTTTCCTGCTCCGCCTGTTCTTTGGCAGCGGCAATCTCCTGCTCCAGCGCGGCAATCTCCTGCTCCTTCTGGGCGGACTGTTCCTGCTCCTGTCCGGCCTGACAGATCAGTTCCTCTTCCTCGCCGGCCAGCCGTTCCAGGCCTCGGCGGATACGTGTGATATTTTCTTCCAGAAAGCCGTATTTCTGGGATACATTGGCATGGGACAGGCGGATATCCTCTAATTCCTTCTGTACCTGCCCGTCCTGGCGGTGCAGCTCCTCCAGCGCCGCCTGGGCCTGGCTGGCCAGTTCCTCCTGCTCCCCTTCCTGACGTTTGGACAGTTCTACCTCGCCCTCGATCAATCTGCGGTTTTCATGGATTTCCGCAATCTGGCTTTCAATCTCCGCGCCTTCCCTCTGCAGAGAGGTATAGCCGCTCTGCACCTCGCGGGTCTTCTCCACCGCGCTTTGCATATTCATCCTGGCGGTATTCTGCTCCAGATACAGCTTCTGCATCTGCTCCGCCAGCTCTGTCTTCTTCTGACGCAGGTCATTGCGCTCATCACGGATGCCGGAAATCTTTTTCTGCATCTCGTCCAGCTCTTTTTTCAGCTGACCGATATGGCCTTCCAGCTCCTCGATCTCCCTGCGGCGTCCCAGCAGGTTGCTGTTGTTCCGGAAAGAACCTCCTGTCATGGAACCGCCGGGACTTAAAAGCTCGCCCTCCAGCGTAACCATACGCAGACTCTGATGGTATTTTCTGCCAAGAGCAATGGCATGGTCGATCTGGTCCACCACCAGGGTCCTGCCCAGAAGCTGCACCACCATGCCCCGGTATTCCTCGTCAAAACGCACCAGGTCGCTGGCCACGCCCAGCACTCCCGCCTCATGGAGTACGCCCTCCTGCACAGACGCCTGTCTGCGCTGCATACTTGTGAGGGGCAAAAAGGTGGCCCGGCCGTACCGTCCCTTTTTCAGGTACTCGATCAGATGCTTTGCTGTGGACTCGTTGTCCGTGACAATGTTCTGGATGCTTCCGCCCAGCGCCGTCTCGATGGCAGTCTCGTATTTCTTTTCCGCCTGGATCAGATCGGCCACTACGCCGCGGATGCCGGGATAATTCTTTTTCTGCTCCATCACCTTGCGGATGCTGTTGCCGTAGCCGTCGTAGCGCTCCGTCAGGTTCTTTAAGGACTCCAGCCGGGATTCCTCCCTGTGGTAGGTGGCCTGGCCGATCTCCAGCTGACGGTTGTCCCCGGCCAGTTCTCTGGTCAGCGCCTCAATGGCTTCGTCATTTTTCCGGGACTCTGTCTGCAGCGCCTCCAGCTGCTCCTTTACCTGCTGCCAGGTCTGGCGCAGTTCTTTGAGGATGCTCTCTTGCTCCGACTCCTCGGTCCTCAGCTGCAGAAGCTTCTGGCTTAAAGAAGCCTTGCGGATGCCGATCTGCTCCAGCATGGCGTCGTAGCGCTGCAGTTTTCCCTTGGTGGACGCCCGCTGATTGAGGAGGGCGATGATCTCGCCTTTGCTCTGCTCCACGACAGCTTCCTTTTCCTGGATCTGCTGCTGCAGTTCCTGACGTTTTTGTTCTTTCTCGTCTTTTTCCCGGGAAACTGTCTCCAGCTGCTCCTTCAGTTCCTCCTGTTGTTTCCGGTACGTCTCCTGCTCTTTTCCCTGGCTTTCCCGGTCCTGGCGGATGGTCTCCATACGCTGGGCAAACTGCTCCCGGTTTCTCCCATGGGCCAGGATCTGCTCCTTCAGAAGCTCCAGCTGTCCTTCCAGCTGCTGTTTGCGCACCGCGTTCTGTCCGGCCTGCTCCTGGGCCTGGCGGATGGTTCCGTCCAGCGTCTCCAGCTCTTTTTCCAGCCGGTCGTATTCCTGGCGGGTCTGTTCGAAAGCTTCCTGGGTTTCCGAAAGCTCCTGGCTGGCTGTCTGGTACCGCTGTTCGATCTTTTCCAGTTCTTCCTTGATCCGGTCCAGTTCCATCAGGAACATGTTCACATCCAGAAGCTTCAGCTCTTCTTTCTTTTTCAGATACACCTTGGCCGTCTCAGACTGCCGTTCCAACGGTCCCAGCTGTCTGGTCAGCTCCGACAGGATATCCGTCACCCGCACCAGATTCTGCTGCTCCTCCGCCAGTTTTTTCTGGGTGGCGGCTTTTCTGCGCTTAAACTTCACGATTCCTGCCGCTTCGTCAAAAAGCTCCCGGCGTTCTTCCGGCTTTCCGCTGAGAATCCGGTCGATCTGGCCCTGGCCGATGATGGAATAGCCTTCCTTTCCGATTCCCGTGTCATAGAACAGCTCGTTGATATCCTTCAGCCGGCAGGCGGTTCCGTTGAGCAGATACTCGCTCTCGCCGGAACGGTACAGGCGGCGTGTCACCGTGACCTCATTGAAATCTATGTTCAGCTTGTGATCCCCATTGTCGAAGGTGATCGCCACAGAAGCGTAACCCAGCGGCTTTCGTGTCTCCGTGCCGGAAAAGATCACGTCCTGCATGTTGCCTCCCCGCAGAGATTTCGCGCTCTGTTCGCCAAGCACCCAGCGCACGGCGTCCGCCACGTTGCTCTTTCCGCTGCCGTTTGGCCCGACGATCCCGGTGATCCCCTCGTGAAACTGCAGGTTCATCTTGTTGGCAAAGGACTTGAAACCCTGCATCTCAATGGACTTTAAATACATAAGTTACCTCCAGGCTATCTTTTGTGTAACCGTTCATCTGGCTGAACGGTTACTCTTTTGTCGCGGCGCTCATGGCTTCTTCCGGCAGCAGAGGATCGCGTGGTAGGCCGCTTCCTGCTCCGCCGCCTTTTTGGTCCTTCCGCTTCCCGTTCCGAGGATCTTGTTTCCCAACCGGACGGCCACGCAGAAATTTTTGTCATGGTCCGGTCCCTCCTCCTTCAGAAGTTCGTAAACCATAGATTCGTCGGTCTGTGCCTGTATGATTTCCTGAAGGATAGTCTTGCTATCGTAAAAGAGCTGCTTGTGCTCAATGTCATTCAAAATATAGTTAAGGATAAACTCTTTCGCATTAGTAAAACCACCATCCAGAAAAATGGCTCCGATGGTCGCTTCCATGGCGTCGGAGACAATGGAATCCCGGCTTCTTCCGCCGGTGGCCTCCTCGCCCTTTCCCAACAGCAGATAGCTGCCCAGCTCAATCTGTCTCGCGCAGAACGCCAGGGATGGTTCACAGACCATGCTCGCACGCTTTTTCGTCAGTTCCCCTTCCGGCAGTCTGGGAAAACTCTGATACAGAAATTCACTGCTCACAACCTCCAGCACCGCGTCGCCGAGAAACTCCAGCCGTTCGTTACATTCCAGCCGTTCCATGTGATGTTCATTTACATAGGAGGAATGGCGCATAGCCATCACCAGGAGGTTAAAGTCCTGAAAATGG
This sequence comes from Fusicatenibacter sp., assembly GCA_017887445.1. Lineage (GTDB taxonomy): Bacteria > Bacillota > Clostridia > Lachnospirales > Lachnospiraceae > Fusicatenibacter. Next base: position 55,515 of record JAGHIA010000023.1, read on the forward strand.
TAGCCGATCCTGTGTTCCAGTTCCTTGATTTTTTTTATTTGATTCATCTTCTTTTCCTTCCGGCTTCTATTCGTATTCCGCAGCGTCCCGTCCAACTGGACCGCTGCATATTTGTAACAATTCAGCCAGCTGAACTGTTACGGCATCCGTCCATTGAAAATCGCTTCGCGATGGGCCGGATGCCCGCAGGCACTACGTTTTCATACGGTCTGTGCAGTAAATGCACAGACCTGGCTGAACTGTTACG
>JAGHIA010000176.1 GCA_017887445.1 Fusicatenibacter sp.
ATCAGTTCACCGCTTCTTATCACAGGCAAATGTAAAAATGCAATGATAATGCAATCCAGAGGCACCGGTGCCGGAAAAGCCCGTAAATAAAGGCTTTCTGGCCCACCGCCGACTATTCGAACTCAATCGTCCCCGGCGGCTTACTAGTACAATCATAAACCACGCGGTTCACGCCCTTCACCTCATTCACGATCCTGTTCGTCACCTTATGCAGCACCGCCCACGGAATCTCCGCGGCCTCCGCCGTCATAAAGTCGCTGGTGGTCACAGCGCGCAGCGCCACCGCGTAATCATAGGTTCTCTCATCACCCATAACGCCAACGGAACGCATATTGGTCAGTGCCGCAAAATACTGGCCCAGACCTTTGTCGCAGCCTGCCTTTGCGATTTCTTCTCTGTAAATTGCGTCCGCGTCCTGAACAATTTTTACCTTCTCCTCGGTTACCTCGCCGATGATCCGGATTCCAAGACCCGGGCCCGGGAACGGCTGACGGCTCACCAGATATTCCGGAATGCCAAGTTCACGGCCGGCGGCACGCACCTCGTCCTTGAACAGCAGGCGCAGCGGCTCAACAATCTCCTTGAAATCTACATAATCCGGCAGACCTCCCACATTGTGGTGGGATTTGATCGTGGCGGATTTTCCAAGACCGGACTCAATAACATCCGGATAGATGGTTCCCTGTACCAGGAAATCCACCGCGCCGATCTTTTTCGCTTCCTCCTCGAACACGCGGATAAACTCTTCGCCGATAATCTTTCTCTTTTCCTCCGGCTCTGTCACGCCTTTCAGTTTCTCGTAAAATCTCTGCTGGGCGTTGACGCGGATGAAGTTCAGGTCATACGGGCCCTCCGGTCCGAATACGGATTCCACCTCGTCGCCTTCCTTCTTTCTCAGCAGGCCGTGATCCACAAACACGCAAGTCAGCTGTTTTCCGATGGCCTTCGACAGAAGAACTGCTGCCACCGAGGAATCCACGCCGCCGGAAAGGGCGCAGAGTACCTTGCCGTTTCCGATCTTTTCGCGCATCTGGGCGACGGTGGACTCTACAAAGGAATCCATGCGCCAGGTGCCTGTACAGCCGCATACCTGGTAAACAAAATTGGAAAGCATTTTCTTTCCTTCCTGTGTATGCATAACTTCCGGATGGAACTGTGTCGCATACAGCTGTCTTTCCGGGCATTCCATGGCCGCTACCGGGCAGACCGGCGTTGACGCGGTGATACGGAATCCTTCCGGCGCTCTGGAAATATAGTCGGTGTGGCTCATCCAGCAGATGGTCTTTCTCTCCACATTCTGGAAAAGAACGGAGGATGCCTCCGTATCCACCTCTGTTTTTCCATATTCGCTGACGGGCGCAGTTTCCACGTTTCCTCCCAGAAGATATGCCATCAGCTGAGAACCGTAGCAGATTCCAAGGATCGGAATCCCCAGTTCAAAAATCCCGGCGCTGCATCTTGGAGAGTCTTCTCCGTATACGCTGTTAGGTCCTCCCGTGAAGATAATTCCCTTGGGATTCATCTCACGGATCTTGTCCAGCGACAGCGTGTACGGGTGGACTTCCGCATACACGTTACACTCACGGACACGGCGCGCAATCAGCTGATTATACTGACCGCCGAAATCCAGAACGATAATCATTTCTCGCTCCACGTTTGTTCCTCCTGTATTTTTTCTTCTTAAACCTATAGATCCCGCCGTTAAGATATTCCCAGCTCCGAACGGCTGCAGCCTTCTCCGGGAAAAACGACGGTTTTCAACTTTCCTCTCGATTATAAAAGATTTCTCGGTCCTTGGCAAGTCTCAGAATCATTTTGCGCGCAAAATATGGCAACCGTTCAGCGCTGCTGAACGATTACACGCTTCGCGATGCACAGAAACTGCATTTCATGCAGTTTCGCGCTGCAGGCCTCGGGATTTTCGTACCTTCTGTGCGAAAACACCTCGCGGGATAGTGCCAAGCTGAACTGTTACAAAATATGTAACAATTCTGTGCACGCTCTACTCTACACCGCAGCCGCTTTCTTCTGCCATTTCCCGCTTAAATACCGCGCAAGGAAGCAGACCGCGCGCACGGCCCAGTCGATGGTCATTGCCACCCACACGCCGAATACGCCAAGCATAAGCACTTTTCCCAGCACATAGCTGAAGCCGATGCGGAAAATCCACATGGAGCAGATTGACAGGACCATGCAAAACGTCACGTCGTTGGAAGCTCTCAGCGTGTTGGGCAGTGAGAACGACAGCGGCCAGACCAGCATGGTGCAGATTCCGTGATACACAAGGATCTGTCTCGTCATCTCGGTGGCCTCCTCGGACAGGCTGTAAATGTTCAGGATCAGCGGCAGGACCAGAATGACCAGAACGCAGGATACCGCAAGGCCCGCATAAATGATCTTCATCAGCTTTTTCGTGTAATACCGTGCCTGGTCGTAAGCATTGGCCCCCACGCACTGAGCGCAGACGGTGAGGATCGCGTTGCCCATGGCCATGCCGGGGAGCGTCTGAAAGACAGCGATGGTGTTGGACACGGCATTGGCCGCGATGGCCGCCGTTCCGAACTGTGTAACAAGGCTCAGCACAAGGATCTTTCCCAGCTGGAACATGCTGTTTTCCAGTCCGTTGGGTACGCCGATGCTGAGGATCTTTTTCAGCGTCGGCCAGTGCAGCCGCCAGATCATCGGCCGGGACAGGTGGAGAACATGATCGGCTTTCCGCGCGCGCAGGAAAATGGCCGCCGCCGCGAAAACGCGCGAAACCAGTGTGGGAATCGCCGCGCCTTCCACGCCAAGATGCAGACCGTAAAGCAGGATACCGTTTCCGGTGATGTTGATCACATTCATGATCATGGACATTTTCATCGGCGTTTTGGAATCCCCCTGGGCCCGGAAAATAGCCGCCCCTGCGTTGTACAGGGAGATAAAGGGAATGGAAGCCGATACGATCAGGAAATATGTATTGCAGTTGTTCCACACATCCTGCTCAATGTGCCCGAACACTACGTTGAGGATAAACGTCCGCAGCACATACATCAGTCCCATCACCACAATGGAAAGACCGCAGGTGGCAAGTACCAGCTGATCCGCGGCCTTGCAGGCCTGCTCCGGACGTTTTTTCCCCAGATACTGGCCGCAGATCACCGCGCCTCCGGTGGCCAGCGCTGTAAATATATTGATCAGCAACACAAAGATCGTGTCTACCAGCGAGACGCCGGACACCGCGGCCTCTCCCACGCTGGACACCATAATGGAATCCGCCATGCCCACGGTGATCGCCAGCAGCTGCTCCACCAGCAGCGGCAGGATCAGCCGTCTCAGGTCCTGGCTGGAAAACAGATAATTCTTTTGTACACTTTTCTCTTTCATCTTCGTCCCCCTCGGTTTTCCTGTAAAACCATAGTAAAACTTTTATCAGGAAAATTCAAGCAGAACTCGTTACAGTTCAGCTGGCTAAACGGTTACCAGAACTCTGCACAAGCCTTCCAGAATGCTTCCGCAGGCCCAGGGCATCAGCGCGAACCATGTGCTGGCCTTGCTGCCGTCAGGATATTCCTGGACCAGCAGGCCCTGACAGTGACAGAAGCGCTCCGACATCCACCCTTTCCTTCCGTAATCAAACTCCCTGTCAAACCGGTTGTGATTCTGGCAGCTCCAGAGGAGCGTGTCCTTCAGCCGCTCCGCCACATAAGCGTCCTCACGGAATTTCAGATAGTAAGTCATTTCCCCTGTCACAGTGCTGGACATCGGATGGATATGGGGATTTGCCACAGAGGTAATGCTGCCCCCGCAGCTGGACCAGCCGATCTTTCCAAGGGGCGGTGTCTTGATGGGGGAGTTGTAGCAGAACTTAAAGCTGAACTCATAGTCCAGCGCCTGCTTCATATGATCCAGATACTGTTCCTCACCAGTCAGCCGGTGCATATTTCCCACAGCCCGAAGGTAGGACAGAACGCCCTCGGAATCCACCGCCTTGTCCGTGTCCAGGGGGCCGCCGTAGCAGACCATTTTGCTCACATAAGCCTTGTAGTAATGAGCCTCGCTCTTTCTCAGCATTTCCATCCGCTCCCGTTTCCGGTAAGCCTGTCAAAATAGGCCATCGCCGCCAGGATCCAGCAGCTTCCCATGGCGTCATATTCCAGACCAGCACCGGTCGTCTCCGAGAGGATGTATGGGAACTCTCCATCAGTGTTGCAAGAGTCTTCCAGCCGCTCCAGTACCCTGCCCACAAAGGTCAGCCATTCCGGGTGTTCCTGGCCGGCATACTTCTTTTCCGCCTCCCAGGCCTCCAGCACATAATACAGAAGCTGTCCTACCAGATAACCGCTGTGTCCCGGCGTATGCATACCGTCGAACCACCAGCCGCGGTTGCTCCAGTTTCCATTGTCGCAGACCGCCCAGGGAAGTCCGGAACCTGGCGCTTCCGATTCAGAGACGATCTTTTCGATGCAGGCCAGCGCCTGTCTTCTCATCTCACACCCCTGATCGCCCCCTGTCCGGAAAGCGGCCAGCAGCATGGGAACCGCCACCGTCACCCCGTTGGTCCAGGTGACCGACGGAAGTTTCCGGTACCACAAACTTCCGTCCGGATGCTCAAACACAAATCCTGAATAGGCGCAGTCTTCCTCCAGCCACGCGTCTGTACTCACCGCCCCGGCGATATCCTGCACCGTCTCTTTCATACTCGCAGCCTCCCGGGGCGCCTGGTGATACTTCCAGTAAATTTCTTCCACCAGTCTGCCGACCTGGGCCGTATGCGCAGCCTCACAACAATACTCCAGAACCTGAAAACGGACGCTGCCTTTGGCTGGAAGACGAAAACAGTTCTCTCCCATGGCCTCCCGCTCTCTCACAGTATGAGACTGGATATACAGCCACGGCGCATTCTCATACCCAAGCGTGTAGCCAACCGCCCCATCCTCCAGGGAGCAGTAGAATCCAGCGTACTGATAAAATTCACCCGTCTTCCCCGGTGTCCAGGCTTCGATGGTCTCCCCGTTCTTCAGGTAATAGGGGCTGGCGGACAGGCCATAGATTCTGTTTCCGTCCTTCACACAGGCCAGCGGATGGGACAGGCGGTCGCCTCTCACCATCCACCAGGGCGAGGCGGGACGATCCATTTCTCCTTCCCTCAGTCTGGGGTACTCGTTGTCCACCCTAAGCGGAGCGTCGCCTCTGTTGGTCCCGTACAGAAATCCCGGCAGAAAAAATTCCGGAGCTTCTTTATCAAAAGGAAGTTCCACTCTGAGCACGCCCTCCCATGTCTGCCCCGACGGATTTTCCACAGAAATCTCCCACACAAATGGCTCTTTGATGTCTCCGCTTCCGCTTATCTTCTGAATTTCAGCCTTAAGGCCTGTCTCCTGCAGCGGGCGGTAACTTCCCGTCTGCTCGTTCTTTTCTCTCACCGCAAGTCTTATCATGGTGTGATTCCTCCGTATCTTCGGTGTCTGCTGTCTAGACGGTAATTTGCTTCCGTTTGCCCCATACGCACCAATCGCATCCATACACATCCGTTTACGTTCATACGCGACCGTTCACATCTATGCGCATTCAATCTTATCCGTAGGCATCCATTTACCTTCCGTGCAGACAGCAGTCACCGTTTTTTATTCCGATTATTATATACCTGACACCCTATCCGCACTGTGCGATTTTTGCTGGATTTCGCCTGTTTCTTGCGCAAAATGTTTTCCCGATCGTTCCGTTCAAAAACCCAGGAGCGGCGGACTGCCCTGAGCATTTTTGACCTGTACAATCGGGAAAACAGGCTGGATTCCCACAAACTGCGACGCACATCCCAAAAAAGCAATTTTCAAACACATTTCAGCCAGAAAAACGCCAGCCAGGCATCTGCTACTCGATACTCTTCACCAAAAGCAGAGACTGCAAAGGTTTCAGCTCATCGGATTTCAGCTCGTTCAGTGCGCGGATCTCATCCGTGGTCGTGTAGAACCGCTTGGCGATATCCCACAGCGTATCGCCGCTCTGCACCATATAGCAGACGATCCCCGGCATATTCTGCAGTTTTTCTCTGTCCAGCGGATTTTCCTGCACAGCCTGCATCACCTGTTCCTTCTGCCGGTCCAGGACAATGGCGTTCAGGTTGATGACCGCCTTCGTCTCGATCTCGTTGCTGTCCAGCATCGTCGCCGACAGCTGCTCCAGATCTGTGCGCAGATAATACCGGCAGTCCTTGTGGATGCCCTCCGCCTCGATCTCGTGGGTAAAGGGGATCGCCGCCTCCGCCGCGTAGAACGGCATCTCGTCGTCGCTGACTATGTACAGAATCCGCAGTTCTACAATGCCCTGGACCCTGATGCCGTTTTCCACTACTCTTACCTCATCCAGCCGCACCTTCCCGTCGCTGTGGCAGATCTGCAGCACCCGGTTCTGGGGCGCACTGATCCCAATCTTGTCGCTGACCTTGCACTTGGAGTAATTTCTCACCAGCAGGCTCTCCAGAGTTTCCTCCTGGTTCACGGGAACACAGTCCATTTTAGGCGTATACACATCCTGCAGAAGGGAAAGCGTCTCCTCCTGATACAGCTTCATATCCAGTTCCAGCACTGCGTCCGCCTGGAGCATCCGTTCCTCCCCGTCCGCGTCCGGCTGAATCTCCACGTTGGCCTGGATCATGGTGGATTCGATGTTTGGTATCATGTCCGCCGTGCATCCGGAACACTCCACCTCGCCGGAAAACGGAATGGCCTGCTCCACCCACTGCAGCGGCTGTTCCCCGTCGTCCCCGGCATACAGGCAGAAAAGAAACAGCTCGCCTTTGGCCTTGACCTTCTGCTCCTCCGGCCGCAGTTCCAGTCCCCGCACCTCCATATCTTTCCAGAGAATCTCGTGGATGTTCGGCTTGTTGGAAGCCAGCGTCACCGTCTCCTTGATCCTCAGGGTATCCTTTTTCCGAACACCCAGCTCCAGCGCGCGGATCTCCTTTTTCTTCATGGAAATCCCTTCGCCGTTTTTCAGATCCACCGGCAGCGGAATGTCTTTTAATTCCTCGATGGAGGTATAGAAAGTCACCACTGAGCGGATATTCAGCTTCCTGGAATTGATCCTGTGGATGGTCAGGTCTTCCAGTTCCCATTTCAGGCAGATCTTGTCGCCCCCGGTCAGACCGTCCAGATGAACCGTCTCGTCCACCGGAAGTTCGCTGCCAAGGCTGTAAACCTTCCGGCCGCCGTCGTCCGCCACATACAGAAGATGAAAGTCCAGGCTGCCGAACACCCGCGCTTTTCCCTCCGATACCTGGACATCCGCGATCCGCACCTCTCCCTTCTTCTGGATCATCCGCCCCACATCCGGCTTCGCGTCCGGGACATTGAAATCCTCGTCAAACGTCACCTGGGAAACCGCCTCGCTTTTCCTGCACATCTGATGCAGATTTCTCTTCATTAATTCCATTGCTTTTCGCTCCCTCCTATCCTTCAAAAACCACGCTGGCATTCTCCCGGGCTTCCAGCTTCAGAACAATCGTCGGACAGGAACCATCCCCCTTTTGCTCCTCTCTGGTCGCCGGCCCTTCCAGCGTCGTCTGAACATGAATGACCTCTCCGGCCGTATACAGGCTCTCCACACGAATGCTGTAGCCTCCGCTGTTCTGACGCCCGTATCCTTTCATCAGGTACAGAAACCCTCCGCTTTCATAGGCCAGCGCAAACGGTTCCTCCCCCTGTTCATCCAGTACCTTCTCCACCTCTTCCGGTATCTCATCGCTTCCAAGCACCGTGTACTCCACTTCCCGGACCTCTCCCTTTGACACATCGACAATCCGGCAGCCTGCCAGAACCGCCGCCCAGAACCAGAGACAAAAGAGAAAAAGCCTCCCCCTTGCCGCGCGTTTGTCCCCCTGCCGCTTTCTGCGGCACACTCTTTTCAAAACCTTTTTGCTATTTTCAGACACATTCTGCACCTGCGGTTACTCTTACTATTTATTTTATGTTTTACTTTTTAAAATATGTTGCAACCTGGAAATAAATTACATATACTATTAAAAGATGATGCAGTGCAACAGTTCGGTAACTATTCATCCAGATCTGCGTATTTACTGCGCAGTCCGTATGAAAACGTAGTGCCTGTGGGCATCCGGCCCATTGCAAAGCAATTTTCAGTCCCTCCCTGCAAACAACGTGGCATCAAACTTGCCACGCCGCAGAGCAGCGGAGTTCTTGGTCTATGCTGCGCTCCGGCCGGTGCTAACCATATCGTTACTGTTCACAGCCGTTTGCAGTAATATGTAACAGTTCAGCTGGCTGAACTGTTACAGTAATACAGAATTACTAATGAAAAGGAGCGTATATTTGTGATCCATTTTATTCTCACCGTCTGTATCGTGATTCTTTTTCTGATCGTGACAATCCCGGTACTGATCGCCATCTGGCTGATCGGACGGAAAAAACCTCAAACCCGCGACAAAGTCGCCAGAGCTATGATCCGCTGGACGTTTTCCACTATCTTAAAATTTGACGGCGTCACCGCCACCGTTTTGGGACAGGAGCGGATTCCCAAAGGCCAGGCCGTACTCTATGTGGGCAACCACAGAAGCTTTTTCGACATCCTGCTGACCTATGTGCTGGTGCCTGACCTGACCGGCTTTGTGGCCAAGAAAGAGCTGTCCAAATTTCCGGTTTTCAAAGTCTGGATGAAATACATCCACTGTCTCTTCCTGGACCGCTCCAATATCCGGGAAGGCCTTAAAATGATCCAGGACGGCGCGGAAAAGATCAAAAACGGGATTTCCATCGTGATCTTTCCGGAAGGAACCCGCAGCCACAGCGACGACGAGCTGGATATGCTGGAGTTTCATAACGGCTCTCTGAAAATGGCCGCCAAAGCCGACTGTCCCATCGTCCCTGTTGCGCTGCTCAACACCCGGAACATTTTTGAGGCGCAGTTTCCGAAGATCCGAAAAACCCATGTGGTCATCGAATTCGGCGAGCCGATCCTTCTCTCGGAGCTTTCCAGGGAGGACAGGAAAAATATCGGCCCCTATACCCAGGCGCAGCTGAAACACATGCTGCAAAAAAATAAACCTCTGGTCTGACAACAAACCAGAGGTTTTTCTTTTCATTACAGCAACCTTTTTAAACACATTGAAAATAACCGTTGCAACAGTTCGTCCTGCCGCTATTCTGCGAGACATTTTCGCCCAGAATGTGCGAAAATACTAGGATCTACAGCTCGAAACTGTATGAAACGCAGGTTCTGTGCGTCGCGCAGCATAACACTTCAGCTTTGCGGAACCGTCAGCATTTCCACAATCTTTCCATATTCCATAAAATGCGACGCCTTCACCAGCACCGTGTCGCCCGGCTGCAGCAGTTCTAGAAGCTGCTCCATCAGCGCCTCCCGGCGGTCAAAATGGAGCACGGTAAGTTCCGGATTGACTTCCTTTGCCGCCTCCGCCATCGCCTTAGAAAGCGGTCCCGCACAGTACAGAGCGTCAATGCCGCATTCCCCGGCAAACCGCCCCACCTGAGCGTGCAGCTCCCGTTCCTGTTCTCCAAGCTCTCCCATATCGCCGAGCACCGCCACCCGCCGTCCGGGGCCGTCCTTCAACACGTTCAGAGACGCCTGCATGGAAACCGGGTTGGCGTTGTAGCAGTCGTCGATCACCGTATAAGTTCCTGTCTCAATGACACGGAACCTTCCGGCCACCGGTTTCAGGTTCTCGATACCGGCGCGGATCTCTTCCAGCGTCAGTCCGTAGATCTGTCCCACCGCCGCGCCGGCCAGCGCATTATATACCATATGCCTTCCCGGCATGGGAATCTGCACCGGAAGCTCTCCCTCTGGCGTGTGCAGCACACACCGGATACCGCGAAATCCCAGCGGCTCGATACTGTCCGCGTAATATTCCCCGTTTCCGTCCAATCCGAACCGCACCGGACGGATGCCATTCACGTTCTCCACCGAAGCCAGCTTGTCGTCGTCCCCGTTGAGCACAATATGGCCGTCCGGTTTCATGAAATCAAAGATTTCCGTCTTGGCCTTCAGGATTCCGTCCCGGTCCTTCAGATTTTCCAGATGGCACCAACCGATATTTGTCAGCACCGCTGTGTCCGGCCGTGCAATCCTGGCCAGCCGGTGCATCTCGCCAAAATCGCTGATGCCCATTTCCAGCACAGCAATCTCATCCGTCTCCCGCAGGCGGAACACCGTCAGCGGAAGTCCCAGCTCGTTGTTGAAATTTCCTTCGGTCTTCAGTGTGCGGTATCTCTGGGAGAGAACCGACGCAATCATCTCCTTGGTGCTGGTCTTGCCCACGCTTCCGGTGATTCCCACAACTGGGATGCTCAGATTCTGCAGATAAAACTCCGCCAGATCCTTCACCGCCTGCAGGGAAGATCCAATCTGAATATAAGGCGTGCGCACATCGGGAAGCTCCCGCTCCGACAGGGCCGCCAGCGCGCCCTGCTCCATCACCTGGGGGATAAAGCTGTGGCCGTCCACCCGCGCGCCAGGGATCGCCACAAACAGCGCGTCCTTCTCCACCTTGCGGCTGTCCGTGGTCACGGACGATACCTCACGCTCTTCCAGCTCCGGCCCACAGTTGCGAAGAACGCCGCCGCATACCCGGGCAATCTCCTTCAGCGTCAGTCCCTTCATGCTTCCGCCTCCTCATCGGCCAAAGCCTCATATTTTTTCATTGAAATCTCCACCAGATGGTCGCACAGGGCGGCGAAATCCATGCCCAGCACCTGCGCCTCCTGGGGCAGCAGACTGGTGGGCGTCATGCCCGGCAGGGTATTTGCCTCCAGGCAGTAAATCCTTCCGTCCTCCGTCATCATAAAATCCAGACGGCAGTAGGTCTCAATGCCCAGCGCGGCGGTTCCCTGCTCCGCATATTTCTGCATTTCCAGGGTTTTTTTCTCATCCAGCAGCGCCGGACAAGTCTCCACCGTAGAGCCAGCCTTATATTTATTGGTATAATCGTAGAATCCCTCAATCGGCGCGATCTCGATGACCGGGTAGGCTTTGCCGTTTACCACGCCCACGGAAAACTCCCGGCCGCTGATATATTCCTCCACCACCAGTTCTTCCTCATAGGAAAAGGCCTGCTCCAGCGCCTCTTTGTACTCCTGCTCTGTATGAGCGATAAACACCCCGACGCTGGAACCGCCGCAGCACGGCTTTACCACCAGCGGAAGCTTCATGCCGTAAGCCTCCGGGTCTGTGCTTCCCTGGCCTCTCACCAGCGTCACACCTGCCGGCGTCGGCACCTGATGCTCACGGAAAAACTGCTTGGTCAGCGCCTTGTCCATGGCGATGGCGCTGCTCAGATAGCCAGTGCCGGTGTAACGGATGCCAAACAGATCGAAGGCCGCCTGGATCTTTCCATCCTCACCGTTGGCCCCATGGAGCGCCAGGAACACCATATCCGCATACTGACAAAGCGCCAACACATTCGGCCCAAAGAACTCTCTGCGGCCGTCCTGGATTTCCTTCAGCCGTCCGTTGAAGCTTCTCATATAGGCGGCAGCCTGCTCCACATCATATTCCTCCAGAAACAATTCCTCGTCCACCTGAGGAACCTCCACGCCGCAGAACACGTCCACCAGAAGCGCCTGATGGCCTTTCTCCCGCAGCGCCCTGCACACCATGGTGCCGGACACAATGGAGACATCCCGCTCCGTGCTTGTTCCTCCCGCTAAAACTACGATCTTCATAACCTATCCTCCATAAAGAAAAGAGTATCCCGGACGCCGTCCCTGCGTTTTGAACGACTTTCCGGGATACCCCTATTGCTCAGTTCGCAATCGACGTATCCTGTGTATTTTTCTGCGTCGGCTGCGGTCCTACTACATCGTCCAGACTATAGTATACTATAACCGGGTCTCCAATTCCAACAGTATTAAAAATTTTTTCCGCCGCGTCGTACGGTGTGTTGATGCAGCCGTGGGAACCGTTTGTCAGATAAATGTTCCCGCCGTACTCGGAACGCCAGTCGGAATCATGGATCCCCACCTGGTCGTTAAACGGCAGCCAGAACATCACATGGGCCGTGTACAGGGTGAAATCATAATCGCTCTTTTTGCCGTCGATGGCCCACACAGAGCCGGCCGGCGTATCGTAGCCGGTGGCATGGCTGCCTGTCACCACAGGTGTCTCCACCACAAGCTGGCCGTCTTTGTAGCACCACATTTTCTGCTGGGAAATGCAGATCTCCACATAAGTTCCGCCGATATCGTTTTTGGAGCGGTCGTTGGCGCTGTACAGATATACAGGCTCCATCGCTCCCTGAGTGCCGGCTCTCACTGCCTCCAGAAGCGCCGCGGTGGTCTTGTCCTTGTTGATGACCCATCCGTAGTCGCCGCCGCCCTTCAGTTCAATGGTCGGCCCAAGGCTTGTTTTAAAAGTATGCGCCAGACCAAAGGTGTCCGTCTCGTAAGCCATATGGCGCACCCACGCGGCTGCTTTCGTCTCATCGAGGGTGTAATTTCCTTCTCCATCCTGCACCAGCCAATCCTTCAGCACGTCGCGGTTCACCACAAATTGCTGGTCCACGAAATCATAGGTGATATTGGCGGCTGTCAGAGTATTCATCTGATTCACCTGGTTGTTCAGCGTCTCATCGTCCGCGCGCACTGCCGGGGCCTCGTACAAACCCGCTTCCTCAAAGTTCAGCGTAGTTTTTCCCGTATCGATGGCTTCCTTTACCGCGCTCTCCGTCTCCTCCCGCTTCAGGGTGTTTCCCTCCACCTCCGGGGTGATCTCAAAGGCCGTCCCGTTGTCGGTGATCTTCGCGTCCTCCGGCGCCGTCACAAGCTCCGGCGAAAAGCACTGCAGCGTATCCAGCAGCTGCGTCACTGTCTCCGCGGAATAGGAGATATTGGCCGCCACCTCTTTGTTGTTCTGTTTTACCATATAAAGCGGCCAGGCAAAGGGGTTCTGCTCTTCCATAAGAGCCTCCACCTTTTTGTCGTCCACATATTTCAGCCCCAGTTGATCGCCGGTCAGCTGCTCCGTCTGTCCGCCTCGTTCCTCCAGAGTCAGCGTATAGCCAAGGATCTGGCTCTGGATCTTATCCTTTACCTGCTCCACGGAAAGTCCCGCGCAGTTCAGGCCGTTGAGCACTGTCTTGGGAAAGAAATGGGAGCTGTAATAATAGCTGACGCCCAGATAGACGCCTGCCGCTGCCAGCACGGCCGCTCCCGCGGCAAATGCGGCAATTTTCTTTCTTTTCTTCATTTTCTTCATGGTCCTTCCCCTTTCTGAAACAACTCGTAACAGTTCAGCCGGGTCTGAATCGTTACAACGAATCCTTAACGGTACATCCTGCCAAGCACTGCACAGATCCTGCTGCGAACGCCGATTTCAGGAAACGTTTCGCCGGCTCCGGGTTTCCCTTACCGCTTATCATACCATCCGGACAGCTATCCGTAAAGCGGTTTTCGAAACAGTAAGAAATATTTAAGTAACAGTGCTACTGTTCACTCGTGCCTCGCAAACAGTAACATTCGCGGGCTCATTTAAAGTTTTGCTCCGCAAAAGGAGCCCCGCTCACACCTGAATCATGTTCTCACGCCGCAAACAGCAAGTGTTTGCGGCTGA
>JAGHIA010000177.1 GCA_017887445.1 Fusicatenibacter sp.
AGAACACAACGATGGGATTCATAAGAGACAGACAGGAATTGAGAACTGGCTACCAGGAGATCCAGCCGTGGAAACCGGAACTGGACCTTCAGTGTGATTTTGTGATGGTATACGGACTGGATGAGACGCTGCCGCAGCGGATCAGCCAGTACCGGGGTAAAGGGTACCGGGTACATCTGATGACCGGCTGTGCCTGGGGCTCCTACGGGGATTACCTGGACGGCAGCTACGACGGGCGGCAGCACTGGGATGAGTGCCAGCAGGACCGCAAAGGAGAGCGGATCATGCACGGCGTCAGCATCCCCTATATGGTGCCCACGGTGGAGTTCGCGGGATATCTGTCCCGGAAACTCTGCCGCCTGGTGGACGCCGGGATCGAGGCGATCCATATGGAGGAGCCGGAGTTCTGGGATGCCGGAGGCTATTCCCCGGCGTTTCAGCGGGAATATGAAGCGTTTTACGGGGAGCCGTGGCAGGCGCCCCACACCTCGGTAACGGCCCGCCGTAAATGCAGCGCCCTGAAAGCGCGGCTGTATGTGCGGCTGGTGGAAATCCTCAGCGCTTCGGTAAAGGAATATTCGAGAACAACCTACGGCAGAGAGACGGGATTTTATGTGGCCAGCCACAGCCAGCTGAACTACACTCAGTGGAAAATTTTAAGTCCCGGCCGGCGGATGACGGCCATGGAAAACGTGGACGGGTTTATTGCCCAGGTCTGGTCGGGCACCAGCGGCACGGGAAACGTTTATCAGGGACGGTATAAAAAGAGGACCTTTGAGACGGCGTATCTGGAGTACGGCAGTATGCAGGAGCTGCTGTTTGGGACAAAGAAGCGCATGTGGTTCCTGCAGGACCCGGTGGAGGATTTCCCCGAGGAGCGCTGGGAGGAGTACCGCGGCAGTTACCTGAAAACTTTGACGGCCTCGCTGTTCTGGCCAAAGGTCAGCCGTTATGAAATCTGTCCGTGGCCGGACCGGGTGTTCAACGGCAGATATCCCAGAAAGGCCGGACTGGCCGACGGCATGATCCCCACCACGGACATGGAGGGGGCGAAGGACATTCCCACGGAATACGCCACCATGCTCTCGGCCATGTTCCAGACGCTGGGGAATATGGAGCAGGAGTCCTGGGAGTTTCTTGGAAACCCCTATCCGGTTGGAATCCTCGTATCGGACACCAGTATGTACCAGAGAAACTTTCCTGACAGGATCGAAACAGGGCAGAACGGCGGGCAGGCGGAAACGCTCTGTATGCGCGGCGGCGAGGAGGCAGTCAACGAAAAGATCCTTTCCCTGAAAGGGCAGGACAGCGAAGCGGATTTTTACCGGGAACTGGGCCGGGATGCCGGCGGGTTTCAGGCCTACCGCATAAGCTGCGCCTACCCGGACTTTTTCGGACTTGCCATGCCGCTGCTCAAACACGGACTGCCGGTGCAGCCGCTGTATCTGGAGCACGCGGAAGGAGAAAGCGGGTATCTGTCCGGGTACCGGTATCTGGTACTGAGTTACGAATATATGAAGCCGGAGCAGGCGGAATATAATGAGATCCTTGCGGACTGGGTAAGGCAGGGTGGCTGCCTGATCTATGTGGGCGACGGCAGCGATCCATACCACCGGGCGGACGGCTGGTGGAGCGGGAAGTATGAGACGGCCACGGACCATCTGTTTGAGCTGCTGGGCCTTGACCATCCCGGACAGGGCGTTTACCCGGCCGGCCAGGGCATGATCGCGGTGTACCCCAAAGCGCCGGCGGCCATGACGATGGATCGTCCGGCGGCAAAGGACTACCGGGAGTTTGTGCGTGAAGCTCTGGCCAGAAACGGCTACCGGTGGGAGGACAGAAATTATCTGGCCATGGAGCGGGGGCCGTACCGGATCGCCGCTGTGATGGAGGAGAGCGGCCAGGGCGCTTATGTATGCAAAGGCAGATTCGCGGATCTGACGGCGGACGGTTTTCCGCTGGTGGAGGAGATCCGGATCCCCGAAGGGGAGGAAGGTCTGTTCTTTGACTATGAAAAAATCGAGGGAGAGAGCGTTGCCGTGATCGCCACCGCCGCGCGGATCTTCCGCATGGACTGCGGCGGGGAGGAGTTTTCCCTGGAGCTGAAAGCCGCTGACCGCATCCATGTACATACCAGGCTGCGGCTGCCCTGGAAGCCGGCGTATGTGACGGCGCTGGACGAGGAAGGAACCGCGGTAAACCTTACCGTTTCCTGGGAAGAAAAAACAGACACAGTATTACTTACTTACGACAGCCGCGATAAAATGGTGACAGTGCGCGGGAGAAAGGCCTGAACCTGGGGCCGCCGCCCGTCCGCTGAGCTATATAAAAAAAGACCCGTCCGCGGGGAAGAACCGCGCGTCCGGCAACGGTTCGGACCGTTGAACAGTTACCACATCCGACAGGGTCAGAAGGAGGAATTTATGCATTTTCTTGACAAGAGAGTCGCCGTAATCTGCGACGAACTGAAAAAACTGAAAGTGAAACAGAGCTATCCGGTGGAAAACTGGAAGTACAAGGAAGGAAATTATATCCGCCCGGAGGACGCGGACGCGGATCCCATCCCGTGGGAGGATTTTGACTGTAAGACCATGCACTGGTACGGACTGGACCGCCATTACTGGTTCCGCACCCAGTATACCGTGCCCCAGGAGCTGGACGGCAAGCGTATGTGGATGCATGTGCGCACCCAGGTGGAGGAAGGCTTTGACGCCAAGAATCCACAGTTCCTGCTGTTTGTCAACGGTCAGGTGGTACAGGGTGTGGATCTGAACCACAGAGACGTGTTCCTGTGCCCGGAAGCGAAGGGCGGCGAGACCCTGACCCTGGAGCTGCAGTCCTATACAGGTACCGAGCACACGGAGTTCAACCTGTTTGTGGACATGCAGGAGATTGATGATAAGATCGAAAAGCTGTATTACGACCTGTGGGTGCCGCTGGCTGCGTTTACCCGTATGGAGCAGGACGACAAAACCCGCAAGGATATTGAGACGATTCTCAACAACACCGTCAACTATCTGGACCTGAGAACGCCGTATTCCGACGATTTCTACCGGACGCTGCAGGAGGCTTCCGACTACATCGACCAGGCGCTGTATTCCGATATGGCAGGCTACAAGGATGTGATCGCCACTTGTATCGGCCACACCCACATCGACGTGGCCTGGTGGTGGACCGTGGAGCAGACCCGTGAGAAGACCGGAAGAAGCTTCGCCACTGCGCTGAAGCTGATGGACGAATACCCCAATTACAAGTTTATGTCCAGCCAGCCGCAGCTGTACGCGTTCCTGAAAGAGCGTTATCCGGAGCTCTACGCGAAGATTAAAGAGCGTGTAAAAGAAAAACGCTGGGAGCCGGAAGGCGGCATGTGGGTTGAGGCGGACTGCAACCTGACCTCCGGCGAGTCTCTGGTGCGCCAGTTCATGCACGGCAAGAAGTTCTTTAAAGAAGAGTTCGGCGTTGACAACCGGATTCTGTGGCTGCCGGACGTATTCGGCTATTCCGGCGCGCTGCCCCAGATCATGAAGAAGTGCGGCATCGACTACTTTATGACCACAAAGCTGGCATGGAACCAGTTCAACAAGGTGCCTTATGACACCATGATGTGGAGAGGTATTGACGGCAGCGAGGTGCTGACCCACCTGATCACCACTCTGGGCGTGCATCAGCCGATCCATGACTTCTTTACCACTTACAACGGAATGCTGCACCCGGATTCCATCATGGGCGGATGGATGCGCTACCAGAACAAGGATATCAACAACGACATCCTGATCTCCTACGGCTACGGAGACGGCGGCGGCGGCCCGACCAGAGAAATGCTGGAGACTTCCAAGCGTATGGAAAAAGGCGTGAAGGGCATCCCCATGGTACGCCAGGAGTTCGCGCGCACCTACTTTGACGAGCTGAAAGCGCGGGTGGAGAACAACCGCCGTCTGCCGGTATGGGAAGGCGAGTTTTACTTCGAGTATCACAGAGGAACCCTGACCTCCATGGGAAGAAACAAACGGGGCAACCGGAAATCCGAGCTTGGCCTGATGGATCTGGAGCTTCTGTCCGTACTTGCAGGGGACAAAGCGGCATATCCCGCCGAGGAGCTGGACGCCATGTGGAAGACCGTTCTGCTCAATCAGTTCCACGATATCCTGCCGGGTTCCGCCATCGAGGAAGTGTACGAGGTGACCAAGAAGGAGTACGAGGAAGTTGCTGCAGAGCTGAAGCAGCTGACAGAGAAAAGACAGCACGCGCTGCTGGAGGATGGAGAGGGTATTACCATCTTCAACACCACAGGCGCGGACAGAAACGACATTGTGGAGCTTGGCCAGTGCGATGCCAAAGCGCTGTGTGACGGCGAAGGAAACGTATGGCCGGTACAGCAGACCGCCGGCGGCGCGGTGGCGTATATTGAAAACCTGCCGTCCAAGGGTTACCAGACCTTCACCAAAGGTGAGGCAGACGAAAAAGCAGCGCCGTTCCAGCTGGTAAGTGATTCCTGTCTGGAAACGCCGTTCTACACGGTGCGCCTGGATGAGAACGGACTGATCGTAAGTCTCTACGACAAAGAGAACGACCGGGAGATCGTGCAGGAAGGCGGGCGGCTGAACCTGATGCGTATGTATGAGGACAAGCCCATGTACTATGACAACTGGGATATCGACATTTTCTACTCAGAGAAATACTGGGATCTGGATACCGCGGAGCGTATGGAATGGGTAGAGATGGGACCGGTGCGCGCGGCGCTTCAGATCGAGCGGAAGGCATCCCGCTCCACCGTCTGCCAGACCATCTACTTCTACGCAAACAGCAGAAGGATCGATTTCCGCACCCATGTGGACTGGAAAGAGCATCAGACCCTGCTGAAGGTACACTTCCCGGTAGCCGTACATACCGACGAGGCCACCTTCGACGTACAGTTTGGAAACCTGACAAGAAAGACCCATCAGAACACCAGCTGGGATGTGGCCCGGTTCGAGAGCTGCGGACAGAAGTGGATCGACGTGTCCGAGGGACATTACGGCGTCAGCCTGATCAACGACTGTAAATACGGCCATTCCGTCAAGGACAGCAACATGGCTCTGACCCTGATCAAATCCGGTATCGAGCCGAACCCTGTCAGCGACCAGGAAGAACACGACATCCTCTACGCGCTCTATCCTCACGCGGAGAACTGGAGAGCGGCGGGAACCGTTGCCGAGAGCTACAAGGTGAACCAGCCGGCGCTGGTAATGAGCGGAAACGCGCCGGAGAAGAAATTCTCCCTGGCATCTGTGGACCAGTCCAACGTGGTTCTGGAGACCATCAAAAAGTCCGAGGACGGACAGAGCGTCGTTGTTCGTATGTACGAGTCCGAGAACGCGCGGACAAAGGCGAAGCTGACCTTCAACAGAGCCTTTGAGAAAGCATATATCTGCAACCTGCTGGAGGAAGTTGAGCAGGAGGCAAAGGCAGACGGAAACGACGTAGAGTTTGTGATCAAGCCGTATGAAGTAGTGACTGTGAAGCTGGTGTAACAGCCGGTTTCGATTCTGTTCCAGGGGCCGTTGGGGCATCTTTCTCGGACGGTCCCCGGAAAGAAAAACAGGTAATTATTCAGCCAGGCCTGTGCATTTACTGCACAGACCGTATGAAACCATAGTGCCTGTGGGCATCCGGCCCATCGCGAAGCGATCTTCAATGGCCGGATGCCATAACGATTTATCTGGCTGAATAGTAAAAAATAGCGTAAAGGAGGCCGGGAGAGGGCGGATGGAAAGACAGGAGCTTGTGAAGAACTGGATGCTGTTGTGGGACAGCGGATTTTTGGAGACGGAAATACCGTTTTCCATGTACGGGGACCTTCTGCGTCATAAGAAAATCGAGGACCCCTATTATCGTGACAATGAAAAGGCAGCTTACCCCTATTCCAGGGAGGACTGCCGGTATCAGACGGTGTTTGACGCGTCAGAAAAGCTGTTGGAGTGCCGGAAGATCTGGCTGCGTTTCGAGGGCATCGACACTTTGGCGGATATTTATCTCAACGGGGAAAAGATCGGCAGTACCTGCAATATGCACCGGGTCTGGGAGTTCTCCGTAAAGCAGCTGCTGAAGCGGGAAGGAAATCTTCTGGAGGTACAGTTTTACTCGCCGGTGCGCTATATGGAGGAGCAGGTGGAGACACAGGGAGCGATCCCCTGCAACACGGACACGGTGGACGGATTCTGCTATCTGCGGAAAGCCAACTATATGTCCGGCTGGGACTGGGCGCCGAAGCTGCCGGATATGGGAATTTTCCGGGAGGTTGTGCTGCTGGGCGAGGAGGAAGGACGCATTGAGGATGTACTGGTGCGCCAGTTCCATGAAAACGGCCAGGTGCGTCTGGATTTCCAGATCCATACCTCCTGTGAGCAGCCGCTGCCCTGCCGTGTCACTGTGACAGATCCCAACGGACGGCAGTTTGTCGTGGAGAAGGAGCAGCTGTCTGACTGCGGTGATCATCCGCAGCTGCTCATTGAGGAGCCGAAGCTGTGGTGGCCCAGAGGCCTTGGGCGGCAGGACCTGTATACGGTAAACGTAGAGCTGATGTGCGGCGGAAGAACGGTGGATGTGTGGGAAAAACGCATCGGCCTTCGCACCATGGGAATGCGTATCGAGAAGGATCCATGGGGTGAGAGCTTTGCCCACGAGGTCAACGGCGTGACGGTGTTCGCCATGGGCGCCGACTATATCCCCGAAGATTCCCTGCTGTCACGAAGAAGCCGTGAGCGGACGCAGAAGCTGCTGGAGCAGTGCGCCCGGGCCAACTACAACACCATCCGCGTCTGGGGCGGCGCTTTTTATCCCGACGACTGGTTCTTTGACCTGTGCGACGAGTACGGCTTCCTTGTGTGGGAAGATTTTATGTTCGCCTGCTCCACCTACCGGCTGACGGAAGAGTTTGAGGAAAATGTATCCCATGAGATCGAGGACAATGTGCGCAGGATCCGCCATCACGCCTGTCTGGCCCTTTGGTGTGGCAACAACGAGATGGAGGGAATGATCTACGACGGCTACGGCGAGACCCCTCTGCTGCGGGGCGATTATACGAGAATGTACAGTTATGTAATCCCCAGGATCGTGAAGCGGGAGGACCCGGACGCTTTCTACTGGCCGTCCAGTCCCTCTTCCGGCGGAGATTTTGACGAGCCCCATGACGAGACGCGGGGCGATGCCCATTACTGGCAGGTATGGCACGGCTATCAGCCGTTCACCGACTACCGCCGCCACAACTTCCGCTATGCCTCCGAGTTCGGCTTCGAGGCGCTTCCGGCCATGAAGACCATCGAGAGCTTTACCGAAGAGCGGGACAGAAACGTGTTCTCCTATGTGATGGAAAAGCATCAGAGAAGTCTGAACGGCTACGCGAAGATGATGGTGTATATGGCTCAGTATCTGCCCTACGCCAAGGATCTTCCCAGCCTGGTCTACGCGTCCCAGATCATGCAGGGACAGGCCATGCGCTATGCGGTAGAGCACTGGAGACGTCACAGAGGGCAGTGCATGGGCGCGATCGTCTGGCAGCTGAACGACTGCTGGCCAGTGGCTTCCTGGTCGTCCATCGACTACTTTGGCCGCTGGAAAGCGCTGCACTATTTTGAGAAACGTTTCTTCGCGCCGGTGATGATCTCCTGCTGCGAGGAAGGACTTCTCTCTCAGGACCCGAACCCCAACGCCAGATTCTATGAGGTGGAAAAGAGCATCCGCCTGCATGTGGCCAACGAGACCATGCAGGAACAGAAGGTGCTGGTGCGCTGGAGCCTGCGGGACAGCAGCTCCGCGGTGATCGGCCAGGAGAAGACGAAAGAGGTGACGGTTCCCGCCCTGGACGGCGTCTGGCTGGACAAGGAGGAATTCCCCGATGCCGATTATCTGGAGCACCATGTGTTTTACCAGTGTCTGATGGACGGCGAAGTGATCTCTGAGGGAAGCGTGCTGTTTTCCATGCCCAAATTCTATAATTACCAGGATCCGGGCCTGACCGTAGAGCGGGACGGCGACGAACTGGTGGTGCGCGCCAATGCTTACGCGGCGTTTGTGGAGTTGCAGAACGAAAACGAGGATCTGATCCTGTCGGATAATTATTTTGATATGGAAGCGGGAGAGAAACGGGTGCGCATTGTCGAGGGCGACGCGTCGAAGGTGACGGTGCGCAGTGTGTACGACATCACAGGATGAAAGGCGTGTTCCGCTAAAAGAAGCATCCGGCCGGCAGAAGGCGGGACAACCGCCGGCCGGGTGCCAGCCGGTAGAAAAGGAGCTGCCGGCCGCGGAGTCTGTGGCGGACAAGGCAGTTATCGGCCGGTGCCGGTCGGCAGAAAAGGAGCCGCCGGCCGCGGAGCCTGTGGCAGACGAGACAGTTACCGGCTGGGCGCCAGTCGGGAGATGAAAATCCCTGGAAAGGAAGGATTTAGTTCATGAATGAGAGCAATGTAAAATATCAGATCGATACGGAGGAAAACCGGGAATTTCTGGAAAGCATCCAGAATAATCTGCTTGGTTTTGGCCACCGGTTCCCGTCGCCGGGCGGCGGTTCCTATTATCTTGGGGACGACGGAACGCCCTGGACGGACAGAAACCGTGAGACATGGATCACCAGCCGTATGGTGCATGTTTACAGCCTGGGTTCTTTTCTCGGCCATCCGGGCAGCGAGGAGCTGATCGACGCCGGACTGAAGGGCCTGAGAGGCGAGCTGAACGACAAGGAAAACGGCGGATGGTACGCGGGACTGACCGCGGACGGAGCCATTGTCCCCACCAAGCAGTGCTACGCCCATGCCTTCGTGATTCTGGCGGCGTCCTCAGCGCTGCTGGCAGGACGTCCGGGAGCGAAGGAGCTGCTGGACCAGGCGCTGGCCCTGTATGACCAGCGGTTCTGGAACGAGGAGGAAGGTCTCTCCTGCGATACCTGGAACACAGAATTTACCGTGCTGGACGATTACCGCGGACTGAACGCGAATATGCACACCGTGGAGGCATTTCTGGCCGCGGCCGACGTGACCGGCGACGAGAAATACCGTGTCAGAGCCGGACGCATCATCGACCATGTGTCCGGATGGGCAAGCCAGAATCAGTGGCGGATCCCGGAGCACTTCACCAAAGACTGGACCGCCGACCTGGAGTGCAACAAGGAACAGCCGGACGACCAGTTCAAACCCTACGGCGCGACGCCGGGCCACGGCATTGAGTGGGCGAGACTGATCGTGCAGTGGGCCCTGTCCACCTACGGAGCACCGGAGGGAGAAGCGGAGCCATACCTGCAGCTGGCGGAGAACCTTTACAACCGCGCGGTGGCGGACGCATGGAACGCGGACGGCGCCCCGGGAATCGTGTACACCACAGACTGGAACGGAACTCCTGTGGTACACGACAGAATGCACTGGACCCTCGCAGAGGCGATCAACACCGCTTCCGTCCTGTACCATGTGACAGGCAAGGAACAGTACGCGGACAATTACGCGGAGTTCATGCAGTATCTGGACGAGAAGGTTCTCGACCATGTAAACGGCTCCTGGTTCCACCAGCTGGACCGTGAAAACAACGTCATCGGAACCGTATGGCCGGGCAAATCCGATCTGTACCATGCCCTGCAGGCGACACTGATCCCCCGCTATGTGCCGGATCTGTCTATCGCGGTGGCTGTGAAAGAACATAAGACCCTGGAACATCTGCCGGAGGACTGATCGGGTTCTATGGTCGGATGCTGTAATTACTCAGCTGGCTGAATGGTCATGAAAATTGTTATAAAATAGGAAAGAATGCTTCAGCGGTCTGTCAGATAAGGGCAGCCGCTGAAGTGTTTTGTGTTTACAGAAGAAAATCCGTGTGTTACAATGAATGAGACTGGAAAGCAGAGCGGGGATTTTTTCTCTGTTTTGATTCCACAAAGAATGTTTTAAAATCAAATCTCAGAAACAGAGAAATCTGTTCTCTTATTTCCTTTTAATTTTAGAAAAATATCCGTAACAGTTCAACTGCGATGAACTGTTGCGAAAATCCAGGTTCTGCTCGAACCGAAATATCCAGAATAGCAAAAACATTAACAAGATATACAGAAAGGGCAAGTTTCAGACAGATTCTGGAACCAACATTTATCCGAAAGAAACATAGAAAAACAGGCAATACTGTTGTCCGGTCACAAAAAAAGAATTATAATTGTGGATGAGAAGCAGAGAATATGAACCGCCAGCCGGAACAGGAGGCATGGTTGGAGAATAACAAACGAGAACAGCTGGAGGACAAGGCGATGAAAACTGCCGCGCAGTATTTTGGAGAGGATCTGCTGCCGTATCTTGGCGTAAAGGGGAAAGTCGTCAGAGTAGCTCCTACGGAACACATTCATCTTGAAGCTAGAAAACTAGAAGAAGATTTTAATTTTGAGATGGAGGATGGAAGCTATAAGCACCTGGAGTTTGAGAGTGATCAGATTACCATCAGAGACTTGAGACGTTTCCGGGAATACGAGGCGTATCTTGGGATGACCTGTGACGCTCCGGTCAGTACAGTTGTCATTTGTACGGCAAATGTGAAGAAAAGAAAGACGGAGCTGATTAACGGAAACAGCGTATACCGGGTGGAAGTGGTCTGCCTGAAGGACAAGGACGGGGACAGGATTCTTCGTCTGCTGGAACGGCGCAGGGAGCGCGGAAAAAAGCTTGGAGCGAAAAGATTGATACCGGTTCTTCTGACCCCGTTGATGGCGGGAGAAAGCTCAGTGGAGAGACGGATCTGCCGCAGCCTGGCATTGATCCGCTGCCAGGAAGCCGGATTAAAGAAAGAAGAACGTCTGAGGATGGAATCAATCCTGTACGCGTTTGCAGTGAAACTGCTGAAAGGAAAAGAACTGGAAAAAGTAAAGGAGAGATTTGGCATGACATTGTTGGGAGAAATGCTGGTTGCGGATGGAGAACAGAAAGGATTGGAGAAAGGGCGCCAGGAAGGCGAACTGTTGAAATTGATTTCTCAGGTTCGAAAGAAAATGCTGCGCGGTATTTCGGAAGAGCAGATTGCAGAGCTGTTGGAAGAAGAGCTTCCGGTGGTACAGAAACTCTGTGGGATGTTGAGGGCGGAAGGCCAGAGAGCAGACGACGAAGAAATCTGTCGGGAATATATGGAGCAGGCATGAGTGTTCAAACACACTTGAATAGAATGACGATGGAGGAAAACAAATGGATTTACAGAAAGAACAGCTGAAATGGATGGAACAGCAGATGTGGGCTGAACAGCAGACAAAACTGGAGCGGTATCGTATTCTGAACCACTATGCAAAACCGGGAGAGATTCTTTTCACAGGCTCATCTTTGATGGAGCAGTTTCCGATCAATGAACTGCTGATGAGCAACAAAATGACGCAGATCATCTATAACCGGGGAATCGGCGGTTTCACCACCGACGACATGCTGCAGTATATGGACGAGATGGTTTACGGCACCAGGCCGTCAAAAATTTTTATCAACATTGGAACCAACGATATCAGCAAGCCGCAGTACCGCCTGGAAACACTGATTGGTAATTACCGGACCATCCTTTGCCGGACGAAAGAACACCTGCCGCAGGCGGAAATTTTCATGATGGCCTATTATCCGGTCAATGAAACCGATAAACTGCCGGATATTCCGGGAGCCGCAGGAATGTTTGCCACCAGAAACAATGAGAATCTCAGGACGGCAAATCAGGCAGTTGAAGCGCTCGCTGCAGAATTGGGATGCCGGTATATCGATGTCAACCGCGGACTGATCGATGACAGAGGGAAGCTGAAAAAGGAATACACTATCGAAGGCATCCATATGTACGCCAACGCTTACCAGATCATTCTGGAGAACATGAAACCCTATCTATAAGCAAGGGATTATTTGAACATTAAAAGGAACGATTCAGCCAGGTCTGCGCATTACTGCGCAGGCGTGGATTGAAACAGATAATCGTTTTCTATTATGTTAGAGCGTGTTTGAAAATTGCTTTCTTCGTGGAGACCTGGCTGAAAACGTAGTACCAGCACCGGCCCCATGGCGAAGCGATTTTCCATGGCCGGGAAAATTACTGCAGATCAAAAAATAAAACCGTGAAAAACATCTAGTTTTTCACGGTTTACCAGTAAGCTGCCTAGCGGATTTGAACCGCCGACCTCCGCCTTACCAAGGCGACGCTCTACCGACTGAGCCAAGGCAGCATTCGCAGCGATTTATATTGGCTCGCTACAAGAAAAGAGTTTACCAGAGAAACCACAAATTGTCAACAATTTTTTCTACAATTTTTTAAATTTTTTTTGCCTGCCTTTTTGCTTGTTTTTGTCAATGGATATTTGGAGCGCATTAAAACCTTCTGGAACCTTTGAATCAATCCGGTCAGCGAAGTGCTGCCGACTCCATTGCCTCCAACAAACAGAAAGTTCCCCGGTCCGGAGGCGCGCGGCCCTGCCGGTGCGGCGGACATCTGCAAAGATGGGAGAAACTCTTAACGGTTCCGCGCCCTGGCGGACGGGGCAGGCGAAGGACTTCACGTCCTGAGCCTGAGGAGCGCTGAGTCGGGAATTTATCAAAAATTCCTGACGAATCGCTCCGGTCCCCGTACGCCAGAGCACGGAACCGTTTAGAATTTCCCCATCTTCGCAGCCGTCCGCCGCACCGGCAGGGCCGCGCGCCTCCGGGCCGGGGAACTTTCGTCCCGCCCCCATTACTCCTGAAGAAAACGGTACTGGGACATGTAAAGGTCGTAATACGCCCCTTTCTGCCGCAGCAGCTCCTGGTGATTTCCCCGCTCCTGGATGTTCCCTTTATCCACATAAAGGATCGTATCACAATTCTTGATGGTAGATAGCCGGTGGGCGATGATAAAGGAAGTACGCCCTTTCAGCAGCTGGTTGAGTCCTTTCTGCAGCGCAATCTCCGTCTCCGTATCGATGCTGGAGGTCGCCTCGTCGAGAATCAAGATTTTCGGGTCCGCCAGCAGCGCCCGGGCAAAGGAGATCAGCTGCCGCTGGCCCGCGGACAGCCGGCTTCCCCGCTCGTTGACCTGGGTCTGATATCCGTCCTCCATCTGCATGATAAAGTCGTGAGCGCAGACTGTCTTCGCCGCCCGGACGACCTCTTCATCGGATGCGGTCTTGTTGCCGTAGCGGATATTGTCCATGATGGTGCCGGAGAAAATAAAGCTGTCCTGCATCATAACGCCCATCTGGGTGCGCAGGGAGTGGAGGGTAACCTGGGAGATATCCACGTCGTCCACCAGCACCGTACCGCTGTCCACGTTGTAAAAACGGCTGAGCAGATTGACGATGGTGGTCTTTCCGGCGCCGGTAGGGCCTACAATGGCAAAAGATTCTCCAGGTCTGGCGGTAAAGCTGACATCGTTGAGGATTTTTACGCCGTCCTCATAGCTGAAGGTTACATGGTCAAAGGTCACCTTTCCGGCAATGGGAGGCATTTCCCTGGCGTCCGGAGCATCCTTTACCGCCACCGGCTCGTCGATGGTCTCAAAAATCCGCTCCAGATAGGAGATGGCCGTCAGCAGGGAATTGTAAAAGTTCGCCAGCGTAGTGATCGGCGACCAGAAACGGCTGATGTAGCTGGTAAACGCCACCAGAACGCCCACCGAGGCGCCGGCCACGTCGTGGCTGACCCACTGGACGATCACCACATAGAGGAAGGCAGTGGTCACCACGGAGATCATATCCACCGTCGGTCCCATCATAAAATTGAAACGCACAGCCTTCATCCAGGAGGTCCGGTAGCTGTTGCTGAGTCCGTTGAAAATCTCCCGGTTTCTGTCCTCGCGGACAAAGGACTGGGTCACACGCACACCGTTGATGCTCTCTGCGATGTAGGCGTTCAGGTTCGACTGCTTGTTGCTCTGGATCTGCCAGGCCAGATGCTGTCTGCGCTTGATCAGCGCCGCGAACAGCCCCAGCACCGGCAGGCCGCACATACACATCAGCGTCAGCTTCCAGTTGATAGTCAGCATAAAGCCGATGATAAATACCAGACTGCACAGGTCGGTGATGGTGTTGATCAGACCGTTGGACAGAAGGTCGCTTAAGTTGTTGACATAGTTGACCACACGCACCTGGATCTTTCCGTGAGGCCGGTTGTCATAGTAGGAGAACGGCAGCTCCTGCAGATGACGGAACAGATCGGTCCGCAGCTGGTGGATCACGCTTTGTCCCACCTGGCTGGTGATGCGGATCTTGGCCTTCAGAGTGACCACAGAATACAGGATCAGCAGCAGCGCAAGGAGGCTGTAGCGGATAATACCGTTCATATCCCGGTTGGGAATGCACTGGTCGATAACCTTCATGAAAAACACAGGGATCATCATGGTCAGCGCGCTGGCAGACAGCATCAGAGCTCCTGCCAGGAGCATTTTCTTTTTGTGGGGCGCCACATATTTTCCGAGACGGAGGAGCTGATGGACATCAAACTGTTCCTCCATGATCTCGTCTACGTCATATTTATTTCTGGCCATCGGTCATGGCCTCCTTTCCGTACTGATGTTCAAATACCTGAGCGTAATATCCGCCGTTTCGCAGAAGCTCCTCGTGGGTTCCCCGCTCACTGATGGTACCGTTTTCCAGAACAAGGATCTGGTCCGCGTCTTTGATCGAAGAGATGCGGTAAGCGATGATAAAAATGGTGTGATTGGCGCCCAGGGTTTTCAGCTGTTGCTGGATATAAGTTTCCGTTTCCATATCCACAGCCGAGGTGGTGTCGTCGAGAATCAGAATGGCAGGATCCTTGACCAGAGCCCTGGCCAGGGAGATCCGCTGTTTCTGACCGCCGGAGAGGCCGACGCCCCGTTCGCCTACAATGGTATCGTAGCCTTCGGGAATATTGCGGATAAAGTTGTCGGCGTCCGCCATCACGGAAGCCTTTTTCACCGTCTCAAAAGGACAGTCCGGCCGGCCGTAGGCAATATTTCCTTCGATGGTATCGGAAAACAGGAACACGTCCTGCATGGCCATGCCGATATGATCCCTCAGATTCTGCAGATTCATCCGGCGTACATCTTCTCCGTCGATCAGCACTGCGCCGCTGGAAACGTCGTAAAACCGGCACAGCAGATTCATCAGCGTGGATTTGCCCGCGCCGGTAGGACCAAGGATTCCCACCGTCTGACCAGGCTGCACATGAAAACTGATATCCTTTAAGATTTCCTCGCCGTCCGCCCGGTAGGATACATGACAGAATTCCACTTCGCCCTGATACTGCTCCTTCGCCTTGCTTTTCCTGTGATTCCGGATGCGCGGTTCCACGGAAAAGGTGCTGTAGATCTTCTCCACCGAAGTGATAAAGCGCTGGATATCATTGATATACCATCCCGCCATCCGCAGCGGCATATTCAGCATCCACAGATAACCGTTGACCGTCACCATATTTCCCACAGAAATATGACCCTGCAGGGCCAGGATGCCGCCGTACAGCATCAGGACCACCGTGAGGATATTGGAGAACAGCTCGAAGACGGGAACGTACTTTGTCCAGATTTCTGCGCAGGCCAGCTCCGCGTCCCGGTAGGCGTCGTTTTCCCTCTCGAATTTTTCAAGCTCAAAGTCCTCCTTGGCAAACGCCTTGACCACCCGGTTGCCGCTGATATTTTCCTGCACATAGGTGTTCAGGGAGGAAAACTGGCGGCGGATTCTGTGAAACGCAGGCTTCACCGCCCGCATCTGCAGAAACGTGGTCAGCGCCGTAAACGGCAGGATACAAAGCATACTGACCGCAAGCCGTCCGTTGACGGTAAAGACCATGACCAGAGCGAAGACAAAATACAGCACGCTCTCGTAAATTGCGTAAATGGTCGAGGCCGTAAAATTCCGGATCGCGTCCATATCGCCGGTCTGACGGGACATCAGGTCGCCGGTACGGTTCCTGTTGAAAAATTCAAAATCTTCCGCCAGGAGCTTCTGGTACACCGCATCCCTCATTTTGTAAAGGATTCCCTGAGAACATGTCTCAAAATTATAAGGGACACAAAACCGCAGAATACTCCGGCAGACGGTAGCGCCAAGAAGCACCGCCAGAAGAACCGGCAGCGCGTCATAATCGCCGCCCTGGATCACGTTGTCCACGATCATGCCGGAAATTCTCGGACTGACAATGGCCAGCGCGGCCATGACCGTCACCAGAGCAAAGCCAAGGATGATCCTTGGGCGGTACTCTTTCAGGAATGAGTAAAACCATTTCATTGGTGTCATTGGTAAAAACCCTCCTCTGTCATTGGTTTGTGCTTGGTTTTTTCTGTTCGTGAGCGGCGGGGAGTCATTCATGAACAGGCTACCCATATAATAAAAAATCTTCACAAAAAAGAAATGTATTTTCTTGTTCTCTTTTTGTGTTTTTTTGTATTGGGACGAAAACGGCGAAGCCGTCCCCTGCCCCGTGCGGCGGCGCTGCGTGTGGGGACGGAAATCTGGAATGGGTGCTCACTCCGACATTCGGACAGTGGTGTGGGGTGTGTCCGCGAGTCGGAGTACGGGGTGGTGGGTGTTGGGGGGCGGAGGGTTGTGTTCCCGTTCTCCGCTTCGCGGACGCCCCCCACACCGCTGTCCGCCTGTAGTCGCAAGCACTCCATTTCCAGATTTCTGCCCCCACACGCAGCGCCGCCCCACAGGGCAGGGGACGGCTTCGCCGTTTTCTGAGCTTGGCTGCGGGGGGATGTGGGCGGGAGGTTTTTGGTTTATGCGTTAAGTTGCGCTAATTTTTATTGGTATTTTTTATATATGTTTTTTGCATGGAATGAGGTCGGGGGCAAAAGTTGGTGCCCGGGGGATGGGTTCTGAAAATTCACATGGTTTCGGAACCCTTCCGTGGGCACCGGCTTTTGGCCCCGGAATCATGGAGTGGGTGAAAGGTGTAAGAAGGTTATCGTCTTTTTACTGGCTGGCGGATGACTGTCCTCAGGCGCTGTGGGGCGCAGCGTCTTGGGTCGCTGAGATAGATTTCGTGATGGAGGCGTATAGGTGATAAGTCCGAAACGCAGTCATTTTGCAAAGTGTATTCCTGCATTCGCGCGAGGGTTTCGGGTTCGTCGTCATAACTTCCTATGTGCATGCATTGAACGCAAAGTCCTTCCTCGTAGGTGAAGAATTCTACGGATGAGAAGTCGGTCTGTTTCTTTTTTTCTGCTTCACGAATGGCCCAGTCAAAGGTCTCTCTTGTGACAAATTCCGGCAGGCGGATCATGGAAATCCAGGATAATTCCTCTTTTCTGGTGGGATCGAACCTGTGGGGATCACAGGGAAGGCCCTGCTGCCATAGTCCTTCCAGCGGAGGAACCACATAGGAAAAATATCCGGGGATAGCATGTCCGCTTCTGGGACTCATTTTGATGGTAAACGCGATTCCATACAGAAGGCCGATCGATGCTTTGTAGCTGCCATCAGGCTCGTTTGGGTCGCCGTGGCCGCGGACGGCAAGATAATTGGTTTTCGGTACAGTGACCAATCCTGGTGTTCTGGGAGGAAGGTAAAACTCTTTATATTCTTTCTTATAATCAAATGCCATAAATGTAAAATTCTCCTTATTGATATTTTTTCAGCGTATTTTCCAGCATCCGGACCAACTCCTGACGCAGATCTTCCGGTTCCAGAAGTTCTGCCTGATTCTGAAAGGAAAGCAGCCAGGTGAGCAGATTCTCCTTGCCGGTGTAGTCCGCCTGAAAAAGCAGCTGTCCGTCTGGCTGCTCCTTGAAGCATTCCACTCCAAACTCTTCCACCAGCCGCCATTTGCATACCGGATCAAAGAGAATTTTTACCTGAATGCCACCGGGAAAGATCCGTTCGTTCCGAAGATTCGGGAGGGAAACGTGTCGTTTGGTAAATTCGGTTTCGGTCACACATAGCTGCTCCATTCGGTTCAGTTTAAATAACCGGAAATCCTGTTTTGTCAGGCACCAACCCCATACATACCAGCTGGACCAGCGGAAAATCAGGTAGTATGGCTCCACGGTACGGTGGCTTTCGCCGTTCGGTGAATAATAGTGAAAGGTAAGTGTCCGATGTTGGTCAATGGCCCTGCGGATCTGCTCAATTTTAGGCGCAAGAGAGGACTTGTACCAGGAAGAAAGGTCGATGAGGACTGACTGGCCGCCTTCGAGAAAATCTGATTCACCGGCAGACAGTTTTTCCATCAGCTGTCCATAGCGATTGGTTCCGTTGACGCTGTCCAGACTGCGCAGGCCTGCAAGAATATCCTGCAGCTCCTCCCGGGTCAGTACCGTACGGTCGAAGCGGTAGGTTTCCATGATGGAAATCCCTCCGCCTGCGCCCTGACGGGTTACAAGTGGAATACCCGCCCGGCATAACTGGTCGATATCCCGGCTGATGGTGCGCCTGGATACTTCAAAATGCTTCGCCAGTTCCGGCGCAGTTACCGAATCCTTCTGCAGTAAAATAGATAAAATCCCGATCAAGCGTTCCATTTTCATTGACATTGATATTTCCCCCATTTCATATACCGTGCTGGCTCAGCAATATGCTCTGGTCCTGCAGTTTCGCCTGTCCATGCTTTTATCTTATCACAGAAATCATGACATCTGTATGTCTTGTTAGGGCATGTTTGAAAATTTATTCCTGAAATCCGCCGAACCTCTCAACGCACTCCAAGGTGGAAAACACCGGAAATACATTGTATAATTGACGTATCCATTAAAATGAAGCGAAGGAAAGGGTTTATGCCATGAAAATTGTATTTTTGGATGCGAAAACATTGGGAGAAGAAATCGATTTTTCACCCTTTGAGCAGTTGGGAACTGTTGTGAAATATCCGTTTTCCGCCCCGGAGGAAATTCAGGACCGGGCGATAGAGGCGGATGTGCTGGTCATCAATAAGGTGCAGATCACTCCGGCGACGCTGCCGGATCCGGGAAAGGTAAAGCTTATTTGTGTGACTGCGACAGGGACCAATATTCTTGACAAGGAATATCTGGCGGAGCATGGAATTCAGTGGCGCAATGTGGCCGGATATTCCACAGAATCTGTGGCGCAGCATACGTTTGCGACGCTGTTTTATCTGCTGGAGCATCTGCGTGGATATGATGATTATGTCCGGGAAGGCCGCTATGTCAACGACCGGGAGTTTACCCACTTTGCAAGCACTTTCCATGAACTGAACGGTTCTACCTGGGGGATCCTGGGACTGGGGGCGATTGGCCGCAGAGTGGCGCAGATCGCCAGGGTTTTCGGCGCGGAAGTGATCTACTGTTCCGCATCGGGTGCCGCGCCGCAGGAAGGCTATTGTCAGGTGGATTTTGACACGCTGCTGCGCCGGTCAGATATCCTTTCGATTCACGCGCCTTTCAACGAGCACACCGAAGGGTTGATGAACGAAGAGGCATTCCGGAAAATGAAGCCCAACGCGATTTTGCTGAACATGGGGCGGGGGAAAATTATCTGCGAGGAAGATCTGGCTGCCGCGCTGAACGGAGGGGAAATCCAGGCTGCCGGTCTGGACGTTCTGGCACAGGAGCCGATGGCAGAGGATTGTCCGCTGCGCAATGTGCGGGAAAAAGACAGGCTTCTCATTACGCCTCATGTTGCCTGGGCGGCGGTGGAGTCCAGACAGCGGCTGATGCAGATTGTGGCGGGGCAGATCAGAGAGTTTTTCGCAACCGTTTAATCAGGTCTATGCTCTGGCAGCACAGACCACATAAAAACGTAGGGCATACGCTCCCTTGGGGCCATTGTGAAAAGATTTTCAATGCCGAAAAGCTGTAACTATTCAGTTGCCTGGATAGTTGCAGCTTTTTGATTGCCGTAAAAGAAACCCGCTGCCATCAAAACCGGCAGCGGGTATTTTGTATACACTGTATTATACTTCCCCTGCAGTCCAATCTTCAAACCCCATTTTCTCAGACAACAGATCCGAAAGCTTTTTCAGCCGGGGAAGATTTTCGCCGATAAAGGAATCTGTCAGCTGCTCCGGTGTACCGGTGACACTGAATCCGGCGATAATTCTGCCGGAAAAATCCCGGACTGGGAGCGCCACGCAGCGGGTACCGATCTCACATTCTTCGTTGTCCAGAGCATAACCGTCGCGGCGCGCCCGCTCCAGGACTGGCAGAAGCTCGTCCACCGTGGTAAGGGTGTGGCTGGTATAACGGAGAAATCCGCCGGCAGGCTGAAGGGTATGGAGCTCCTGGACGGAGTAATTCAGCAGGAACAGCTTGCCGATGCCGGTGCAGTGGAGCGGGGCGATGTTTCCAATGCGCTTCATTCCCTGAGCGGACGGCTTTGGGCTGTGGGCCACATCGATATAGACAACTTGCTGGTTCTGCTCGATGGCCAGGCAGGCGGAAACTTCCAGCTCTGTGCAAAGCTCCTGAAGATACGGATTGACCAGATCACGCAGACTGGTATGGGACTGGATCCGGTTGGCCAGCTGACAGATCCGAAAGGTCAGATAATAGCGGGAGGAGTTTTTTTCCTGCCCGACATAGTTCATCAGGGACAAGGTTGTGAGAAAGCGGCTGGCGGTACTGGTGTTCATGTTCAGCGCCCGGGCAATGTCCAGCAGACGCATTGGCTGCGGTGAGTTCGCCAGAAGCTCGATGATGCGCATGGTTTTTTCCGCCGACTGGTTCAGCTGGGAGGGGGAAAGGGTATTCTCTGTATTCATAGTTTATCATCCTGTTCTTTGGAAAGATGATGTCAAGCGCAGGTAATGATTCAGCCAGCTGAATCGTTAAAAGTTCGGAATGAATCATAATAGTTCAGTTGGCGGAACTGTTGTAACATATCGTTACTATTCACAGCAGCCGCAAACACCTGCTGTTTGCGGCGTGAGAAAGTGATTTAGATATAAGCGGCTCCCATTCGCGAAGCGAATTTTCATTGGAGCCGTGAAGTTACTGTGAACGACTGTGAACAGTAACAGCCCATTCGCGGGTGCCTGTTTTTGACCTTGACATCTTGAAAGATAAGTTTATCATATCATATCCCATGTGTACTGTCACCAGAAGATATAAAAAATATCTGGGAAAATTAAAATCCATGCGAATTTTGCAGCACACATTGATGTTTTGAGAAAATAAATTTTAATATTTAAAATAAAAAGTTGAAAACCGAACAAAAATATGGTATAGTAAAACAAATTTTAAATATTAAAACTCAAAACAAATATGAGTCAAGGAGAAAGGAGACAACGATGGAGATTGTATTACTGGAGTCCCTGGGAATCAGCCAGGAGCTGCTGGACGCATATGCGGCCAGATTGGAGGAACAAGGACATAGTTTCAAAGCCTATGAAAAAGATACGGATCCGGAGGTGCAGAAAAAGCGCTGCGAACATGCGGACGTGGTAATGATCGCGAATATGCCATTTAGCGACGAAGTTATCCGCAGCTGTCCCAACCTGAAATTTATCGACGTGGCCTTTACCGGAGTGGACCATGTTGGGCTGAAGGCGGCAAAGGAGAGAGGGATCGCTGTGAGCAATGCCTCCGGGTATTCCAACGAGTCAGTGGCGGAGCTGGTTTTGGGGATGATGCTTACGCTGCTGAGAAATGTTCCGCAGGTAGACAGACGCTGCAGGGAAGGCCAGACGAAGGAAGGACTGGTCGGACGGGAGATCATGGGAAAGAAAATCGGAATTGTGGGCACCGGCGCAATCGGCAGACGCGTAGCGCAGATCTGTCATGGCCTGGGCTGCGAGATCCTTGGCTACGATCCAAGTCCGGCGGCGGATGCTTTGGAATATATCCGTTACCTTTCTCTGGAGGAGCTGATGAGCGAAGCGGACATTGTGACCCTTCACTGTCCGTTGATGGAGAGTACCTATCATCTAATCTGCCGGGAGAATCTGGCGCTGATGAAGAAAAACGCTATTTTTATCAACGCGGCCAGAGGACCGGTGGTCGATTCGCAGGCTTTGGCGGACGCGCTGAACGAGGGCAGGATTGCCGCCGCAGGTGTGGATGTTTATGAGACGGAGCCGCCGCTGCCTCTGGAGCATCCGCTGCTGCATGCGCCAAATACCATCACTACGCCGCATATCGCGTTTGCGACGGAGGAATCCATGGTCCGCAGGGCAAAGATTGTGTTTGACAGTCTGGAACAGTGGATGAATGGGAATCAGGTGAATAAGATTTTGTAAGGATGGCTGGGGCAAGCATTCAGGGGAATAGCAAATGTCATTGGTGTGTAAGGAGACGGCAATGGAGAAGAAGTACTGGTATCAGAAGCAGCTGAGAATTTTGCAGACGGTATTGAGAGAACCGGATCTGCAGAACTATGATACGGACAAAGTAGTTGCTTACATGAAAAAGACGCATATGAATTGCATTGTTGTAAACGCGGGAGGAATCGTTGATTTCTTTCCCAATACAATGAAGCTTAAAAGAGAGAACCGGTATATTGGAAGACAGGATATGTTAAGAGACTTAACGGAGGCGTGTCACAGAAACGGGATCCGCGTGATGGTGCGGGTGGATTTTCGTGGGGTGGAAAAGGAACGATACGAAGAAAGACCCGATTGGTTCGCGAAAGACCGGGAAGGGAATCCCCAAAAGGGATGGGCAGATCTGTATAAGCCGTGCTACAACAGTTATTATGCGAATGAGTACGCGCAGGAATATATTCGCAATCTGATGGAACAGTATCCTGTGGATGGCATATGGGAAAATTCTGTCGGATTCGGACAGGGCGCCTGCTATTGCAGCAGGTGCAGAAGGCTGTATAAACAGGAGACCGGGAAGGAAATTCCTACCGGGTCAGAATATCTGTCCGACGAATTTTCAGAATACAGGATATGGAAAGCCCGGCGGGCAGCGCTTCATTTAAAAGGACTGAGGGATACGACCAAAAGTTTCGGGAAAGAGAAAGCCTTTTGTGCGGAAATCTTCGGGATGTTTCATGCGTCCAATGCAGTTATGACTGGAATCGATCTTTACAACGCAAAAGAGTGTTTTGATTTTCTTGTCAGTCCGGCGTTTCAGGACGGAGCTGCGGATGCGCGGCAAAAGTGGAACGATCTTATTTATGCGGGATCGAGTATCCGCTTTTTGAAGGCGATTGCTCCGGAAAAACAGGCGGTGCTTCTTTACGGAAATAATGGAACCCGCTGGAGATATGTGAAAGCGCCAAAGACGGAAACAAAAATCTGGCTGTGGGAGGCGGCAGGCGCAGGGGGAAATTTTTGGAACTGTATGTTTAATGGCCAGTCTCCTGCGGATACCATTGATCGAAGAAACGCAGGTCTGGAGTCGGAAGTGTACGAATATCTGGAGCAGCACCGCGAGATTCTGGAACGTCAGCAGCCTATGGCGGAGGTGGGTATTTTCTATTCCAAAGCCAGCAGAGACACATTTGCAAAAGATACTTTGGAAGAAGATGAGTACGGAGTGTTTATCAAAGGGGCAGAGCGTATTCTTACAGAAAAGCATTTACCGTATTGCTTTGTGCCGGATAACAATCTTACGTTTGAGGCAATCCGTGAACTGAAAGTTCTATTACTGCCGAATGCCGCATGTATGAGCGAAGATCAAATGGAGATCATCAGAAAATATGTGAGAGAGGGCGGAGGGATCGTGGCGTCATACCAGACCTCACTGTTTGACGAGAAAGGACAGTGCAGACAGGATTTCGGACTGGGCGATCTGTTTGGCTGCAGTTGGACGGGCATGGTAAAAAATACAGAGACGGATTGTTATCAGAAAATCAGAGAGGCACATCCTTTGCTGGCGGATACAGGCTCTGAAAACACAGAAATGCTTATGAATGAAGGAAAAACGATGCTCTGCACGCTGAGGGAGAATACGGAAGCAAAAATGGTATGCAGTTATGTTCCGAAAATCGAAAATCAGCCTCCGGAGTTTGCGTGGATCAAAGAGGTGGATACCGTTTATCCCACGATTACTGTGAACCAGTATGGGAAGGGAAGATGTGTCTATTTTTCAAATCAGACAGATAAGCTCTGTATCACAAACGGTCATGAGGATTTCCTGAACAGTATGACAGGAGCGATCTCCTGGGCCGGAAGAGACAGCTTCGCGATAAAAACAAATGCGCCGGGAAGCGTTCATATTGCATGGCAGCGAAACGCGAAGGAGAAGGAAGCAGTGTTAGCGCTGATCAATACGTCGTCTTCCAGCACCAGGCCGGTACAGGAACTGATTCCTGTTCATGGACTGGAGGTTCGCTGGAAATGTGGAGAAGAGCCTGTCGAATATGAAATATGGAAAGGAAAGGAGGGAAATATTACAGTAGAGCAATTTCCGGAAAAAGGAGAGGTAAGCGTTAAAATTGGGGAACTGAAGGAGTTTGCATCGGTTTATCTGAAGGCAGCGGAAGAT
>JAGHIA010000178.1 GCA_017887445.1 Fusicatenibacter sp.
AACACCCAGGAAATAACAGTTACATACGGACAGACAGAAGCCAGAAAAATGCACCAAATGATCAACGACTTCCGAACCGGCGATGAGACCTGGGTATGGTCTGAAGATGATACAACCAAGATAACGTATAAAAATCTGGGTACGCTTCAGTATGATCCGGCGCTGGAGGAGGTTGCCATGCAGAGGGCGGCAGAGATTGCTGTCTATTATTCGCATACCAGACCTAACGGAAATGATTGTTATACTGCTTACCCGTCTGGATATTCCGCAATGGGAGAGAATATTGCCTGGGGACAAACATCAGCGGAACAAGTATTCATTGCATGGCGTGAGGATGATAAAAACTACGCCGGACAGGGACACCGTCGTAATATGCTGTCCTCAGATTTTAATGCCGTGGGCATCGGGCATGTAACTTATAATGGTATCGATTACTGGACACAGGAATTTGGATACAGAACTGGTAGTGACATACTCATTCCCGAAGAGCCTTTTGACGGAACGAAAACTGTTTCTATCAAAATGTCAGCCGACCCACAGACGGTAAGCAAAATGTCCCTCAATGGTCTATCGACAATCTATTACAGCAATGATAATGTCCCGGATATTCTCCAGGGGTTTGCTTCCATGCTTTCGTCTGTTGAAATAACCACTGACAAAGATATGAGTTATACTCTCAACGCAGAATGGAAATACGATTCGGCCAGCAATTCGCTGAAATTAAAAGATGGATCCTATACGCTTCCTTCAAACATTTCAGATACCAATGGCGTACTGGCAGCGGGAATCAAACTGCAGCGCATAGACAATTCCTGGGATACAGAAAATCGCCCTGTAAAAAGCCGCACAATACATGAGGGAGAGACACTCAGCATCCCTTTGGATCCTGTATATTACAGCAATTATATTACAGCGTATTCCTGGTACAAGCTTGAGAACGGCGTATTATCACAGATTCCAGGCGCCACAGGTGACACCTTAGAAATATCAGGAGTAAGCGCAGCGGACGCTGGAAGCTACGTTGCCATTTATATGGTTTATAGTGCAATGTGTATCACTCCGACCAAGACGGTTGCTTTTCATGAATGTTCGATCACTCCGGGAGTTGAAGCGACCTGTATTCAAAGCGGATTGACAGAAGGACGCTACTGCTCCATATGCCAGAAAGTGATCCAGGCACAGACGAAAATTCCTCCCACTGGACAACATACTGAGGAGATTATTCCGGCAGTTGCCGCCTCTTGTACAAAGCAAGGCCTGACAGAAGGAAAGAAATGTTCTGTATGTGGAGAAATCCTCACCGAGCAAAAGGTTATTCCCGCAACAGGCCACCAGTGGAATGACGGCGAAGTGACGGAACCTGCGACCTGCACACAAGCAGGTACTAAGCTGTTTACCTGTACGGTTTGCGGTGATACAAAAACTGAGACGATTCCTGCGACAGGAAAGCATACATCTGTGACCGATCCGGCAGTAGCGCCAACCTGTACAAAAGCTGGTCTGACAGAAGGAAGCCACTGTTCCGTATGTGGAGAAATCTTCACCAAACAAGAATCCATTCCCGCGACTGGTCATAAGTGGAACGACGGAGTTGTGACAAAAGAAGCCACCTGCGCGGAAACCGGCGTTAAGCTGTTTACCTGTACAGTTTGCGGTGATACAAAAACCGAGACGCTTGCAACCACAGACGAACATACGCCAGTGACCGATCCAAAAGTTGATCCTACCTGTACAACCGACGGAAAGACGGAAGGAAGCCACTGCTCCATATGCGGAAAGGTTTTCACCAAACAAGAAACCATTCCCGCTACTGGTCATAAGTGGGACGACGGTGTTGTGACAAAAGAAGCCACCTGCGCGGAAACCGGCATTAAGCTGTTTACCTGTACAGTTTGCGGTGATACGAAAACCGAGACACTTCCAACCACAGACGAACATACACCAGTTACCGATTCTGAAATTAAGCCAACCTGTACAACGGATGGACTGACGAAAGGAAGCCACTGCTCTGTCTGCGGAAAAGTCCTCACCAAACAAGAGTCTATTCCTGCGACTGGTCATAAGTGGAACGACGGTGTTGTGACAAAAGAAGCCACCTGTGCGGAAACCGGCGTTAAGCTGTTTACCTGTACAGTCTGCGGCGATACGAAAACCG
Source organism: Fusicatenibacter sp. (assembly GCA_017887445.1). Lineage (GTDB taxonomy): Bacteria > Bacillota > Clostridia > Lachnospirales > Lachnospiraceae > Fusicatenibacter. The sequence continues at coordinate 2,156 of JAGHIA010000178.1, forward strand.
AGACACTTCCAACCACAGACGAACATACACCAGTGACCGATTCTGAAGTTGAGCCAACCTGTACAACGGATGGACTGACGAAAGGAAGTCACTGCTCTGTCTGCGGAAAAGTCATAACCAAACAAGAGAGTATTCCCGCAACAGGCCATCGCTGGGACGACGGTGTTGTAGCGAAAGAAGCGACTTGCGGGGAACCAGGTACTAAACTGTTTACCTGTACAGTCTGCGGTGATACGAAAACCGAATCGATTCCTGCGACAGGAAATCATACTTCCGTGACCGATCCGGCAGTAGCGCCAACCTGTACAAAAGCCGGTCTAACAGAGGGAAGTCACTGTTCCGTTTGTCAAACCACACTTAAGGAACAGCAAGTAATAGAACCTCTTGGGCACGACTGGAACGACGGTGAAGTGACATCCGAAGCCAGCTGTACAGAAGCCGGAGCCATGCTGTATACATGCAACAGATGTAAAGCTACGAGAACTGTTGCTATAGACCCCGCCGGACATACACCGGAAGTGATCCCTGGCAAACCGGCCACCTGCAAGGAAACTGGTCTGAGCGATGGAAGCAAATGTTCTGTCTGCGGTGTGATCCTTGAAGAACAAACCGTCCTTCCGGTACTGACGGAACACTCCTGGAACCAGGGAACTGTGACAAAAGAAGCGACCTGCACGGAAGACGGCGAGATGCTGTACACCTGTACCGTTTGCGGAAAAACAAAAACCGCCGCAATAGATTCTTCAGGCCATAAGCCGGAGGTGATTCCAGGAAAACCGGCTACCTGCAAAGAAACCGGCCTGACTGATGGAAGTAAATGCTCCGTCTGCGGCGCGATTCTGGAAGAGCAGACCATCCTTCCGGTACTGACGGAACACTCCTGGAACGAAGGAACAATGACAAAAGAAGCAACCTGTACCGAAAACGGCGAGATGCTTTATACCTGTACAATCTGTGGAACGACAAAAACTGTCTCTGTAGAGCCTTCCGGCCATACACCGGAAGTAATCCCAGGAAAAGCAGCCACCTGCAAAGAAACCGGCCTGACCGATGGCAGCAAATGTTCCGTTTGCGGTGAAATCCTTGAAAACCAGGCAGTCCTTCCGGTACTGACGGAACACTCCTGGAATGACGGAACAACGACAAAAGCTGCGACCTGCACGGATAACGGCGAAGTGCTTTATACCTGTACTGTCTGCGGAACAACAAAAACAGATACGCTTGCAGCTGTGGGACATACAGTAATCATTGACCCGGCAAAAGAACCAACTTACACAGAAGAAGGTTTGACAGAAGGAAGCCACTGCTCTGTCTGCGGACAGGTTCTGAAAGAACAGACCAAGATTTCCAAACTGGAAGCTCCTCTTGATACGACCAAGATCACAGACGAAAACAAAACAAAGAATGAAACCAGTTCTGGCGACAAAGAAAAGACAAGCACAACGGTAAATACTGGTGATGAAACACAGTGGATCCCGACAGCGGTGCTGTTTCTCGCAAGTCTTTCTGTGGTTGTAGGCAGCATTACCGTCGAACTCAGGAGAAAACGCTCCAAATGGAACAGATAAGACACTGATCTGACTCACTGAGGATACGGCGATCCGTCAACAAAGTGATCAAAATTTTATAAAAGCACACAACAAACAGGCTGACGCACATATCACTGCATGCGTCAGCCTGTTTATTCCCGCGAGCAACGAGCCAGGCAGCCACAGCCCAGGCTGCCTTCTCTTGCCGCAAGCGGCAATTCACCTTGTGTTTGCATGGATATTTGGCGGTGCTGTGTGCCAGTGGCACACGTTAAGCATTGTACTAATCACTTCGTGCGACAGTCCCTTACTTTTTATCCTTCTTTTCTGTAAAACTTTTCTATCATATTTCCCGCGCCTGCGCTCTCTCCCAGTACGCCCAGCCGGCTGGAAAAGACAATGGCTTCCGTGCGAAGCTTTCCCTCCGTGTGATGCTGCATATAAAAGACGATCCGCCGCATCATTTCCTCCATGGTATCCTCCAGACATCCGGCGTTCTTTAAGGCCTCCACCGCTTCCTCGGTGGTATCTGTCCCCAGAATCTTCTGCACCGTCTCCAGGGAAGCGCCGCTGCGCGCCGCCTGTGCCGCCAGAAGCTCCGCGCGGCAGTCCGCCTGATGGGAATGTGTATTCATAATGCCCCCGGACACTTTGATAAATTTTCCGATGTGAGCCACAAACAGGACTCCCTCGAACCCCATCTCAACAGCCATCTCCAGGGAAGCGCCCACATAATTGCTGCATTTCACCGCCAGCTCCGTGTCCACCTGCGGATATCTGGCGAGAAAATCTTCTCCGTAATTTCCCGGCACCATCAGAAGATATCTGTCCCCTGCGGCGCGCCGCAATTCCATCTCCACGCGGATGGTGGCGATCAGCGCTTCCTCGCTCATAGGCATCACGATACCGCTGGTGCCAAGAATGGAAATCCCGCCCACGATGCCAAGCCGCGGATTGAATGTCCGTTTGGCTGTCTCTTCTCCCCCCGGAACGGAGATCACCACCTGGAGTCTGCCAATATATCCCGCCTTCTCCATGGCGCCAAGTACCTGTTCGCGTATCATTGCCCGGGGAACCCGGTTGATGGCCGCAGCTCCGGGCGGCTGATCCAGTCCCGGCCTGGTAACACGGCCCACACCCTCGCCGCCGTCGATAACCACCTCCTGCCCGGAAACACTTTCCCGGCAATGGAGCCTGCTAACGGTAGCCAGAATCCACAGTCCGTGGGTCACATCCGGATCATCGCCGCCGTCCTTTTGCACCCCGCAGGTCACTTCCGTTTCGCTTTCCCGAAAAAAACGGACCGGAAGGCAGAGACGGATCCCTTTCGGTGTCATCAGCTCCACGCAGTCCGGTCGCTTTTTGGTCAGAAGACATTCGGCCGCGGCCCGCGCCGCAGCCGCGGCGCAGGAGCCTGTGGTGTATCCCAGACGGAGTTTCTTTCCGCCCTTTACAAGATAGGCTTCTTCCAGACCTGTTTTCATTTCTTTTTCTGCTCCTTCAGATAATCTTCCACCGTGTTCAGTGTATCGTCGATGATTGCGTCCGTATGGGCCGCAGACAGGAACATCGCCTCAAACTGGGAGGACGCCAGGTGGAATCCATGGTTGATCATCCAGGAAAAATAGTCGGCAAACGCTGCGGTGTCCGAGGTCTTGGCCTGCGTATAATCGCTCACTTCCGAAGACGTACAGAACATGCATCCCAGCGAATCCACATAATTCACCGTATACGGCACCTGATACTGGCCCAGCAGTTCCTGCATCCCTTTGAACAGCCGCTCGCCCTTTGCCGTCAGATCCGTGTAAAGCTCCGGATGGTGGTAAAGATAACTCAGCTGGGTCAGTCCCGCCGCCATAGCCACCGGGTTTCCGCTTAAGGTTCCCGCCTGATAGACCGGTCCGCAGGGAGCCACCATCTGCATGATCTCTTTCCGCCCGCCGTAAGCGCCCACCGGCATTCCGGCTCCGATAATTTTTCCGTAAGTGATCAGATCCGGACGCACCTGGTACTTGCCGGACGCACCGGTAAATCCAAGGCGGAAGCCTGTGATCACCTCGTCAAAGATCAACAGCGCCTGATGCTTGTCGCACAGGCGGCGCAGTCCCTCAAGGAATCCTTCCTTGGGAGGCACAACACCCATATTGGCCGCCACAGGCTCCACGATCACCGCCGCCACCTGATCCTGGTTTGCGTCCAGCAGCTCTTCCACGCTGTCCAGATCGTTGTACACCGCCGACAGGGTATCCTCGGTACAGCCTTTGGGAACACCCGCGCTGTCCGGGATCCCGGCAGTCATCACCCCGGAACCGGCTTTTACCAGCAGGCAGTCGCTGTGACCGTGATAGCATCCCATAAATTTGATGATCTTATTCCGTCCGGTAAATCCACGCGCCGCGCGGACCGCGCTCATCACTGCCTCCGTGCCGGAATTTACCATACGGACCATCTCGATGGCCGGAACATGCCCGCAGATAAATTTCGCCATCTCCACTTCCACTTCCGTAGCCGCGCCGAAGCTGAGCCCGTTGTCGCAGGCCCGCACCACCGCGTTTAACACTTCCTGGTTGTTATGGCCCAGGATCATCGGTCCCCAGGAGCACACATAATCCACATACTGGTTGCCGTCCGCATCGAAAACATACGGCCCGGTAGCTCCCTGGATAAACCGGGGACTCATGTGAACGTTTCCGTAGGCCCGTACCGGGGAGTTGACACCGCCCGGGATATATTTCACCGCTTCTTCAAATAGTTTCTCAGATTTTTCTGTCTTCATCCTGTCCTCTTTCTGACGCCCCTGTGGCGCTCTTTTTATGATACACCTGTTCCACGCAGTCCGCAAGGCTGTCCAACGTCGCCTTTTCGGCGATCGCTGTCTTCATGCCGGCCGCCTCCGCTTCCGCAGCTGTCTGCCGGCCGATGCACACCGCCGTCACACGTCCCGGGTCCATGGACGGCGCAGCCGCCAGAAATCCCCGCACCGTGGACGCGCTGGTAAACACAGCCAGCGTCACTGCTCCGTCTTCAAACAGCTTTGCCGCGTCCAGAACCTCCGATCCGGTATAGCCGGTTTCGTAAACCGGGAGATCGTCCACTGTCAGGTCCTGGCGTCTGGCCAGCGCCTCCAGCAGTTCCTTCGAACCTGCAGCCGCCCGCGGTAGCAGGATTTTGTCCCAAAAATCACAGTTATCCGCCAGCGCCAGTCCCAGGTGCCAGCCGTCGTAAACCTCCGGCACCAGATCCGCCCGGATGCCGTATCCGGCCAGAGCTTTTTTCGTCCCCTCGCCAATGGCCGCGAACTTCTGTCCCGCCAGGGCCCGCACGTCACGGCCGCTGTTCAGCAGCTCGTCAAAAAATACCCGCACCCCATAGGGACTGGTAAAAGCGATCCACTGATAGCTCCCGATCCGCTCAAAGGCCTCCCGCAGTCTGGTCAGGTCCCCGGCCGGCGCCGTCTCGATGGACGGAAGTTCCAAAACCTCCGCTCCTTTTTCCCGCAGCAGACGGCTCATCCTGCCGGAACGGTCCCGCGGCCGCGTCACGACCACCCGGCAGCCGGCCAGAGGAAGTTTCTCATACCAGGAAAACTCCCGGTGAAGGGCGCATACGTCTCCCACCACGATAATGGCAGGAGTCACAACCCCCTGTTCCTTCACAATACGCTCCATCTCTCCCACCGTGCCATCCAGACATTTCTGGAAGGCGGTCGTGCCCCGGGAAAGGACCGCGCAGGGCATATCCGGCCGCATACCTGCCGCCAGCAGCCCCTGCATGATTGCAGGCAGCGCGGAAATTCCCATCAGAAACACCAGTGTTCCCCTGGTCCGCACCAGCGCCTCAAAATCAATCTTCAGCGGCTCCCCCTTCTTCTGATGTCCCGTGATGATATGGACGGAAGAACAGAAGTCTCTGTGGGTCACAGGGATCCCATTGTAGGCCGGCACCGCGATGGCCGATGTGATGCCCGGAACGATCTCATAGGGAATCCCGTTGGCCGCCAGAAGCTCCAGCTCCTCGCCGCCGCGTCCAAACAGAAACGGGTCCCCGCCCTTCAGGCGCACCACCCGCTGTCCTGCTTGAGCTTCCTCCAGCAGCACCTGGTTGATCTGTTCCTGGGGCATGGTATGATTTCCCGCGCGCTTGCCCACATTGATCGTCTTCACATGGGGGGGAATCAGCGCCAGAACACCGTCGCCCACCAGGCTGTCGTAGACCACAACCTGTGCCTGCTCCAGCGCACGGGCGCCTTTCAGCGTCAGAAGACCAGCGTCTCCCGGTCCGGCGCCTACCAGCCAGACTTTTCCCGCCGGTCTGCCCTTTGCCGCTTTTTTCTCCAGAAACTGTTCTGCCAGCTTCTGTCCGATGGTTTCCGCTTCCGCGGCATTTCCTGAGAGGACTGCCGTCTCATACTGGTCCCCGTCTCCCGCGTAATACAGGCCGGTCAAGGTCAGCCGCTGATCCTCGATCACCGCGTGGGCGGCCACCGGAGAGGAGCACCCCCCGTCCAGCGCCCGCACAAAGGCCCGCTCTGCCAGCGCCGCCAGCCGCGCGTTCTGGTCGCCATAGCCGTCCAGATAGCTGTAATCCTGCCCCTGCCTTCCCTGAACCGCCAGAATTCCCTGGCCTGCCGCCGGGATCACCTCGTCCACGGAAAAATACCGGCTGATCCGGTGTTCCAGTCCCATCCGCTTCACTCCCGCGCCTGCCAGAATCAGCGCGGAATACTGGCCCTCATCCAGCTTTCTCAGCCGCGTGACCACATTCCCCCGCACGCTCTCAAATACCGCCTGCGGGTACAGCCGTTTCAGCTGCAGTACCCTTCGCAGACTGGAAGTTCCGATGGGTTTGGAAAAATCGATCTCCTTGGCGCCTTCGGGAAGGATCAGCACATCCCGCTCGTCCTCCCTCTGAGAATACGCCACCACCGGAAGCTCACCGGACACCTCCATGGGCAGATCCTTCAGACTATGTACTGACAGATCTGTTCTTCCATCCAGCAGCGCCCGGTCCAGTTCCTTGACAAAGAGCCCTTTGCCTCCCACCTGCGCCAGGGGACGGTCCAGAATGATATCGCCGGTGGTTTTCATGGTCACGATGGAAACCTCGGCTTCCGGCACATGTTCGGTCAGCCAGCGCTGCACCATCTCACTTTGGATAACCGCCAGCCTGCTCTCCCTGCTGCCAATGCGAATTTTCATGTTCTATCTTCCTCCTCCCGATACAGCTGCTCCAGACTCGCCAGACAGGCCACAAAATTCTCCCGCTCCATAGAATTTTTCATGCCGAACAGCATTTTGTTGACAACCTTGCCCACCGCTGTATCGATCTGCTCTTTCAGATGGCTTTGGGCAGTTTCTTCCACGGGAAGCTTCCGCAGGATTTTCTGAATTCGCAGATTCAGATCCTCTACTGCCCCGGCTTCCACCTGTTTGATTCGCGGCACAAGGTCCCGGCCTTCGTACCAGAGAAAGAAATCTCCCATTTCCTCCTCCAGGATTCTGTGTGCCTGCCGCAGCGCCGCCTCGTTGCCCTCGTCCCCCCGCAGACGAAAAGCGTCAATATCATAAAGTGAAATCTGCTCTCTCTCACCCACCGCAGGCTCTATATCCCTTGGCACTGCAAGGTCGATGAGGATCATGGGATGGGAAAGCTCCAGTCCCTCCAGCAGTTCCTGCCGGATCGTATAATTGGGACTTGATGTGGCGCTCACCACCAGGTCGCAGGAAGGGAACAGCTCCATCCTGTCGCCGTAATTGATCCTTTCACATCCTTCCGGGATGTTGACCACACCGCTCCGGTACTGGCGCACCGTGACCGTCACATCGGCCCCGGCCCGTTTCAGCGTCAGAGCCGCCAGCCGTCCCATCTCTCCGTTTCCGATTACCATACAGGTTTTCCCTTTCAGGCTGTACCCTGTATCCGCAAGCATGGCAATGGCCCGGTCCATGGCGGTGCTGTTCGCATGGGTGAAGACCACCTCGGTCTTGACCCTTTTTGCCGCCGTCACTGCGCCACGGAACAATACCTCCAGCACATTGTCCGCGCAGTAATTTTCTCTGGAGAGTGAAAGCGCCTCCCGCACCTGTGTCAGAATCTGATCCTCCGCCAGGATCATGGATTTCAGGCCGCAGGCCAGGGAAAACAGATGCTCCACCGCGTCCTTCCCCTCCCGCCGCACAAAGTAACGGTCGTACGCAAACGGCGCCAGCCCTTTATAATGACAGAGCCAGACCAGAAGGTCCTGCTCACAGCTGTCTGTGACGCTGGCCCACAGTTCCATACGGTTGCAGGTGGACAGCAGAACGCACCCCTTCACTCCATCCAGTTCTCTGAATTGCTCCATCGCCTCCGCAGCGCTCTTTTTCGTAAACGAAAACACCGCCCGGACATCCAGTCCCGCCAGGCTGTGGTCAATTCCTATCATCCGGATACTCATTTGTTTTTCATGCTCCTTTTTCCATATTCCATCCTATGATACCACAAATCACAGGGAAGCTGAATACTTTTTTCATTGTTATAGCGCTTTCCCGTAACCGTTCAGCCAGGTCTGTGCATTTACTGCACAGACCGTAGGAAAACGTAGTGCCTGCGGGCATCCGGCCCATCGCGAAGCGATTTTCAATGGACGGATGCCGTAACCGTTCAGCCGGCTGAATAGTTACAACTGTTCAGCTGGCCGAACGGTTACCTTCCTCATATCTTTTCCGAAAGCACGGAGAATCCACGGAAAGTCCGGGCAGCGTCCGCAGTAGCAGATCGCGGATAAATCCGGCCTCGAAGACCACTTCCCGCTCAGTGGCAAGGCTTGGATATCCGCTGCCCCGCTGCAGATAGTCGGTCATCACCACCCGATAGTCCCGCTCCATCACCAGCGGCTGGCCATCCACAAAAATTTCCGGCTGCCCGTCCCTGACGACAATCTTTACATTTTCAGACACATGAAGCCGTCCGACTAACATTCCACGAAAGCCAGGCCCGCGCCCCGGGGCCAGGCAATGCTCCGGCATAAGGGTCTGGCAGACGGCTTCATACAGCTGCTGGCCCCGGATTACCCCGTGGGTCGGATTCAGATGGGAAGGACTGGCCTGCAGCAATTTCATTTTTGAGATGGTTCCCGTCAGGCCGAAGGACACGATTCCACTGTTGATACAGGCAAAATCACAGGAATATGTCCGGTACAGCTGGTCCGCGATAAAATTTGTCAGGGGATTTTCCATCACAGGATCAAACCACAAGGTTTCAACCAGCGTAAACAGCGGACGCCTGAGATTTTTTTCCGCCTCCGCTTTCTGTTCCTGATACAGCTGCAAAAATCCAGGGTCCGGCTCAAAGGCTGCGCTCTCGATCAGTTCCCCGGAAAAATCTGTGACTTTATGGTCTTCGATCTCCAGCGTCAGCTTCCCAAGATACGTTCCGTAACCTCCCGCCTGATGGATCACCGCGCCGCCTACCCGCTCCGGCGTTTCCATAACCGTGTGGCTGTGGCCGCCGATGATCACCTGAAGCTGCGGAAACAGCCTGGCAAGCCTCCGGTCCTCCTCGATTCCCAGATGACTGAGCAGGACGCACACATCATACTGTCCTGCCCGGCTTTCCAGCTCCCTCCGAAGCGCAGTCCCGGCCTCCTCCGCCTCCAGGCCGGAAAGATGATAAAAATCATTGTAGCTGTCCCCGCCCGGCGACATACCGATGATCAGGATCCGCTCCGGACCCCTGGAAAGAAGAATGCTCTTCTTCAGCATCGGGACCGGACTGCCGTCAAGCTGCGCAATATTGGCGGACAGCACCGGAACTTTTCCGGTCTTCGCAATACTTGCAAGAGCGTCCGGCTCGGTAAACCCTTCGTTATTGCCCGCAGCCACCGCGTCATATTCCAGATACTCCAGCAGGTATTTGCCGATCCTTCCGTTGGTCCCGCTCATCTCCGGCCGCAAAAAGTCATGAAGGTCCCCGGCGTCCAGAAGCAGGTCCTGTGGTTTCCGCTGCCTGCGCAGACAGGCGGCGATCCTGGAAAATTCTTCAAAGTGACTGTGAATATCATTAGTGTGATAGATTGTAAGTTTCATTGGTTTCCTTGCCTCCCAATCAGACTTGAACCATTGTACCATATCTTCGGCTGTTCTGCCAGCCGTTGAGATACAGAAAAACAGCCGCTCACATCATATCTTCCGTGAGCCGGCTGTTTCTGATTGTTCTATCACTGCGCCGTCTTTTCTTCTGACTGCTTATTCCCGGTAATCCACGTCAAATTCCCGGTCTTTGTAATAATACTTCTTATCCTCCTCCGTCAGATAACGCAGCACCTTACAGGGATTTCCCGCGGCGACCGCGTTGTCGGGAATGTCCTTCGTCACCACGCTTCCGGAACCGATGACAACATTGTTTCCCACATGTACGCCGGGATTGATCACCGTATTTCCGCCAATCCATACATTGTCCCCGATGGTGATGCCAATTCCGTACTCATAACCGGAGTTCCGCGCTTCCGGGTGCAGCGGATGACCCGCCGTATAAATGGACACATTCGGAGCGATCATCACATTTTTTCCGATTACCACCTTCGCCACATCCAGAATCGTCAGGTTATAATTGGCAAAGAAATTCTCGCCCACCTCAATATTGCTGCCATAATCACAGTGAAACGGCTGTTCCACTCCCAGGTTCTCTCCATGGACGCCGATGATCTCACGGATCAGCCGGCCCTGAGTCTCTGTATCATCCGGATGTGTGTTGTTAAACTGAAAAACTTTTCTCTTGGTTTCCTGGCGTTCCTCCGATAAGCCGTCCAGCCATGCGCGGTATGGCAGCTCCGCCAGCATTCTCTCTTTCTGATCCATTGCTTTTTCTCCTTTTCTTCCCATCCCGCTTGGGGAACGGTTTTTCTCTCCTGAAACTATAGCGCACTTTTCATGATCCTGCTTTTCTTTTCCTGCTCGTTTTTTTCATTTTCCTGCTTTTCTTGGAAAACGAAAGATTCGGGATCCTATTCCCAATAGGCGTATGCCGTAACTTATTCATCAGGCTGAATAGTTACGAAAGAACAGTTCCTCCTGTCTGTCCGACCTCTCCTGCTCCGGCAGATGGGAAAGCCAGGTCACAACCACACGTTCTTTCGGAAACACATAACAGCGCTGCCCCCACTTGCCCCGGATGGTAAATCCTCCGTCGGCACGTACCCAGAAAAAGTAGCCGTAACCGCCCTCCCGGTTCATCACCTGACGGCTGACCGCCTCCTTGCACCATGTTTCTGATAAGACCCTCTGTCCCTTCCACACGCCCTGGTTCAGATACAGCCGGCCCAAAGTTCCGACCTCATGGACCGTCAGCTCCATCCCCGTGGCGCCGTAAAAGTGTCCGCCTGGACAAAACTGCATCGCCGGCCGCGGGATATCCAACACGGAAAACAGCTTTCGCTGCAGGTACCTGTCCGTAGGTTCCCCCACCGCGCGCTCCACCGCCACGCCCGCCAGGTATGCCGGCAGATTAGAATAGGAAAAATGGCGCTCCTCACCGATCGGTCTGGAAAAACAGTCCAGCAGCCAGTCATCCCCCGATGGCCGGAAGGGAAGTCCGGGAACACTCATCGTCAGCAGCTGGCGGACCGTCACCGCTCTCCACCGGCTGCTGCCTGCCGGGTCTGCCTTGGACAGTTCTGCAGCAAAAAATGTTTCCAGCGGTTCGTCCAGCGCTATTTTTCCTTCATCCACCGCCAGTCCGACCGCTGTGGAGGTAAAACTTTTTGTCGCCGAGTACACAGGATACCTCCTGCCAGAGCGTGTTTGAAAATTGCTTTCTGCAAGATATGCGTCACAGTTTGTGTCCTGCTCCCACCGTTCAATCACTTCATCCTCTTTGCATACCTCTATGGCAAATGGCTGCAATCCTTCCTGTTTTGCAGCGTCAAGAAATTTTTCCAGCATTCTTTCTCCTCCATAAATAATCACAAATTCACCATTACTATTTGGCCAGGTCTGCGCATTTACTGCGCGGACCGTATGAAAACGTAGGTAACAGTTCAGCTTGCTGAATCGTTACGAATTCACCAAAAAATCACCCGGGAAAACATCGCTTTGTCCATTGACCCCGCAGCGGATTTATACTAAACTAGAAAATAGCTGCAGCGTTCCGGAAACGTCTGTGTCTGGAGCGTGTTTGAAAATTGCTTTCTGCAAGAATTGCAGGAAGGAATGTTCAAACACACTCTCGATTGCTATCGTGTCAAAATCATATCTCAGATCAGATCATAAGGAAGGAAAACATCGCTATGGAACAAAAAGACCGGAGATTTGCCGTGCTCATCGATGCCGACAACGTATCTCCAAAATACATCAAATACATTCTCGATGAAGTCTCCGATCAGGGAGTCGCCACCTACAAACGCATTTACGGAGACTGGACAGACATTTCAAAACGCAGCTGGAAGGAACAGCTTCTGCAATATTCCATCAATCCCATTCAGCAGTACAGCAATACCAACGGAAAAAATTCCACGGATTCCGCCATGATCATCGACGCCATGGATATCCTTTATTCTAATCATGTGGAGGGATTCTGTCTGGTGTCCTCCGATTCCGATTTCACAAAGCTGGCTCAGCGGCTCCGGGAATCCGGTATGTATGTGCTTGGCATGGGAGAACAGAAAACTCCCTCCTCCTTCCGTGTCGCCTGCGATTCCTTTAAAATTCTGGAGGTGATCTCTCAGAACGAGGACGACGTGACGCCGTCGGTAAACACAATTTCCGATTCCTCCGTGCGCTACGGCGCCTCAACCGAAGAGCCTCCCGCGATCACCAGCAAGGCGGAAATTGAGAGAACCGTCTCCCGGATCCTCACCGACAACAACGACCACGGGAAAAACACCACCTTAAGCGAGGTGGGCAATATCCTCCAGAAGAAATTTTCCGAGTTTGACGTGCGCAATTACGGCTACTCCAAGCTGTCCACGTTTCTGGAAAGCATGGACGATATCGAGCTTCTCAAAGCCGGACATAATTATCTGGTCAAAGAAAAGCACAGCACCGTCTCCCGCCCGGAGATTGAAAAGTTTCTGACGGAATTTATCCAGAACAACAATGGCCGCGTAGATAACCTGAGCATTGTCCATGAGGCGCTGCGCAGTCATTTCGGCGGCTTCGATGTCAAGCAGTACGGTTACAGCCGTATTTCCAGCTTTATTAACAGTTTTAAGAAATTCCGCATTTCAAACAACACGGTTCAAATGAAATAGACGCTCCCCAAAAAGAACACGTTCAGCGGCAGGTATGGGCCTAAGGCCATAACTGCCGCCGGAATTTGCAGCCGTTCACCGCAGAATCCGCGAAAATCCCGGGTCCAGCTGCGCCAGGCCGCTGCATCACTGGCGGTAGGTACTCAGAAAATCCGCGATATTCTCCGCCGCCTCTTTCAGAACCTCCAGTCTCGGCAGATAGACCACCCGGAAATGATCCGGCTGCTGCCAGTTGAATCCTCCGCCGTGGATCATCAGAATTTTCTTTTCCTTCAGCAGGTCCAGCACAAATTTTTCATCGTCCAGAATATGGAACTTTTTCACGTCCAGCTTCGGAAAAATATAAAACGCCGCCTTAGGCTTCACCGCTGTAATGCCTGGAATATCTGTCAGCGCCTGATAAATATAGTTTCGCTGTTCGTAGATTCTTCCGCCCGGCTCCAGATAGCGTTCCACGCTCTGATAACCGCCCAGCGCCGTCTGCACCACCGACTGCGCCGGCACATTGGAGCAGAGCCGCATATTGGAGAGCATCTTGATCCCCTCAATATAATCCGCCGCGATCTTCTTGTTTCCGCTTAAGATCATCCAGCCGATCCTGAAACCGGCGACCATATGGGATTTGGACAGTCCGCTGTAGGTGACGCAGAACAGGTCCGGCGCAAGGGAAGCAATGGAAATATGTTCCTCCCCGTCCATCACCAGCCGGTCATAAATCTCATCGGAAAAGATCATCAGCTGATGCTCCCTGGCAACTTCCACGATCTGCTGAAGGACTTCCCGCGGATACAAGGCGCCGGTGGGATTGTTTGGATTGATAATGACGATCGCTTTGGTGCGTGCGGTGATCTTCCTGCGGATATCCGCCAGATCCGGATACCAGTCCGACTGCTCGTCGCAGATATAATGGACCGCCTTTCCGCCTGCCAGCGTAGCGCAGGCCGTCCACAGCGGATAGTCCGGCGACGGGATCAGGATCTCATCCCCATCGTCCAAAAGCGCGGACATACAGAGATTGATCAGCTCACTGACACCGTTTCCCGTATAGATATCATCCACCGAAACATTGGGAATCTTTTTCATCTGCGCATACTGCATGATCGCTTTCCGCGCCGCGAAAAGACCGTTGGCCGGCGAATACCCCTCGCATCTGGTCAGCTGACGGCGCATATCGAAGACCACCTCGTCCGGCGCGTGAAAATCAAACGGCGCGGGATTTCCGATGTTCAGCTTCAGAATACGGACACCCTCGTTTTCCATGCGGTCCGCCTCCTCCACCACCGGACCGCGGACATCGTAGAGCACATGGTCCAGCTTCGTGGATTTTTTGAATATCCGGATCTCTCCCTTGTCCGGCGTCTGTTCCGAAAGGGTTCTTTCTGTGGTTCCCGCAGTCAGCTCCTGGGCGTGATCCTGCTCCCTGCCAAGCAGCCATTCCGGCGTTACCTGCAGCGTCTCTGCCAGGAACCGGAGAAGCTCCTCCCGGGGAACCGTTTTTCCGCTGACGTACTGGCTGACATGACTCTTTCCAAGTTTGATCCCCTGTTCCTGCGCCTCACGCACCAAGTCTACCTGCTTCATGTGGCGTTCTCCCATTGCCGCCTTCAGCCGCTGCGCAAATATTTCATTCACCATTTCATAATCCTCCTGCTCTTTCCTGCGGATAAATACATCAGATGTTTATGCTTTTGCAATGCAGAATTTGAACCTGCATTGAACATTCATTGAATTTTTTGTTTCTTTTCCACATGGATCCGTATACATTCATTTATAACTAAGCTTAGATCCTCTGCCTTTTTGCATACCGACATACTATCATATGTGATCCGCTCTCGCAACTGAAACTTGAATTTATTTTGAATTTTCTTATCTGATTTTGTGGAAATTGCATCTCTTGATATTGAACTTTTGAACTTTTTAAAAAGTACAGACATGACTCATCGAATCATTGGAAAAATGTCAAGGTCAGACTCCTGTTACCGCACCCGGCCATTGAAAGTCGCTTCGCCATGGGCCGGATGCCTGCAGGCGCTGCGCTTTCATGGCCTGTGCAGTAAATGCGCAGACCTGGCTGAACTGTTACGATGGATTCTGACCTTGACATCATCATTTTTGTGTGAAAGAGAGAAAACAGAAAACTTTATTTTACACCGGTACTTCCAATCCCGCCCCGGTCTTCGCCCTCCAGCTGCGGAACTTCCTCAAAAAGAATCTCCGGCTGATGTTTCTGGATCCGGAACTGACAGATCCTGTCATTTTTGTGGATCACCGTATCCCGCAGAGCATAGGCCGACATATAAAACCAGTCGTTGGGGCCGCAGTAAGACTCATCGATGATCCCCATGTGATTGGTCTGAATAATCCCGAAGTTTTTAAACGTACTGCTTCTCGGAACAATATACGCCTCATAGCCTTTCGGCAGCTGCATGGCGACGCCCAGGGGAATCAGACGGTATTCTCCGGCTTTCATCTCCACATCCTCCGCGGCGCGCAGATCGATCCAGTCCGACTTTCCGTCAATGTAACGCAGCCGCTCAATCTCGTCATTCAGATACTGTATTCTGATCTTCTCCATCCTTATCCTCCTCGCCAAACAAAACCACAGTTCCTTTTTTTATCGTCCTCTTTACGTCGATGACCCTCTGGTTGGGACTTCCCTTCCATGGAAGGGTCACATCCAGCTGCTCCAGGATAAAACGGCCGTCCACCACCACATCGGTATAGGAGATGATCTCGTGGTCGCAGATATCCTCCCAGCGGTAGCCTGTGTACACCCAGATATCCTTCGACGCATACTTCTCTTTGATCTCCTTTGCCAGAGCCGTCACATCCGCCTCATTGGCTGTATGCAGCGGATCGCCGCCGGAGAACGTGATTCCGGAAATATAATCCTTGTCCAGCTGTTCAAAGATTTCCTGTTTTGCCGCCTCGTCGAATGGAATTCCTCCGTTTGGGTCCCAGGTGACCGGATTCTGACATCCCTTGCAGTGATGACTGCAGCCAGCCACCCACAATACCACCCGCAGTCCGTCTCCGTTCAGCATATCATCCTTTGTAATATTGTGATATCTCATAACCCTCTCTGCCTTTCTTCCTCAAACGTCTTGCAGACGCCGCGCTGTCCATGTGCCGGAGTTTGTTAGAAAATTCGTTCGGAAAGCAATTTTCTAACACGCTCTGAAATCAGTCATCACCGTACGGACTGCGGCGATTCTTTACGCTGAAAAAAGAAAGCTTCGGACCGGAGCAAAATACTCCGTCCAAAGACTTTCTTTAATCTTCCATGTTTAAGTGGAATTTTTTTCCAAAGAAGCGCTCTTACGCCTCGGTGGGAACATCCTTCATGCTGAAGCTGACTCTGCCCATCTTGTCCTTGCCCATGCAGACAACCTTCACCACGTCGCCGAGGGTCAGAACATCCTCCACCCGGTTGATGCGGTGCTTGGAGATCTTGGAAATGTGGACCAGTCCCTCTTTGCCCGGAGCGAACTCCAGGAACGCACCGAACTCTTTGATGCTGACAACTTTTCCTGTGAAAATCTGTCCTTCCTCAAATTCCGTCGCGATGATGTTGATATACTCGATGGCTTTGTCCATCATTGCCTGGTCGGTGCCGCACACGGAAACAGAACCGTCGTCCTCAATGTCAATCTTCACGCCAGTCTCATCGATGATCGCGTTGATGGTCTTTCCTCTCTGGCCAACCACATCGCCAATCTTCTGCGGGTCGATCTGGATCTGAACGATCTTCGGCGCCAGCGGTCCAACAGCCGGACGGGGAGCCGCGATCTCTTTCTCCATAACCTCTGTCAGGATATACTCTCTGGCTTCCTTGGTTCTGGCAATGGCCTCCTCCACGATCTGACGGGTCAGTCCGTGAATCTTGATATCCATCTGGATCGCTGTGATACCGTCATGGGTTCCAGCCACCTTAAAGTCCATATCGCCAAAGAAATCTTCCAGACCCTGGATATCGGTCAGTACCAGATAGTCGTCGTCTGTCTCTCCGGTTACCAGTCCGCAGGAAATACCGGCTACCGGCTTTTTGATGGGAACGCCGGCTGCCATCAGGGACATGGTGGACGCACAGATACTTGCCTGAGAGGTGGAACCGTTGGACTCGAAGGTCTCAGAAACGGTGCGGATCGCGTAAGGGAACTGCTCCTCTGTGGGCAGTACCGGAATCAGCGCACGCTCTGCAAGCGCACCGTGACCAATCTCCCGGCGTCCCGGTCCGCGGGACGGCTTTGTCTCTCCTACCGAGTAGGACGGGAAGTTGTACTGGTGCATATATCTCTTGGAAGTCTCGAACTCATCCAGTCCGTCCAGTTTCTGGGCCTCGGAAAGAGGCGCCAGGGTAGTAACGGTACAGATCTGGGTCTGTCCACGGGTAAACATAGCGGAACCATGAACTCTCGGGATGATATCCACTTCAGCAGCCAGCGGACGGATCTGGGTGATCGCACGGCCGTCCGGACGCTTGTGATCCTTCAGGATCATCTTGCGCACGGTCTTTTTCTGATACTGATAAACTGCTTCGCCGAGCACTGCCAGCCACTCCTCGTTCTCTGCGAACGCTTCCTCCAGCTTATCGGTGATCACACGGATGTTTTCCTCCCGCGTCTGTTTGTCGTCGGTAAATACCGCCTCTTCCATCTCTTCCGGCGGAACGATCTCACGGATAGCCGCGAACAGCTCTTCCGGAACCGCGCAGCTTTCATAGGTGTGTTTCGGCTTTCCGCAGGCAGCCACGATCTCATCGATAAAACGGATGATCTCCTGGTTTACGTCGTGGGCCTTGTAGATGGCCTCGATCATCTTTGCTTCCGGAATCTCGTTGGCGCCGGCCTCGATCATGATCACCTTTTCACGGGTGGATGCCACCGTCAGGCTCAGGTCCGAAACCGCCTTCTGCGCCAGCGTCGGGTTCACGATCAGCTCGCCGTCGATCATTCCCATCTGGGTCATGGCGCAGGGGCCGTCAAACGGGATATCGGAAATGCAGGTGGCAATGGCGGAACCCAGCATAGCCACAACCTCCGGGTTGCAGTCCGGGTCTACGGACATTACCATATTGTTCAGGGTTACGTCGTTGCGGTAATCCTTCGGGAACAGCGGACGCATAGGACGGTCAATGACACGGCTGGTCAGGATCGCGTGCTCGCTGGCCTTTCCCTCTCTCTTGTTGAAGCCTCCCGGGATCTTTCCTACCGCATACATTTTCTCTTCGTATTCAACGCTCAGCGGGAAGAAGTCGATGCCGTCTCGCGGCTTATCGGATGCGGTCGCGGTGGACAGCACCACAGTATCCCCGTAATGCATAAAAGCCGCGCCGTTTGCCTGCTTGGCCACACGGTCTACATCGACAGTCAGTGTACGGCCAGCCAGCTCCATGGAAAAACTCTTGTACATAAATTGCTCTCCTTTTTTATTTTCTTTTCTGCTCTCCGGTCTGTAAGCTCTTCCGAAACTACTGAAAAACACACCCGCGAAAATTCCAAAACGTGACGAAAAAAATATTTCCGCAGTTACACAAAACGGACGGGCCGGTGCGCTTTTCAGTGGTCCCGGACACTTTAGCCGGAGTCCACACAGCGGTTTCATCCCCGTAAGCAACGAGCCAGGCTGCTCTACAGCGCCGCAAACCTGATGCCCCGCTGCCTGAGGGGTATTTGACTTTAAAAGAAACGGGCGGAAATGGTTTTCCCGCCCGCTGACAAGCTGATTATTTTCTGATGCCCAGTTTTTCGATTAATGCACGGTATCTCTCAATATCAGTTTTCTTCAGGTAATCCAGTAAGCCACGTCTCTGGCCGACCATCTTCAGCAGACCTCTTCTGCTGTGGTGATCTTTGTGGTGTACCTTCAGATGCTCTGTGAGTTCATTGATTCTGGCTGTCAGAACAGCTACCTGAACCTCCGGTGATCCTGTATCGCCTTCGGTTCTCGCATACTCAGCCATAATAGCCTGTTTCTTTTCTTTTGAAATCATTTTTGGTTTCCTCCTGTTATTTTTCTTACGCCGCTGACTAAGAAGGGGTCGGAGTGTCCGTCTTCTGAATCAGGGCAGGGATGTCTCATCCCAAACACTTTGTAAGTATAGCATATCCAATTTTAATTGTAAATATGGTTTTTAAATTTTTTCATTTATCAAAGGCGGGGCAAATGCGGGGCAGTCAAAGGCGGACGAAAGACTGCCAGAGCCGCTGTCATGCATGTGCGGCGGGCGGCTGTGGGGGTGCGGAAAATCTAAGCGTCCCGGAGGCGCCCGGAACGGGTACCGGAGCGATTCGCCAGGAATGCCTGATGCATTCCCGGCTCTGGCGCTCCTCAGGCTCCGGACTTGCAGTCCTGCGCCTGCCCCGTTCCGGGCGCCTCCGAGACGCTAAGATTTTCGCGCACCCCCACAGATGCCCGCCGCACATGCACGACAGCGGCTCTGGCAGCCTTTCTGTTCTTTGATTGGTGCGCGATTCAGTGACTGCGTTATCCATAAAGGCGCTGTTACACTGTTAATGATTAGAATCGGAAAAATATAGATTTGTTTACGGGTTTGTGCTACACTGTTTATGCGAGATGTCAAGGGTAAAAGCCGGGCCCGCGGATGGGTTCTGACTTTGATATCATCTTTATGCAATATTTCCAATGAACATTTTGAGGCGGGGATGAAGATAAATATTTTCAATTATGGTGATATTGTGCTTTTGTGATAATTAATGAACAACATCGGAAATGTTTCCGCATGGGAATAGTCTGTCAGGAGGATGTAATTTCATGAGATTTGGCGTTTGTATGGATCTGGCCGGGGATTTGAGGAATAAGTCTTTGGAGACGCATTTGGAGATGATCCGGTCTTCTGGTTTTGATTTTGCAGAGGTGAATCTGGCGCCGTTGGAAAGTGTTTCTGTTGAGGAATTCTCACAGATCCGGTCGGCTTTGCGCAGGTCTGGTCTTTCTTGTCCGCGGGCAAACTGTCTCTTTCCCGGCTCGTTTCGCCTTGTGGGGCCTGGGGCGTCTCCTGCGGCGGTGGTTTCTTATCTGAACAATGTTTTGCCCAAAGCGGAGGCGTTGGGGGTTCAGATCATCGCTCTGGGGTCTGGGAGTGCGCGGAGAATTCCGGATGGTTATGACCGTCAGGCAGCCAGCCGGGAATTTGTTTCCTGTGCCCGCGCAATCGCTGACACCGCGGCTTCTCATCATATGCGGATCGCGCTGGAGCATCTAAACCCCACAGAGACGAATCTTTTAACCACGGTCAAAGAGGCGGTACACAGCACGGAGCAGGTGGACCACCCTGCCTGTGGTTTCCTGTTTGACTATTATCATGTAGATCTTCAGACAGACGATATCAACCAGGTGGCGGCTCATGGGGACAGGCTGCTTCACGTTCATATCGCCCTGCCTGTTTCCCGCCTGTTTCCATTTCCGGAAGATGCCGCGATCATGGAACCTTTTTTCCGGATTCTGCAAAAGGCCGGATACTGTGATACAGTCAGTATTGAAGGCGGTATGCGAAAAGACTTTTCTTACGAAGAAAATCTGCAAAAAAGCATGGAACTGCTGAAACATGCTTCCCTGCCATTTTCTGTGTGATATATTTTCTAACCGTTCAGCCAGGTCTGTGCATTCACCGCACAGGCCTGGCTGAATCGTTACAAGGTTCTTCCCCTGCTGTTCTGCGGCGGTTTATAAAAGACTTACCGCGCAGGCTGCTTTTTCGTATTGTACGTCTGATATCTTGATGCCGGTTTTCGCGCTGCTGGCGTGGACGGCCTGCCCGTTTCCGATGTAGATGACCACATGGTAGATACTGCCGTTTCTGGAGTAAAAGATCAGGTCGCCTGGCTGAGCGTCGCTTACCGCTACCGGCGTTCCGTAGCCTGCCTGTGCCCGCGAGGAGTGGGGCAGGCTGATTCCGTAGTTGGCGAACACCTGCATGGTGAAGCCGGAACAGTCGGCGCCGTTTGTCAGGCTTGTCCCGCCCCACACATAGGGATTTCCAACAAACTGGCAGGCAAACGCTACCAGCTCGTCCCTTGTGCTTGGCACAGACGCTACCGGCATGTTTTCCTCGCCGGTTTCGTGAACCTCCATCCATGCTTCCTCACCGGTTTTCAGCAGATCCTGACGGATATATCCTTCCACCTCGCCGGATACTACCTTATACCATTCTCCGCTCTGTTCCTGAATGTAGCACAGTCCGTGATTGTCCAGCCTTCCGACGATGGAATACTCGGTTCCCGCATTCTCCCGGATATTGACATAGGAGCCTTCGCTGACTGCCGCCACCGCATAGTTTTTCGCGCCCTCAAAAGTCTGCACCTGGGCCTGAGTCCCCTGGGACTGTGCGGCCTGGACTTCCACAGCCGGAACAGCAAGTACAACGCCTGCGGCCACGCATGTTGTCAGCAACATCTTTTTCAGTAACATAGATACCTCCATGACATTTCATTTTTTTACATTTTCTTACATTTTTAACGTTTTTATTAATCTTATTACATTTTTGTTACGAAGTTATTATATCAGGAGTTTTGATTTTGTCAAGGGGGTATTTGACTTCTGCAATCCGCAGAAAAGCACCTGGCGGGATCATGCAGGCTGAACGGTTGCAAACGGCGGCAAAAAAGACAGGTCTCTCAGAATAACTGTTCCGTTTCTGTTGAACGGTTATTCTGAGAGACCTGCCTCACCCGCATGGTTTGTGTGTAAATATTTAAGGGAGCAATCCCTGTGTCTTCAAATATTCTTCCGCCTCAGCTTCGTCCTTCTTCAGATGAGCCTGCAGCGCCTCCACCGACGGAAATTTCTGTTCCCGCCGCTGATAATGGAGCAGAGAGACCTCTGCCGTCTGGCCGTACAGATCCTCCTGACAGTGGAACAGATACGTCTCCACACCGGTAAAGTTTTCCCGCACCGTAGGCTTCACACCAATATTCGTCATCCCGTAAAATTCCTTTCCAAGAACCTTCACACGGGACACATATACGCCGTACGGGGGCAGAAGCTTCTCTTTCCCCGGCACCTGATTGATGGTGGGCACGCCGATGGTTCTGCCAAGGGCCCGCCCGTGGACGATCTTCTCACGGACTGTATAAGGGTACCCCAGCAGCTGTTCCACCCGTTCCATCCTGCCTTTCCGCAGTTCCTCTTTGATCCAGGTGCTGCTGATCTCCCGTCCGTCCTCCCGCGCCTTCTCGATGATCTCCGTGCGGAATCCATAGTCTGGCCCAAGCTCCTTCAGCATCTGCGCACTGCCTCTGCGCTGGTAGCCGAAATGAAAATCCGTCCCCACCACTACGCAGGCCGCATGCAGCTTCTCCACCAGGATCTCCCGGATAAAAGCCTCCGGCTCCATGCGCATCACCTCTTCACTGAACGGACACTCCACCAGCAGATCAATGCCGTAATTTTCCAGGCGCAGGTGCCGCTCCTCGTTAGTCAGCAGCTGGTGCGCCGGCTCATGGGCCACACGCATGGCCGGAGGAACGGCAAAGGTAAATACCACCGTCTCCAGTCCTTCCTGCCGGCCAATCTCCAGCACCCGGTCCACCAGGAGCATATGCCCCCGGTGCAGTCCGTCAAATTTTCCAAGGGTGACGACGCTGCCGCCCTCCGCTTCAAATGATAATGTGTGTTTTATATACTTCATGGCCGCTCCAGAAACATTTTCTCGGGTTTCCAAATCTCTCTCTTCCCGTCATACTGATAGATTCCCACAAACAATCCTTCGCTGCTGTACAGCCGGATGGCCTTTGCGGGCTTTGGATGGACGCCGCCGGCAAAGGCGGTTTCCTTCAGCGGATTTCCGTTGAACGCCAGGGCGTCTGCCTCCGGGCGTACGGATATGTATGGATAATCGGAAAACATCTGGTCCACCGGGATCAGAAACTTTTCCAGCTGGCCCGCTTTTGCCAGTTCTTCGATTTCCGAAAGCTTTTTACTGTCACAAAGCTGAAAACGCCCTACTCTGGTACGGGTCAGATGCTCCATGCAGCCGTGACATCCCAACGCCTCGCCGATATCGTGGCACAACGTCCGTATGTACGTTCCTCTGGAACAGGTCACTTCCATCTTCACTCTCGGCGGCGCGACCTCCTGCACCGTGATCTTGTAAAACTGCACACGGCGGGGTTTCCGTTCCACTTCAACGCCTTCACGCGCCAGCTCATACAGCTTCCTGCCGTTGACCTTCAGCGCTGAGTACATGGGCGGAATCTGCAGCTGCTCTCCCTCGAAACCTGCGATACAGGAACGGATTTTTTCTTCGTCCGTCTCAGGCTCTGCCTGAGCGAGAACGGTCCCGCTGGTATCCTGCGTATCGGTACACTGTCCAAGAAGCAATACAGCTTCGTAGGTTTTCGTCTCGTCTGTGAGCATATCGCACAGACGGGTGCCTTTGCCCAGGCAGACCGGAAGAACGCCCACTGCGTCCGGATCCAGCGTGCCGGTATGACCTATCTTTTTCTGCTTCAGGATTCCCCGCAGCTTTGCCACAACATCATGGGAGGTATAGCCTGCTTCCTTGTAAACATTCAGTACGCCATGTATCATGTTATTCCCCATCGCTTTCCAGCAGCTGTTTTTCAATATACAGCGTCAGGTTGTTCACCACGTCGAAGGGACTTCCGTTCATGGTACAGCCAGCCGCCCGGATATGGCCGCCGCCGCCGAACAGATTGGCGATCTTGCTCACATCCACTTTTTTGTCTGAGCGCATACTCACCTTAAAGGTCTGGGGCGCCAGCTCGTACAGGAAGATCGCTACCTCTACGCCCTCTGTGTTGCGCAGCTGGTTGACAATCCCGTCCATATCCGCCGGTGTCAATCCATAAAATTTCATTTCCTTCTGCCGCACAATTCCGACGATGCACTTTCCGCCAAGCAACATGATGCTCTCCATCAGCGTCCTTCCCATCAGCTGGTTCTGGGCATAGGTTTTCCGGTAAAAGGCCTGCTCCACAATATCAGAAAACGGGATATCCTTCTCCAGCAGCGCCGCTGTGACCCGCATGGTGTGCGGCGTCGTGCAGCTGTACTGGAACACGCCGGTATCGGTTACAATCCCCGTATACAGCGCCATGGCGCAGTCTCTGGAGATTTTTTCTCCGTCCATCAGGTCGTACAGCACCTCACAGGTAGAGCTTGCGTGCGGAACCACATGGTTTTCGCCGCAGAAACCGCCGTTGGTCACATGATGATCGATGCAGACGGTACGCTTTGCCGTGGCAATATATTCTCCCGCCACTCCCACTCGGTCCGCGCTTGAAACGTCCACCAGGATCAGAAGATCGTAAATCTTTCCGCTTTCCGCCTCCGTTCTGGCAGCGGAAATTTCAGGAATAAAAGAGAATTCCTTCTTCTTCCCCTCCAGGTATACGTCCGCCTGTATCTGAGAGAAATTGTCCCTCAGATACAGATAAACGCCCATGGCGGAACCGGCACAGTCGCCGTCCGGGTTCACATGGCCCGCGATCGCGGCGGTGCGGACACCTTCCAGGATCTCATCAAGCTTCTTCATCTTCCTTCTCCTCCTCTTGCGTATGGGTCACCTGATCGATCAGCTTCGACATGGCGACGCCATAGGCGATGGATTCATCCAGTACAAAAGTAAGCTCCGGCGTATTTCTCAGGTTCAGATTCCTGGCCAGCATTCTGCGGACAAAGCCTTCCGCGCTGCGCAGGCCCTGGATCGTCGCTTTGGATTCCTCCTGATTTCCCAGCACACTGATATATACCTTACAGGTTTTGAGATCAGGAGCCGTCTCCACGCCCGTCACAGAAGTCATCATCCCGATCCGCGGATCCTTCAGTTCTGTACGGATGATATTGCTCAGTTCCCTTTGAATCTCCCCGTTGATACGGGTATTTTTTATGCTGTTTTTTCTCATTTCTTCACATCCTACTATGATCTGGGCGGCAGTTTCCTGGCTGCCGCTTTTTCCGGCAAAGAAGCCTTATCTTGGCACCTCCACCATAATATATGCTTCTACCTGGTCGAGCTCCTGAAGATCGTTGAAGCCTTCAAAAACAAGACCGCACTCGTAGCCTGATCTTACTTCCTTCACGTCGTCCTTAAACCGCTTCAGGGATGCCAGCGCGCCCTCGTAGATCTGTGTGCCCTCGCGGGTAATGCGCACCTTGCAGCCTCTCTGGAACACACCGTCCAGCACATAGCTTCCGGCAATGGTTCCCACGCCGGAGGCCTTGAACAGCTGGCGTACCTCTCCGTGACCGATGACCTTCTCCTCGTAGACCGGCTCCAGCATACCCTTCATGGCAGCCTCCACGTCCTCGATGGCCTGATAGATCACGCGGTACAGGCGGATATCCACGCCCTCCTGCTCCGCCGTGGATTTGGCCGTCGCGTCGGGACGTACGTTAAATCCGATGATGATGGCGTTGGACGCGGATGCCAGGGTAACGTCGGACTCGTTGATGGCGCCTACGCCTCCATGGATCACCCGTACGACCACCTCGTCGTTGGACAGTTTCACAAGGCTCTGCTTCACTGCCTCCACGGAACCCTGTACATCGGCTTTTACGATGATTCCCAGCTCTTTCAGATTGCCCTCCTGGATCTGGCTGAACAGATCGTCCAGGGACATTCTCGTTCTGGTCTCCTCCAGCAGGCTCTTCTTGCCCTCGGATACGAAGGTCGCCGCGAAGTTCTTTGCCTCCTTGTCTGACTCGGTAGCCACCAGAATTTCTCCGGCGTTTGGCACATCGGAAAGTCCAAGGATCTCCACCGGCGTGGACGGACCCGCTTCCTTGACACGGCGTCCCTTGTCGTCCATCATTGCGCGGACCTTACCGAAGCTTGCACCTGCGGCGATCGGGTCGCCGACGCGCAGCGTACCTTTCTGTACCAGAATGGTGGCAACCGGTCCCTTGCCTTTATCCAGCTCCGCCTCGATGACGAGACCTCTCGCACGGCGTTTCGGGTTGGCTTTCAGCTCCAGAACCTCCGCGGTCAGAAGGATCATCTCCAGCAGGTCGGTAATGCCCTCGTGGGTCTTAGCGGAAACCGGAACAAATACGGTGCTTCCGCCCCAGTCCTCCGGAATCAGCTCATACTCGGAGAGCTCCTGTTTTACCCGCTCAACGTTTGCGCCCGGCTTGTCGATCTTATTGATGGCAACAATGATCTCCACGCCCGCTGCTTTCGCGTGGTTGATAGCCTCTACGGTCTGAGGCATCACGCCGTCGTCCGCCGCCACTACCAGGATCGCGATATCCGTCGCGTTGGCGCCGCGCATACGCATAGCGGTGAACGCCTCGTGTCCCGGGGTATCCAGGAAGGTGATCTTCTGTCCGTTGATAGCTACCGTGTAGGCGCCGATATGCTGGGTAATGCCGCCTGCCTCCCGGTCTGTCACGTTGGTGTGACGGATGCAGTCCAGAAGGGAGGTTTTACCGTGATCGACATGACCCATAACGCAGACTACCGGCGGGCGGGAAATAAGTGTTTCTTCAGCCTCTTCCTCCTCACGCAGCAGCTCCTCGATCACGTCTACCTTTTCTTCCGGCTCCGCGATAATATCGTAATCCAGCGCGATCTCCTGAGCCTTCTCAAATTCGATCTCATGGTTGACCGTTACCAGCGTGCCTTCCATGAACAACTTCTTGACAATCACTGCCGGCTGCATCTTCATCTTCTCCGCCAGCTCACGGATGGTCATCTTCTCAGGAAGCTTGATCTCCTTTACGGTCTCCTTCGGCGACTCCTGTTTCGGCTTGTTGGCCGGTTTCTGAAGCGCTTTCGGCACCCGTGACTGCTGGCGTCCGTTCTGGTTCGGACGGTTTCCGGAACGGCGGTCGTCGTTGAACTTATTGTCTCTGCGGTCGTCCTTGGTCTTATCCTTCTCTTTTCTGCTGGTATCGCGGCCCGGCTTCTTGATGCCAAGATCCATGGAATCCGCTCCGGAGGATCTGTGCTCCGTTCCTTTGGCTCCTCTTCTTCCGTCGGAACCTGGGCGGCGTGCGCTGCCTTCCTCATCCTTGGCGAACGGTCTTGCGCCGCGGTCCGGACGGGCCGGTCTTCCGTTTCCACGCCCAAAGGAACCTTTATCGTTTCTGTCTCCAGACGGACGGGCCGGACGGTCGCCCTGCGGACGGCCTGCTCCGTTTCCGGAGGGTCTTCCGTCTCTCGCTCCACGTGCCGGACGGTCGCCCTGGGCGCGGCCCGCTCCGTTTCCGGAGGGTCTTCCGTCTCTCGCCCCACGTGCCGGACGGTCGCCCTGGGTACGGCCCGCTCCGTTTCCGGACGGACGGCCCTGGGCGGACTGAGCGCTCACTGCCGGACGGTCTGCGCTTCGCTCCTGCTGGGAACGGTTCTGTGTCTGCTGACCAGCTGCCGGACGGTCTGTACCAGGACGGCTCTGGGCGGACGCTGCCCCTGCAGGACACTCCCCGCGGCTCTGAGCCGGCTGCGCGCCGGCTGCCGGACGGTCTGCCCGCGCCGGACGGTCACTCTTTGGACGGGCCGGACGGCTGCCCTTGGCCTTCTGGCTCTGGTTCTTCGCGAAATCTCTTCCTTCCTTGCTGGCCGCGTTCTGCGGGCGCACCACGGAAATGATATTTTTCTTTTTCGGACGGTCCGCTTTCGCTTCTTCTCCTGTCCTCTTCTGTACTTCTCTGGTTTCTGTCTCTTTTTTCTCCACTGGCTTTCTCTCCTCTTTTGAACCAAGTGCCTGACGCACCATGGCTTCCTCGTTATCTTTCAGACTGCTCATATGACTTTTCACGCCGCTGTTTTTCGAACGTAAAAAATCCAGGACCTCTTTGTTGCTAAGGTTCAGTTCGCCCGCAAGTTCGTAAACTCTCATTCCTGGCATATATGCACCGACCTTTCTTTTCCTGAGGCATCCGTGGCTCCACAGGGAACTACGCCAGATGCTCCCGAATCACTTCTGCAAATTTTTTATCGCACACCGCAAGGCTGGCCCGGTATTCCTTTCCGATGATCCTTCCCAGTTCCTCCTTCGTTCCGAAGACGAGGTACGGGACTTCATAAAACTGACACATGTTACGGAATTTTTTCTGCGTATTGTCCGACGCCTCCTGGGCGACGATCACAAGATACGCTTTGTATTCTTTCACTGCTTTTTCTACTGCAAATTCGCCGCTTGCAATCTTTCCTGCCCGCATTGCAAGCCCGATCATACCGCAGGCTTTCTTAACGTTCAAGATCCGCAAACGCCTCCTTCAGTTTTTCGTATACTTCCTCAGGGACCTCCGCGTTCAGAGAACGGGAAAGGCCTCTGTTTTTCATGGCCTTCGCCAGACATTCCGAACAGCACACATAAGCGCCGCGGCCGTTCTTTTTGCCTGTCGTGTCAAGGACGATCCCGTTGTCCGTGGTCCTCACCACGCGGATCATTTCCTTTTTGTTTTTCATTTCATTACAGCCAATGCATTTGCGCAGTGGCACTTTTCGAACGGTACTCACACGCTCTCCCTGCCTTTACTCTTTTTCCTCCTCAGAAGACGCCTCTGCCTCATCTGTCTCGCTGTAATCGAAAGACTCCTCCTCATAACCGGATTCAGCCTGCGTCTCCTCGTCATATCCGAAGGTTTCCTCCTCGTATTCGGAATCCTCATCCTCCGGAAGTTCCTCGTAGTATTCCTCTTCCTCAAAGTAATCGAAGTCGCCTTCTTCCTTGGCCTGGGTTTCGCTCTTGATGTCGATTTTGAAACCGGTCAGACGGGCCGCGAGTCTTGCGTTCTGTCCTTCCTTTCCGATGGCCAGGGAAAGCTGATAGTCGGGAACGATCACCTTCGCGGTCTTTTCATCCGGGTCCGCCATAACGGAGATTACTTTCGCCGGACTCAGTGCGTTCTCGATCAGAAGCGCCGGGTTTTCGTCCCAGGTGATAATGTCGATCTTCTCGCCGCGCAGCTCGTTGACCACCTCATCCACACGGCTTCCATTCTTTCCTACGCAGGCGCCCACAGCGTCCACGTCCGGGTCGTTGGACCACACGGCCATCTTTGTCCTGGAGCCTGCCTCTCTGGCAATGCTCTTGATCTCCACGATGCCGTCGTGCACCTCCGTCACAACCTCCTCAAACAGACGCTTTACCAGCTCCGGATGGGTGCGGGATACCATCACCTTCGGTCCCTTCGGGGTGCTTTTCACCTCCAGGATGTACAGCTTGACACGCTCCGTGGGACGGAATACCTCGCCTTTCACCTGCTCGTTCTCGGTCAGTGTGGCGTCTACCTTGCCCAGGTTGATGCTCACATTCTTTCCCGTATACCGCTGAACGATACCGGTCATCACGTCATGCTCTTTCTCAACGTACTGTTCGAAGAGGACTCTGCGCTCCTCCTCACGGATCTTCTGGAGGATGACGTTTTTGGCGTTCTGCGTGGCGATCCGTCCGAATTCTTTGGACTTGATCTCCACCGGAACAATATCCCCGATCTCATAGCGTGAATCCATCGCCCGCGCATCCGCGAGAGAAATCTGCATAATCGGATCCTCCACGTCCTCCACCACTTCTTTGTCGGCGGTCACGCGGAAATCACCGGTCTCCGGATTGATGACGACTTTTACGTTGTCAGCCTTTCCGAAATGGTTCTTGCACGCCTGCAGCAAAGACTGCTCGATGGCTTCAAGCAATGTCTCCTTGCTGATATTTTTTTCTTTTTCCAGAATATCCAGGGACTCAATTAACTCTGCGTTCATTTTTTTCTTTTCCTCCTGTACTAAAAATCAAATGCTAACCGTATCAAAGCGATATCCGCCTTCGCGAATGTGCGAAGCGTTCCGTCTTCCTCCTCGATGGTCACGCTGTCTTCATCATATGCGGTGAGAAGTCCGTAAAATTCCCTGCAGCGGTCGATCGCGCGATACGTTCTGATTTCCAGTTCTTTTCCCATGCTGCGCTGGTAATCCTTTTCCTTTTTCAGAGGACGGCCAAGACCGGGAGAGCTTACCTCCAGGATATAGGCGTCTTCGATAAAGTCGTTTTCGTCCAGACGATCGGAAAATGCCCGGCTGACAACTTCACAGTCGTCCACGGTAATGCCGCCTTCCTTGTCGATGTAAGCGCGCAGGTACCAGCTTCCGCCTTCCTTGACATACTCCACATCCACAAGCTCAAAGCCATTGGCCTCGACGATCGGAAGGATCATTTCCTCTGCTTTCTGCTCGTAGGTTTCTTTTCTGCTCAAATCCTCACCACCTTTTCATCCGCGTTTCTTTACAAAAGAAAGAGTGGACGCTGCCGTCCACTCCTTTACCAGTTACTTATTCAACATCTCCAGTATAGCACTGTCCACGGGAAAATGCAAGACTTTTTTGCATCCGTCCCGTCGCGAAGCGATTTTTACATAACAGTTCAGTTGGCTGAACTGTTACCCACCCAACCGTCCAGATGCACGTCAACCTGCGGAAATGGAATCTGGATGCCCGCGGCGTCAAATTCGTGCTTGATCTTCTCGTTCATCTCCCATTTCACCGGCCAGTAATTGTCGGTGAGCACCCAGGCGCGAAGGCCCACGGTGATGCTGCTCTCTCCTAAGTTGTCCACGAAAAACTGCTGCTCCTCCGGCAAAAACCTTGGCTCCGCCTCCACCAGCCGCTGAAGGATGGCCTTGGCCTCCATCAGATTGGAAGAATAGCCAATGCCCACCTTGATCTCCAGCTTTCTCTTTTCCATGGCCGTAACGTTGACGATGGTGCTGTTGGTCAGATTCGCGTTGGGAATCATGACCGTGCGGTTGTCCGTGGTGGTGATCGTAGTATAATACATTTCAATCTTCCGCACAGTGCCTTCCTGGTTTTCATTGGGAAAGATAATGTAATCCCCTGCCTTGAACGGCTTCAGCAGAAGGATCAGCACGCCGCCCGCCAGGTTGGACAGGCCGCCCTGCAGCGCCAGGGAAATCGCCACGCCGGCGGACGCGATGGCCGCCGTGATCGTGGATTCCTTGACCAGATTCAGCTGAATGATGATCGTCAGTACCAGAAAAATATTCAGCGTATACTTCACCAGCGAGACGGTGAAGCTGGTGATCGCCGCGTCCGCGTGAAATTTCAGCATATTCCGCTTGATCAGCTCGCACAGCTTTCCGATCACCCTGCGGGCGATATAATAAATGATCAGCGCCAGGAGGGCCTTGAGAACAAAATCCGCGAACCCTCCCAGCTTTCCCTCCGCATAGAGGAGTATTTTTTCCAAGAACGTCATCTGTTATTTTTCCTCTGTCTCAAATTTCTGTTCCAGCTCTTTTTTCAGGTTCTTTTTCACAACGGTTTTCTTCTGGCGCGTCTTGGCGGTCTTATTGTCCTTGGCTTTTTCGGCGGGACGGCTGTAGCTGAACACGGAAATGCCAAGAGCAGGGATTTTCACAGAGATGGAATTTTTCCGCTCGTCACACTCCGCCTTCTTTGACATCTTCACTCTCGGATTTACCACGCCCGCGCCGCCAAAGCTCTCCGCGTCGCTGTTGAAGATTTCCTTGTATTTTCCCGGATAGGGAACGCCGATCATATAGTTGTCATGAGCAACATTCGAGAAGTTGCATACCACCAGCAGCGTGTCCTCTCTCTTCTTTCCTTTGCGCATGAAGATCAGCAGATTCTTCTCCCATTCCAGGCAGTTGATCCACTCAAAGCCGTCGGGAGTAAAATCATTTTCATACAGCGCCGGACACTCTTTGTACAGCTTAAGCAGCGCTTTCATGTAATCCTGCAGCTTCTTGTGACCATCATCCTCCTTAAGCAGCTCCCAGTCCAGGCCCCGCAGCTCGCTCCACTCGCGGATCTGTCCGAACTCCTGGCCCATAAACAGCAGCTTCTTGCCGGGATGGGTCAGCTGATATCCATACGCCAGGCGCAGGTTCGAAAGCTTCTGGGACTCGTCCCCCGGCATCTTGGTATACAGGGAACCTTTCATGTGTACCACCTCGTCGTGAGAAATACTCAGCAGGAATTTCTCACTGTACGCGTAGATCATGGAGAAGGTCAGCTGGTCGTGATGAGAACCGCGGAATACCGGGTCGTTTTTCATATACTCGATAAAGTCGTTCATCCATCCCATGTTCCACTTGTAGTCAAAGCCAAGACCGTCGTCCTCCAGGTCGCCGGTGATTTTCGGCCATGCGGTGGATTCCTCGGCGATCAGCATGGCGTCGGGGATTTTCTTCTTGAAGACACTGTTGAGATGCTTCAGGAACTCAATGGCCTCCAGATTTTCATTGCCGCCGTACATGTTCGCCACCCACTCGCCGTCCTGCTTGCCGTAATCCAGATACAGCATGGAGGCCACCGCGTCCATGCGGATACCGTCCGCGTGGTACTCCTTCGCCCAGAACAGCGCGTTGGCGATGAGGAAGTTCGTCACCTGGGGTCTTCCGTAATTGTAGATCAGTGTGCCCCAGTGAGGATGGGAACCCTGCCGCGGGTCCAGATGCTCGTAGAGGCAGGTACCGTCAAAGGCTGACAGTCCGAAGGTATCCCTGGGGAAATGAGCCGGCACCCAGTCCAGGATCACGCCGATCCCCTGCTGGTGCATGTAATCCATAAAATATTTAAAGTCCTCCGGCGTTCCGTAGCGGGCCGTGGGCGCGTAGTATCCTGTCACCTGATAGCCCCAGGACTCGTCCAGCGGGTGTTCCATCACCGGCATCAGCTCCACATGGGTGAATCCCATTTCCTTCACATACTCAGCCAGCAGCGGCGCGATCTCGCGGTAATTGTAAAAGACGCGGTCATCCTCCGGCTTTTTCCAGGAGCCAAGGTGCATCTCGTACACATACATCGGCGTTTTGTCCCCCTGGACTTTACGTCTCTGTTTCATCCAGTTGTCGTCCTGCCAGCGGTACTTTTTCAGATCTGTCACCACGCTGGCGTTGTCCGGCCGCAGCTGAGCCGCGTTGGCGTATGGATCCGCTTTCAGGTACACCAGCCCGCCCTTGGCCTTGATCTCGTATTTGTACAGCGCGCCTTCTCCTACGCCGGGGATAAACAACTCGTAGATCCC
This sequence comes from Fusicatenibacter sp., assembly GCA_017887445.1. Lineage (GTDB taxonomy): Bacteria > Bacillota > Clostridia > Lachnospirales > Lachnospiraceae > Fusicatenibacter. The sequence goes on from JAGHIA010000178.1 coordinate 34,903, forward strand.
GGACTCGTGCAGATGCATCTGGTGACGTCTGCCGTCCCAACGGTTAAAATCTCCCACGACGCTGACCCGTACCGCGTTAGGCGCCCATACGGCAAAGCAGGTGCCGCGCACCCCGTCGATGACCGCCGGGTGCGCGCCCAGCATCTCGTAAACATCATAGCAGATTCCTGCCTCAAACTGTTTCTGCGCTTTTTCATCCAGCTGGCTGGGGAACGCGTAAGCATCGTAAAACTCCTCTGTTTCCCCTTCCCCTTTGACAACCACAAAACGGTATTCCGGGATTTTCGTGCCAGGCAGAAGCGCCGCAAAATATCCGCCCTCGTCCTCCTGCGCCATCGGCACCAGTTTGCCGTCCGGCAGAAGCTTTACCGACGCTTCCACCGCGTCCGGAAAGTACCCCTGGATCAGGATACCGTCCTTTGTCCTGCGGGGACCGAGAATGTTTCTCGGCTGGTTTTCCTCCGAGTAGACAACCGCTTCAATTTCCGCCCAATCCATCATTTCATATAACTTATCTTCCATTTGTGACCATGACCTCCTTCGCCGGTTGGTTTTCTTAATTGTACCATTTTTCAATGAACTGCACAAGAAGTTTCAGCGTAACAGTTCCGCTTACCTAAACCGTTATGAAAGATCGATCTCATGGATGAGAAGTCCGCTGCGCAGCTTCGGCTCAAACCATGTGGATTTGGGCGGCATCAGCCGTCCCGCGTCAGCCACCGCGAACAGTTCTTCCATGGAGGTGGGATACATGGCGAAGGCTGCCGCCGCGTCCTCCTGGCAGCGGCGCTCCAGCTCCTCCAGCCCGCGGATGCCGCCGACAAAATCAATCCTCCGGTCGGTCTTCGGGTCGCGAATGCCAAGCACCGGAGCCAGCACCTCCCGCTGCAGCAAGGCCACGTCCAGCCCCTCCACCGGGTCGTCCGCCGCACGTTCCGGCCTGGTCTCCAGCCGGTACCAGCTCCCGCCAAGGCAAAGGCCCAGCTCACCTTTCCTGCGCGGATGCACCTTCTGGTCCTCTGCCGTGATCCGAAAGACCGGTTTCAGTTTTTCCAGGAACTCCTCCGGCGTATATCCGTTTAAATCCCGTACCACCCGGTTGTAATCAAGAATCGTCAGCTCATCCTCGGCAAACAGAACCGACAGAACGTACCGGACTTCCGCGTCCGCGGATATCTGCCCCTGTTCCTGACAGCATTTGCGGCAGACAGCCGCCGCCGAGGCTGCTCTGTGATGCCCATCGGCTATGTAGGTATGGGGGATCCGCCCAAACTGTTCCGTCAGGGCAGCTATAGTCTGCGGGTCAGAGATCCGCCACACCTGGTGGCGGATGCCATCCTCCGCGGTAAAATCGTACAGAGGCTCCTGCTGTTTCTGCTGCTCCAGGATCCCGCTGACCGTCTCGTCCCTGCGGTACGCCAGAAATACCGGGCCGGTCTGGGCGCCGCAGGCCTCCACATGACGGATCCGGTCCGCCTCTTTCTCCGCCCTGGTGTTCTCGTGTCGGCGGATCACTCCCCGCTGGTAATCGTCCAGGGAAGAACAGGCCGCAAGACCCGTCTGGGTGCGCCCGTTTCTCGTCAGGGCATAGACATAATAGCAGGGCGCCGTCTCCCGCAGGTAAACACCCTCCTGAATCTGCCGGCGCAGAAGCTCTCCGGCTTTTTTGTAAACCTCCGGCGCGTAAGGGTCATAGCCGGCGGGAAACTGTGTCTCCGGCCGGTCGATATTGAGAAAGCTGTACGGATGCCCCTGGACTGCCTCCCGGGCCTCCTCCTCGCCGTATACGTCGTAGGGCAGCGCCGCCGCCTGAGCCGCCAGCTCCCGGGCAGGGCGCAGGGCGGCAAAAGGTCTGATCGTAGCCATGATCCAAAATCTCCTTTTACAAAACGATTATAAGCCGCATAGAAACTATGCCTTCCTGCCGTCTGTGCGGTAAAGCCACAGACCGCAGGAACAATCAGAAAGCCGCCGCACTCCAACGGCCGCGGCGGCTCTGTCTTCACAGGTCAACTATCCCTGTTTTATTTTACGATGCGTACCCGGAGCACACCTTCCACCTGCTCCAGCAGCCGCACCATCTCCTCTGTGGACGGACTCTCCAGATCCATCATGGTGTAAGCGTACTCGCCTTTTCCTTTGTTGACCAAGTCCGAAATATTGACGCCGGCATCTCCGGTCACCTTTGTGAACTGACTCAGCATATTGGGAATGTTTCTGTGGCAGATGGTGATGCGTCCTTTCGCCGTGCACATGCCCATCTCGCAGTTGGGGAAGTTCACGGAATTCCGGATGTTTCCGTTTTCCATAAAATCACGGATCTCCTTCACGGCCATGATCGCGCAGTTATCCTCGGACTCCTCTGTGGAAGCGCCCAGATGCGGCGTAACGATCACACCTTTCGCGCCCGCCACCTTGGGGTTGGCAAAGTCGGTGGCGTACCGTTTGATCTTTCCGCTCTCCAGACCTTTCAGCACCGCGTCCTCGTCAACCAGAAGGTCTCTGGCGTAATTCAGCAGCACCACGCCGTCCTTCATCATGGCGACGGCTTTTTCATCGATCATACCCTTCGTGCTGTCCAGCAGCGGCACATGGATGGTAATATAGTCGCACTCCCGGTAAATGTCCTCCACGTTCTGGATATGACGGATGGCCCGGGACAGGTTCCAGGCAGCGTCCACGGAAATATACGGGTCGTAGCCGTACACCTCCATGCCAAGAGGAATCGCCGCGTTGGCCACCAGCTGACCGATGGCGCCAAGACCGATGATTCCCAGCTTCTTGCCGCTGATCTCACATCCGGCAAACTGCTTTTTCTTTTTCTCCGCCAGCTTCTGGATATCCGGATTGTCTTTTTCCTCCTGCACCCAAGCAATGCCTCCGGCGATATCACGGGATGCCAGCAGCATTCCGGCAATAACCAGCTCTTTGACGCCATTGGCGTTGGCGCCCGGCGTGTTGAACACGACGATCCCCCGCTCCGCGCACTCGGTCAGCGGAATGTTGTTGACGCCGGCTCCGGCGCGGGCCACCGCGTAAAGATTTTTGGGAAGCTCCATCTCGTGCATCGACGCGCTGCGCACCAGCACCGCCTGGGCCTGGTCTGGCTGCTTTGCCATTTCATACTGATTCCCGAACGTTTTCAGTCCCACCTCCGCAATGGGATTCAGGCAATAATACTGATACATCACAGATTCTCCTCCTCAAATTTTTTCATAAACGCCACCAGCGTCTCAACGCCTTCTTTCGGCATGGCGTTGTAAATGCTGGCGCGCATACCGCCCACGGTGCGGTGCCCTTTCAGATTCTCCAGACCTGCCGCCTTGGACTCTTTGACAAACTTCGCGTCAAGCTCCGGATTTCCGGTGACAAAAGGTACGTTCATCAGCGAACGGTCCCTGGGTACGACGGTTCCCCGGAACAGCCTGCTGGAATCCAGATAATCATACAGGATCTTGGCCTTCTCCTGGTTTCTCTCTTTCATAACGGAAAGACCGCCCATGTTTTTCAGCCACTGAAAGACCTTGCCGCACATATAAATGCTCCAGCAGTTGGGGGTGTTGTACATAGAACCGGCGTCCGCGTGGGTTTTATAGCTCATCATAGTTGGTGTTCCCGGAAGCACCTGGTCGGTGATCAGATCCTCACGGACAATGGCGATCACCATGCCTGCCGGTCCGATGTTCTTCTGCACGCCGCCGTAAATGATGCCGTATTTGGATACGTCCACCGGCTCTGACAGAAAGCAGGAGGATACGTCTGAGACAAGCAGCTTTCCCTTGGTGTTGGGAAGTTCCTGGAATTTTGTGCCGTAGATGGTATTGTTTTCGCAGATGTACACATAATCCGCATCTGGACTGATGGGAAGATCCGAACAGTCGGGAATATAAGAAAAGGTCTGATCCTCAGACGTGGCCACCTTGTTTGCCCTGCCGTATTTCTGCGCTTCCTGATAGGCTTTCTTCGCCCACTGGCCGGTGACGATATAATCAGCCACACGGTTCTTCATCAGGTTCATGGGGATCATGGCAAACTGCAGGGACGCGCCGCCCTGAAGAAACAGAACCTTATACTCTTTTGGTATGTTCATCAGCTCCCGGAGGTCTGCCTCCGCCTCGTCGATGATCTGCTGAAAGACCGAAGACCGGTGGCTCATCTCCATAACGGACATGCCGCATCCGCGGTAATCCAGCAGTTCCTCCTGCGCTTCTTTCAAAACCTCCTCCGGCAGTACCGCCGGACCTGCGGAAAAATTGTAAACTCTGCTCACTTTCTCATCCTCCTAGCGATTGTTTCGCTTATTAAGAAGAAATACGGTTTTGACACCGTATTTCTTCTGTTAATGCGTTATTGCTTTACTGCGATGAACTAATCATACAACGCCGTTAAGTTTTTGTCAACCCAAATCGTCCGCGTCGAACACTTCTTCAATGGCCGCTCCGGCCGCTACCATCGGGAATACTTTCTCATCTCTGTCGATCTGGCAGTCGATAACCACCGGTCCGCCGCAGGCGACGGCCTCCTCGATGGCCGCTTTGAGATCCTCTTTTTTGGTCACACGGATGCCCTTTGCGCCCATGGCCTCCGCAACCTTCACAAAGTCTGTCGCGTCGTCCAGGATCGTGTAAGAGTATCTCTGTCCGTAAAACAGCGTCTGCCACTGGCGCACCATACCGAGCACGTGGTTGTTGATGACAACTTCCACCACCGGGATCTGGTATCTGGAAAGGGTGGCAATCTCGTTCATATTCATGCGGAAACATCCGTCGCCGGCAATATTGATCACGGTCTTATCCGGCCTTCCCATCTTCGCGCCCATGGCCGCGCCAAGGCCAAAGCCCATGGTGCCCAGACCGCCGGAGGTCAGAAGCTGGCGCGGCTCCTTGTAGCTGTAATACTGGGCCGTCCACATCTGATGCTGTCCCACGTCTGTGGTGATTACCGCGTCGCCTTTGGTCACCCGGTAGATTTCCTCGATCACCGCCGGGCCGGTCATGCCATCCTCATGTTTCATGGGATAACGCTCCTGCAGCTCATGGATTCTGGCGAGCCATTCCGGATGCTCCTTTGCCTCCAGGCGCTCGTTCAGCCGCCTCAGCGCTTCCTTCAGATCACCGATGACACAGGCGTCCACCACCACGTTTTTGTTGATCTCCGCCGCGTCAATGTCAAACTGCAGGATCTTGGCGTTCTTGGCGAACCTGCTGGTATCTCCTGTCACACGGTCGGAGAACCGGGCGCCAAGCACGATCAGCAGGTCGCACTCTGTCACTCCAAGATTGGAGGTTTTCGTTCCGTGCATACCCAGCATACCGGTGTACAGCGGGTCGTCTCCCGGGAACACGCCTTTACCCATCAGACTGTCGCAGACGGGTGCCTGAAGCGTGTGAGCCAGCTGGCGCACTTCTTCCGTGGCGCCGGAGATCACCGCGCCGCCGCCGATAAAAATGTACGGACGTTTCGCCTTGCGGATCAGCTCAGCTGCCTCCTCCAGGGCCTCCTCTGTAATGGTATTCGTCTGACGCTGGATTTTTTCCGGTTCTTTGTATTCATATTCATATTTCGCCGCGGTGACATCCTTGGTGATGTCCACCAGCACCGGCCCCGGACGGCCGCTCTTGGCGATGTAGAACGCGCGGCGCAGGGTATCCGCCAGCTGCGTCACGTCCTTGACGATCATGCTGTGCTTGGTGATGGGCATTACCACGCCGGCGATATCCACCTCCTGGAAACTGTCTTTTCCCAGCAGCGGCTTGCCGACGTTGGCAGTGATCGCCACTACCGGCGAGGAATCCATGTAGGCGGTGGCGATTCCTGTCACCAGGTTTGTGGCTCCGGGGCCGCTGGTCGCCATACAGACGCCGACCTTTCCCGTCGCCCGGGCATATCCGTCCGCCGCATGGGCCGCTCCCTGCTCATGGGAGGTCAGGATATGATGGATCTCCGGATGGCTGTACAGCTCGTCGTACACGTTGAGGATGGTTCCTCCCGGATATCCGAAGACTGTATCAACACCCTGTTCTTTTAAACACTCTATAATAATCTGTGAACCTGTCAGCTGCATGGTCCTATTCTCCTCTCTATCTGTTTTTTCGCAACAGTTCAGCCTTTCGCTATCCCGCGAGGTGTTTTCGCGCAGAATGCGCGAAAACCCGAGGCCTGCAGCGCGAAACTGCAGGAAACGCAGTTTCTGTGCATCGCGAAGCGTGTAATCGTTCAGCAAGGCTGAACTGTTACGTTTTTCGCAGCAACTGCGCATAACCGGACCGCCGCAGAGCAGCGCCAGCCGCAGCTGTTGCTTTTTTTACGCAGATCAATCGGGGATCTCAAGGATCGCACCTCTGCGCGCGCTTGTCACCATCTTCGCGTATCTTCCCAGATAACCGGTGGTTACTGCCGGTTTCCGCGGTTTCCACTGTGCTTTTCTTCTTGCCAGTTCTTCATCGTCCACGGCAAGCTCCAGAGAATTCTCCGGAATGTTGATGCGGATGATATCGCCCTCCTGCACCAGCGCGATGGGGCCGCCCACTGCCGCCTCCGGACACACATGGCCGATGGAAGCGCCGCGGGACGCGCCGGAAAAACGTCCGTCAGTAATCAGAGCGACGGTATCGCCAAGTCCCATGCCTGCGATGGCGCTGGTGGGATTCAGCATCTCTCTCATGCCCGGGCCGCCTTTCGGTCCCTCGTAGCGGATGACCACCACATCGCCGGGAACGATCTTGCCGCCGCGGATCGCCTCGATGGCGTCGTCCTCGCAGTCAAAGACGCGGGCAGGTCCTTCGTGGACCAGCATCTCGTCGCAGACTGCGGAGCGTTTTACCACCGCAGTCTCCGGCGCCAGATTTCCTTTCAGTACGGCAATGCCGCCGGTCTTGCTGTAAGGATTCTCCACCGGGCGGATCACGTCTGTATTTTTATTGACACATCCCTGGATATTTTCACCCACGGTCTTTCCGGTGACGGTCATACAATCGGTACGGATCAGGCCCAGCTTGTTCAGCTCGTTCATCACCGCGTACACGCCGCCGGCCTCGTTCAGCTCTTCGATATAGGTATGGCCTGCCGGCGCCAAGTGACACAGGTTCGGCGTCTTTTCGCTGATGGCGTTGGCAATCTCCGGGTTCAGCTCCACCCCTGCCTCATGGGCGATGGCCGGCAGATGCAGCATACTGTTGGTGGAACATCCAAGAGCCATATCCACTGTCAGAGCGTTCATAAACGCGTCCTCTGTCAGGATATCGCTGGGGCGGATATTCTTCTCCAGAAGCTCCATAACCTTCATACCCGCCTTCTTTGCCAGCACCAGACGCTCGGAATATACGGCCGGAATGGTTCCGTTCCCTTTCAGTCCCATACCCAGCACCTCGGTCAGACAGTTCATACTGTTTGCGGTATACATACCGGAGCAGGAACCGCAGGACGGACAGGTCTTGCACTCAAACTCCATCACATCCTCCTCGGACATGGTGCCTGCCGCGTAAGCGCCCACCGCCTCAAACATACTGGAAAGGCTGGTCTTGTTTCCCTTTACTCTTCCGGCCAGCATCGGTCCGCCACTGACAAAAACGGTGGGAACGTTGATCCTGGCTGCCGCCATCAGAAGACCCGGCACATTTTTGTCACAGTTGGGGATGCACACCAGAGCGTCGAACTGATGGGCCTCTGCCATACATTCGGTGGAATCAGCGATCAGGTCCCTGGTCACCAGAGAATACTTCATACCCACATGGCCCATGGCGATTCCGTCGCAGACAGCGATGGCCGGGAAGACGATCGGCACGCCGCCGGCCATCGCCACACCCATTTTCACGGCTTCTGTAATCTTATCCAGATTCATATGGCCCGGCACGATCTCATTGTAGGAGCTGACGATACCTACCAGCGGTTTTTTCAGTTCCTCATCCGACAATCCCAGAGCGCGCAGCAGCGAGCGCTGCGGCGACTGGGCGATTCCTTTCTTGACTGCGTCACTTTTCATTTTAATCTCCTCCTTTACCTGTATCAAAACAATAAACGCACATATACGTAACCGTTCAGCCAGGTCTGTGCAGTAAATGCACCGACCGTATGAAAACGTAGGTTACACATATGCAGATCATTTCATTGACTGAGCCTTTAATGGCCGGCCTTCACTTCTTCCGCCAGCAGATCTCCCATCTGTGTGGTGGAAACCTGTGTGCAGCCTTCCGACATAATGTCCACGGTGCGGTATCCTTTCTCCAGCACACGCTTCACCGCCTGCTCCACAGCGTCCGCCTCCGCGTCCAGATTGAGAGAATAGCGCAGCATCATAGCTGCCGACAGCACGGTGGCGATGGGATTCGCCAGATTCTTTCCGGCGATGTCCGGCGCGGAACCGTGGCTGGGCTCATAAAGACCAAAGCTGGTCTCGTTCAGGCTGGCGGAGGACAACATTCCGATAGAGCCTGTCACCATACTCGCCTCGTCGGAGAGGATATCTCCGAACATGTTTTCCGTCAGGATCACATCGAACTGCGCCGGGTCGCGCACCAGCTGCATGGCACAGTTGTCCACCAGCATATGCTCCAGCGTCACATCGGGATAATCCTTCGCCACTTCCTCCACAACGGCTCTCCACAGACGGGAGGAATCCAGCACATTGGCTTTATCCACGCTGGTCACTTTCTTTCTTCTCTTGCGGGCAATATCAAAGGCGCGGACCGCGATACGGCGGATCTCCTTTTCATTATATGTAAGGGTATCCACAGCCTTTCTCACTCCGTCCTCCACAACGGTTTTTCTCTCTCCGAAATACAGACCTCCGGTCAGCTCCCGCATGATCACTAGGTCGAAGCCGTCGGCGATGATCTCCGGCTTCAGCGGACACGCGTCCTTCAGTTCCTCATACAGATAGGCCGGCCGCAGGTTGGCAAACAGTCCCAGCTCCTTGCGGATCCGCAGAAGTCCCGCCTCCGGGCGCTTTTCCGGCGGCAGCTGATACCAGGGGGAGGTTTTCGCGTCGCCGCCGATGGAACCCATCAGCACCGCGTCACAGCTTTTCGCCTCGGCCACTGTCTCATCGGTCAGCGGCACCCCGCAGGCGTCGATGGACGCGCCGCCCAGCAGCAGGTTTGTATAGTCAAAAGTGTGTCCATATACACAAGAGACGGCATCCAGAACCTTCTTTGCCTCTGTGACAATCTCCGGTCCTATGCCGTCTCCATGAATCAGTCCAATTCGAAATCCCATAGCCTCTACCTCTTTCCTCAAAGAATTCTTATTTCACTATAATACGTCATTTTTAAGGCGATTTCAATAATAATTTGTATAAAAAGCAAATATGACGCCGCGATACTGAAAAAATCGTGGCGTCATACGCAATTCTGCTGTATTATTTCTTTTTCTCGTCTTTCTTTTTTTCTTCCTTTGACTCGGAAGTAGCCAGCTCCGGCTTTTCGATCTCCGCAATGGCAGTTTTGCGCATGGGGATGCGGCAGTTTCTGTTATTTCCAAATTCGACGATCACGTCCTCGTCTGTGATGTCAATGACAATTCCGTAGAATCCTCCTGTGGTAACGACAGCGTCGCCTACCGCCATCTCGCTGAGCATCGTCTGCATTTTCTTCTGTTCTTTTTTCTGCGGACGGATCAGCAGAAAATAAAACATTGCGACCATGACAACAACCCAGATCAGCATGGAACCCATGCCCATCGCTGTCGTGGCTTCACCGCTTGCTAATAACATTTCCATTCCTCCTGCTTTTTACATCTTGCTTTTTCCTTCTGAAAAAACTATTACCATAATACACAATATTTGACATTTCAGCAAGCCTTTTCTTCTATTTTATTTATTTTTTGCATATGCGGGTGGGGTGAAGGCGGACGAAAGAAGCGAGGGGCCGGCGGCATGTGTGTTTGGCGGGCGGCTGTGGGGGTGCGGAAAATCTAAACGGTCTGGAGGCGTTCCGGCCGGGGACCGGCGCAATTCGACAGGAATGCCTGATGCATTCCCGTCTCAGTGCGCCTCCGAACCCGGCCAGGTAGTCCGGGTTCTGCCCCGGCCGCCACGTCACCAGGGCGGTAAGATTTTCTCGCATCCCCGCAGATGCCCGCCAGTTACATATGCCGCCCCTGGTCTTGCCCCTGCCGCGCCCCGCACGCCGTCTGCCCCTCGCCGCTTTCTGGTTGTCTTATGTGATATATGG
>JAGHIA010000024.1 GCA_017887445.1 Fusicatenibacter sp.
AAAATTGCTTTCTGCAAGATGTGCGTCACAGTTTGTGGGGAATTTGTTCCAAAATTGGGAGGCGTAGCGGGCTACGCTGACTGATTTTGGGGCAAATTCCACGCAAAGTGGGGCGTGCAGATTGCAGGAATGAATGTTCAAACACGCTCTATGACGGCGTATACTTCGTCTTCCATTTTCCGGAGATCATCCGCGGCACAAAGAAGCTGATCCTGCAGACCCAGTCCAGGATCATGGCGATCCATACGCCCAGCGCTCCCTGCTCCAGCTGCACGCAGAGGATCCAGGAGCCGAAGATCCGGAAAACGATCATGGAGCCAACGCCGACCCACATGGTAAATTTCACGTCGTTGGCAGCGCGCAGCGCCGACGGCAGCACAAAGGACAGGGGCCACATAAGGATCGCGAAGGAGCTGTGCAGAAGAACCAGCGTCCGGGCCAGTGACACGGTTTCCGGCGACAGCTCACTGTACAGTCCGATCAGCGGATTTAACAACACAATGATCGCCAGATTGCACACGGCCATCATCCCATAGGTCCAGAGCAGGAGTTTTTTCACATAATACACCACCTGCCCATGATCCCTGGCCCCCACGCACTGCCCCACGACAGTGACAATGGCCAGGTTCATTGCCTGTCCCGCAATGATCCCGATGCTGTCCAGGGTGTTGGCCACCGCGTTGGCGGAGGTCTGAGTCGTTCCAAAGAGCGCGATCATGCTGGCCACGATCAGACGGCCAAACTGGAAAAAGCTGTTTTCACAGGCATTTGGCACGCCGATGCGAAGAATGTCCTTCATCATTCTGCGGTTGACCTGACGGAAACCGTCCACGGAAATAGGAAGCTCATGGCGCGGATTGGCTGCCAGCGCCAGGATCAGCACGGCCGCAACGGCACGGGAAACCAGCGTCGGCACCGCCACGCCTGCGACGCCCATGTTGAGCGCGTAGATACAAAGAGCGTTGCCGCCCACGTTGATACCGTTCATCAGCAGGCTGACCTTCATGGAGATCTTACTGTTTCCCACGCTCCGGAAAATGGCGGCACCTGCGTTGTACAAAGCGATAAACGGGAAGGACAGCGCTGTGATGCGCAGATAGATCAGTCCCGCCTCCATCACGTCCTGGTCCACCGCGCCGAAAAAGAGTTTCATCAGGCCTTCCGCGAACACCAGGCAAAGAAGCATCATTCCAAGTCCCAGAACGCCGGCCATCAGCGTCAGGTGACTGGCGCTCTGGCGCGCTTTCTGGTTTTCGCCCGCTCCCAGAAACTGGCTGGTAACCACCGCGCCGCCCACAGACAGCGCCGCGAACAAAACGAGCATCACTGCGTTGATCATATCCACCAGGGAGACGCCGGAGATCGCCGCCTCTCCCACGGAGGACACCATCATTCCATCGCACATTCCCACAAAATTCGTCAGTCCCTGCTCGATGATCAGGGGGACGATCAGAGCCACCAGTCTCCTGTCGGAAAACATCCGCGGCTGCACACTTTTGCTTTTCATCTCAGCCTTCCTCCTGCGTACATTGATATTTCCAGTATACGTTTCTTCCCTTTCCGTGTCAATGTTTCCAAAAAACAACCGGCTTCCCACGGTCCGCGCGCTTTCACGCGCGGACCAGCAGGAAGCCGGCCGCTTCATTCTCTCGCATGATCTTTGCCGGCGAAGCCAGCGCAATCTGCGAAAGCGATTCTCAAAATAACAGTTACTTCTAACCAATCGTTATGCCATAAATTCTTTGACCTGGCAGTAAATACCCTCGCCGTCCAGTCCGTATTTCTGGAGCAGGGCCACTGCCGGGCCGGACTCGCCGAATACGTCCTGCATACCGATCTTCTTCACCGGTACCGGAGCCTTCTCGCACAGTGCGTCGCACACAGCGCTTCCCAGACCTCCGATCACGGAATGTTCTTCTACGGTGACAACCTTTCCGGTCTCTTTGGCAGCTGCCACAACCAGCTCCTCATCCAGCGGTTTGATGGTGTGGATGTTGATCACTTTGGCGTCGATACCCTCGGCTGCCAGCTTTTCCGCTGCTTCCAGTGTGTAGCCTACGCAAAGTCCGGTGGTGATGATGGTCACGTCCTTGCCCTCGCGCAGAACAACACCTTTGCCCAGCTCAAACTTGTAATCCGGACGGTCATTGATCACCGGCACCGCAAGTCTTCCGAAACGCATGTACACCGGTCCCTGGTGCTCGTACGCTGCTTTCACACAGGCGCGGGCCTCGATATCGTCCGACGGGCTCAGCACTACCATACCCGGGATGGTGCGCATCAGAGCGATATCCTCGTTGCACTGATGGCTGGCGCCGTCCTCACCTACGGAGATTCCCGCGTGGGTCGCGCCGATCTTCACGTTCAGATGCGGATAGCCGATGGAGTTGCGCACCTGCTCGAACGCGCGGCCTGCCGCGAACATTGCGAAGGTACTTGCGAAGGGAACCTTGCCCGCGGTGGAAAGTCCCGCGGCAATACCCATCATATTGCTCTCTGCGATACCGCAGTCGATATGTCTTTCCGGAAACGCTTTGCGGAAGACTCCTGTCTTGGTGGCTTCTGCAAGGTCAGCGTCCAGAACGACTACATCCTCATGCTCTTTTCCCAGTTCCACCAGCGCGTTGCCGTAGCTTTCTCTGGTTGCGATCTTCTTTACTTCTGACATAATGCTTCACCTGCCTTCTCCAGATCTTCCATAGCGATCTTGTATTCCTCATCGTTTGGAGCTTTTCCATGCCAGCCTACCTGGTTCTCCATGAAGGAAACGCCTTTTCCTTTCAGGGTCTTGGCGATGATCGCCGTGGGCATTCCCTTTACGGTGCGCGCCTCGTCGAACGCAGCGCGCAGCTGGTCGAAATCATTTCCGTCCGCAACATTGATCACATGGAAATTAAATGCCTCAAATTTCTTGTCGATCGGGTACGGAGTGTTGACTTTATCCACAGGACCGTCGATCTGCAGACCATTGTTGTCCACAATCACCACCAGGTTATCCAGGTTTTTCGCGCCGGCAAACATGGCGGCCTCCCATACCTGGCCTTCCTGAATCTCGCCGTCTCCCAGAAGGGTGTAAACCCGGAAATCCTTCTGTCCAAGTTTCGCGCCAAGAGCCATTCCTGCTGCCGCGGAGATTCCCTGTCCCAAGGAACCGCTGGACATATCAACGCCCGGGATATGCTTCATATCCGGATGTCCCTGCAGATAGGAGCCAAGATGACGCAGTGTCAGAAGGTCTTCCTTGGGGAAGTAACCTCTCTGGGCCAGCGTCGCGTACAGACCCGGCGCCGTATGGCCTTTGGACAGTACGAAACGGTCGCGGTCCGGATCCTTGGGATTTTCCGGATCCACATTCATCTCCTCAAAATACAGATATGTAAAAATCTCAGTCGCGGACAGAGAACCGCCCGGATGGCCGGCCTTAGCCGCATGTACGCCGCTTACGATTCCTTTGCGGATCTCGTTGGCGGTTTTCTGAAGCTCTAATGTGTTCATAGCTTTCTCCTTTTTATTCGCCATTATTCGCCAAATACTGCCTTGTAGTCTGCCTGGAATTTCACGATACCAGCGTCGGTCAGCGGATGTTTGGTCATCTGCTCGATCACTGCGTAGGGAACGGTGGCGATATCAGCGCCTGCCAGCGCGCAGTCTGTTACATGGATCGGGTTGCGGATGCTGGCCGCAATGATCTGGGTATCGATATCTCCGGCAACATCGAAGATATCCGCGATCTCGCGGATCAGGTCCACGCCGCGCACACTGATGTCGTCCAGACGGCCCAGGAACGGAGATACATAGGTTGCTCCCGCGCGCGCCGCCAGAAGCGCCTGGTTGGCGGTGAAGATCAGGGTTACATTGGTTTTAACGCCTTCTGCGGACAGTACCTTTACTGCCTTCAGGCCTTCTACGGTCATGGGGATCTTTACTACCATGTTCGGATGGATCTTCGCGATCTCACGTCCCTCTGCGATCATTCCTTCCGCGTCTGTGGTGGTAGCCTTTACCTCGCCGCTGATCGGTCCGTCCACGATGGTGGTGATCTCTTTGATGACTTCCTCAAAGTTGCGGCCTTCCTTGGCGATCAGGGAAGGGTTCGTGGTTACGCCGCAGATCACGCCCATGTCGTTTGCCTTGCGAATGTCCTCTACCTTTGCTGTGTCGATAAAAAATTTCATGATGTACCTCCTTATACATTACCGTTATTTTGCCGCCGCGCAGTTTGTTCAGCGGCCGTACTTTGTAATCTAAGTATAGGCAATTTCACGGGAAAGGTCAAGCCTCTCCATTTTTATTAATACTTATTTCAATTAATAATTTTAATAATTATTAATTCTTTACCTGGGTTTTACAGACTCTTTCCGCCAATCTTCTAGCCGATTTTATCCGCATTTGTCCCTACAGCAGAATTATTAATAATAATTTTTACCCAACCCATTTATTTTTTTCCGTTTTTCTGCCGGGGGCCGCCGCTTTTCAGAGCGCCGCCGCGCACATAGGAAGTGCTGCGCCGGGCGATCAGTTTCGGCTCATATTCAATGTGATAGGTGCTGATGGGCTCGTCCCCCTGGTGATAATTTCTCTGGGAATGAATCTTCCGGATGATGATATCGCAGGCGTCCCGTCCCTTTAAGGAAACATAATGGTCGATGGTGGTCAGGGAGATGGCATGAAGGCTGGAATAAATGGTATTGTCGCATCCCAGCACGGAAATCTCGCCGGGGATCCGGATCTTCTCCTCCAGCAGCGCGTCCATGATGCCAAAAGCGATCATATCGTTCATACCGGCGATGGCCGTCAGCTCCCGGTCCTCCCGCAGCAGCTCCCTGGTCAGCGTATAGCCCATCTTGTACTCGGAATCCATGCTGGGGATCCGGTTGTCCATATCGTCGGCGGCAGCCTTTACGATCACGCCGTCCCCGCAGCCGGCTTCGGAAAATTCCCGCACAAAGCCTTCCACGCGCTTCAGCCGCTGTCCCTGGCGGGAGGTCAGCGGTGGCGACGCGAACGCTACCTTCCGGTGGCCGAAATCCAGCAGGTGCCGGGCCATCAGCCGTCCCGGCTTGGCGTTGTTCAGCTCCACCGCGTCGATTTCCAAAAGCTCCTCCCGGTTGTTGATGATCACCAGGGGGATGGCCGCCGCCAGCTCGCCAACCTGGCCGCTGCAGCTTCCGCTGGGATTGCAGGTATAGATGATGCCCAGCGGCTGAACGCTTTTCATCATCCGCAGATAGTTTTCCTCGATCTTCAGATCTCTCTGGGTGTTGCAGACGAAAACGCCGTAGCCTTTCTCCCTGGCTACCTCCTCGATGCCCTGCAGAAGCATCACATAATAAGGATTGGTCAGCGTCGGACAAAAGACCACGATCAGCTTGTTGCGGCTTTCCTTTCTGGTCTTCCGCTTGGGCACCTGGTACCCCAGCTCCCGGGCGGCTTCCTCCACCCTGCGCACCGTCTCCCGGCCGAAGGACACGTTCTCCTTGCGGTTCAGGATCATGGAGACGGTTCCCTGGGACACGCCTGCGGCCTTCGCCACGTCCTCCGAGGTCACTCGCTTTTTTCCCATTGTTTCCCCTTTCATGGTGCATTGGCTGCGCCAATAATGGTAGATTTGGAAGTTTACTTCCAAACTTTTTCTCCTGTACTGTTTTGCGCAGATGCCCGTTACAGGTAACGGTTCAGCCTGCCACTGTCCCGCGAGGTGTTTTCGCACAGAATGTGCGAAAATCCCGAGGCCCGCAGCGCGAAACTGCATGAAATGCAGTTTCTGTGCATCGCGAAGCATGTAACAGTTCCGCACCGCTATACTGTTGCCGTTACAGTTCCGTCCGCCCCTCCAGCGCCCGCAGCAGTGTTACCTCGTCGATGTTCTCCAGGTCGCCGCCTACGGGGACGCCGCTGGCAATACGGGTCACGCGGATGCCTGTGGGTTTGATGAGCTTGCTGATGTACATGGCGGTGGTCTCACCCTCCAGGCTGGAGTTTGTGGCGACAATCACTTCCTCCACGTCGCCCTGCAGACGCTGCATCAGCTCTTTTAAGCGGATGTCGTCGGGACCGATGCCCAGCATCGGGGAAATGGCTCCGTGGAGCACATGGTACACGCCCTCGTACCGCCCGGTCTTCTCATAGGCAGCCAGGTCCTGAGGATGCTCCACCACCATGATCTGCTTGTGGTCCCGTTTTCCGTCCCGGCAGATGGGACAGAGTTCGCTGTCGGTCAGCGTCTGGCAGCAGCTGCAATAGCGCACATGCTCCTTGGCGTCAGTGATGGACGCTGCCAGCTGCCGGGCCTGCTCCGCCGGCATACTCATAATGTGAAAGGCCAGCCGCTGGGCCGTCTTGGCGCCGACGCCCGGCAGGCGGGACAGCTGCTCGATCAGCTTGTTGATATATCCACTGTAGTAGTCCATCAGAAGGGAAATCCTCCGCCAAGTCCCATGCCGCCGGTGAGCTTCGACATTGCGGATGCCGCTTCCTCCTCAACCTTGCGCAGCGCTTCGTTCACTGCCGCCATGATCAGGTCTTCCAGCATCTCGATATCGTCCGGGTCTACCACTTCCTCCTGGATTTTCACCGCGGTCACTTCCTTCTTTCCGGAAATGGACACTTCCACTGCTCCGCCGCCGGCGGTGGCGGTAAATGTCTTCTCCTCCAGCGCCTTCTGGTTTTCCTCCATCTGCTTCTGCATTTTCTGTGCCTGCTTCATCAGGTTGTTCATGTTTCCGGGCATTCCTCCCGGGAATCCTCCACGTTTTGCCATGGTTTTTCTTTCCTCCTGTTATTTCATACGTTTTATCCGTAACCGTTCTGCCGCGCAAAACAGTTACTTCTACTCAAATTCCTCCGGTTCCTCGTCCTCATCGTCGTAATCGATGGGCATATGGACCGCCTGTTCCAGCACACTGTCCACGGAAATCTCCGACAGCGCGCCGTTCTTTTTCCTGTCCGCCAGGACCAGTTCCACATCCACCGTTTTTCCCACCGTCTGTTCGATGATCTGTTTCAGTTCCTGAAGCGCGTCCGCCCGCTCCAGATACATGGCGGCGATATTTTCCTGAAGTTCCACAAACAGCCGGGACTCTCCGGTCTCTTTGTTGTATTTCGGAACGGCGTTCATAAGAAAATGGCGGAAGGGTTCTTCCGCCTGCCCGGCGATCATCTTCCACTGGGCGCGGATCCTTTGAAGATCCTCCGGAGCCGCTTTTCCCACCGGCTGAGAAGCCGTCTCCTGCTCCGTAGGAGACGCCCCCGGCATGGCGGCCGCCTGCGCCGGCGCCTGACCGTACGCCGCAGCCGGAACTGCCTGCAGGGGGATTCCCTGCTCCATCTTTTCCTCCAGCACCCGGAGACGGTCCAGCACCGAATCCAGGTTTGTCTCCATCTGGGGGCGGCAAAGCTTTACCAGCGCCACCTCCACCAGGACGCGCTTCTGCACCGCGAACCGGATCTGGCCGGAAAGTTCCGACAGAATACGAATATAACGCATCAGCGTCTCGTCGTCAACCATTGTACTCTCTTCCCGCAGGATCCGGTACTGTTCCGCCGACACGTCAAGCGCGTCTTCTTCCTCCCCGGAATTCTTCACCATGAGTAGATTCCGCAGATACCAGGTAAAATCCGTGACAAACTGGCCAAGCTCCTTGCCCTGAAGGATCAGCTGCTCCAGGGTGTGGATGCTGCCGGACACGTCCCCGTTTAGGATGCAGCGGAGCATACGGCTGAAGATCTCCGTGTCCACCGTGCCAAGCACCTCCAGCACCTTTTCGTAGGTCAGCTTCTGGCCCAGATAAAAAGAGATGCACTGGTCCAGAAGACTCAGCGCATCACGCATCGCGCCGTCGGCCGCCTTGGCAATATAGCGGATGGCTTTTTCCTCCACCTCCACCTGCTCGGTCTCCATCAGTTCCCGCAGACGGTCCGCGATGGTGTCCACCGTGATCCGCCGGAAGTCGTAGCGCTGGCAGCGGGAGAGGATCGTCACCGGGATCCGGTTGGCCTCCGTGGTGGCCAGGATAAAAATCACATAGGACGGCGGCTCCTCCAGGGTTTTCAACAAAGCGTTGAAGGCTCCCGTGGAAAGCATATGCACCTCGTCGATAATATAAACCTTGTACTTTCCCTGGGTGGGGCGGTAGGCCACCTCGTCCCGGATCTCGCGGATGTTGTCGACGCCATTGTTGGAAGCCGCGTCGATCTCTATGACATTGGTGGAAATCCCCGCCTGGATGGCCTGGCAGGACGCACATTCGTTACAGGGGCTGCCGTCCACCGGATGCTCGCAGTTCACCGCTTTCGCGAGAATCTTCGCAATCGTAGTCTTACCTGTCCCGCGGGTCCCGCAGAACAGGTAAGCATGTCCGAGCCGGTCGGCTTTCATTTGATTTTTCAGTGTCGTAACGATAGCGTCCTGCCCTTTTACATCCGCAAAGGTGTCCGGACGGAATTTCCGGTAAAGAGCAGTATAACTCATGAATGATTCTCCTGATTTATGTCTTTTTTGCGTCAATCGCCAAAGCTGATGCCGATACGTTTCGCGTCCTGTACCACCTGGTCGTCGGGCGCTACCATTTTCAGCTTGCCTGCGCAGGATTCCAGCGGAACCTTTTTGATCTTTCCGTTGATGATACCTACCATATAGCCGTACTCTTTGTCCATGATCAGCTGAGCTGCCTCGGAGCCGATCCTGGTGGAAAGTACGCGGTCATAGGGGCAGGGACTGCCGCCGCGCTGGGTATGGCCCGGT
Organism: Fusicatenibacter sp.; assembly: GCA_017887445.1. Classification (GTDB taxonomy): domain Bacteria; phylum Bacillota; class Clostridia; order Lachnospirales; family Lachnospiraceae; genus Fusicatenibacter. Next base: position 8,744 of record JAGHIA010000024.1, read on the forward strand.
ACGGTAACACGGATCTCCATGCCGGTCTTTTCCTCGATCTCCTTGGCGATCTTGTAGGAAACCGACGGATATTTTTTCGCGTTCGCTTCCATCTTCTTTTTCAGTTCTTTCTTTGGCAGCGCCGCGTCTTCTTTGGCAATAGCGCCTTCGGCAACCGCAAGAATGGTAAAACCGCTGCCGTTTCTGCTGCGTTTCTCGATCGCCGCCACAACCTTGTCGATATCGTAAGGAATCTCCGGAATCAGGATCACGTCCGCGCCGCTGGCGATGCCCGCGTACAGGGTCAGCCAGCCAACCTTATGTCCCATAACCTCCACGATGAACACTCTCTGATGGGAAGAAGCCGTTGTGTGGATGCAGTCGATGGCGTCTGTGGCAATGTTGACCGCGCTGTAGAAGCCGAAGGTCATATCGGTGCCCCAGATATCGTTGTCGATGGTTTTGGGAAGGTGCAGGATATTCAGTCCTTCCTCCCGAAGAAGGTTCGCCGTCTTCTGGGTTCCGTTGCCGCCCAGGATAACCAGGCAGTCCAGACGAAGCTTGTGATAAGTCTGGGTCATGGCCTCCACCTTGTTCAGGCCGTTGGCATCCGGCTCACGCATCAGCTTGAACGGCTGGCGGGAGGTTCCAAGGATCGTGCCGCCCCGGGTTAAGATTCCCGAGAAATCTTTGGAGGTCAGCATCCGGTAGTCGCCGTAGATGAGGCCTTTGTAGCCGTTCATAAATCCGTAGACTTCCAGGTCTTTCACGTTGTTTGCCAGTCCTTTTACCACGCCGCGCATTGTCGCGTTCAGCGCCTGGCAGTCGCCGCCGCTTGTAAGCAATCCAATTCTTAACATTTGACATTCCCATCCTTTGCTCTGTATTTTTGCAGATGCCGGTCCGCGGCAGTTCAGCTGTGTTGAACTGTTACAGTGGCTCTGCGCAAGACGTTCAGCCGGGCGGACCGTTTGGGCAAGGCCGCAACGCCGAGAGCGCGTAATGCCGAGGCGTGCTGCGGGAACCGGGCGGGACCGGCGGCTGGTGTTATCCTTAGTATACCTTATTTTCCCGGCCTTAACAATGGTTTTTTTCGGACGAACGGCGGACGAACGCGCAACCACGAACGCGCAGTGGGGCCGGCGCCATGGGGTGTGCGGGGGCGGCTGAAAAGCTGCGGAAAATCTAAACGTGCCAGCGTCCCGCCGGACGGGTACCGGCGCAATTCGACAGGAATGCCTGATGCATTCCCGTCTCAGAGTGTGTTTGAAAATTGCTTTCTGCAAGATGCGCGTCACAGTTTGTGGGGAATTTGTTCCAGAATCAGGAGGCGTAGCGGGCTACGCTGACTGATTCTGGGGCAAACTCCCCACAAAGTGGGGCGTGCAGATTGCAGGAATGAATTTTCAAACACACTCTAGTGCGCCTCAGGCTCCGGACTTGCAGTCCTGCGCCTGCCCCGTCCGGCGGGACGCTGGCGCGTTAAGATTTTCTCGCAGCTTTTCAGAT
>JAGHIA010000179.1 GCA_017887445.1 Fusicatenibacter sp.
ATTACACGCTTCGCGATGCACAGAAACTGCATTTCATGCAGTTTCGCGCTGCAGGCCTCGGGATTTTCGCGCAGAATGCGCGAAAACACCTCGCGGGATAGTGGCAGGCTGAACTGTTACTTCCCGTCTCAGTGCGCCTCAGACTCCGTACGTGTAGTACGGAGTCTGCCCCGGCCGGAACACCTCCGGCGCGTTAAGACTCTCCAGCCGCCCCCGCAGATGCCCGCCCTATGCACATGACGGCGGCCAGGGACGGCTTTCTGTTTTTTGGGTGGCCGTGGGTGAAGGGCGGGTGGTTTATGGCTGGACGGCTGCATACTGTGGGGACAGAAACTGTGGAACAGGGTATTTTTGCGTGTTTATGCGAAAATATCTCGTGGGATGGAAAAAAGATGGAATGTTGCAAAAAGAGTAACAGTTCAGCCTAGCTGAACGATTACACGCTTCGCGCTGCAGGCCTCGGGATTTTCGCGCATTCTGCGCGAAAACACCTCGTGGGATAGTGGCAGGCTGAACTGTTACGAAAAGAAACTATATATTGTGTGGATGTTGACTTGCTGAACTATATGTGCTATGCTTTTTGAAAACGGAGTTGGAGGGGATGATGAAACTGCGGATTGTTGGTTTGCAGAAAGTAACGCTTCTGGACTTTCCCGGCGCGGTGGCGTGTACGGTTTTTACCGGAGGGTGTAATTTCCGGTGTCCGTTCTGCCATAACGCGCCGCTTGTGTCTGAGGGGAAGTCTGGTGAGACTCTTGCCGAAGGGGATGTTTTTTCGTATCTGGAAAAGAGGAGAAAGATCCTGGACGGTGTTGTGGTGTCCGGCGGTGAGCCTACGGTGCATAAGGATCTGCCGGAATTGCTTTCGAGGATCAAAAGCCTGGGATTTCTTGTGAAGCTGGATACCAACGGCTCTCATCCGGGGATGCTGCGGCAGCTGATGGAGGACGGGCTGGTGGACCGTGTGGCCATGGATATCAAAAATGGGCCCAAGCAGTACCGTCAGGCCGCCGGTGTGGAGGTGGATCTGCAGGCGGTGGAGGAGTCGAAGCGGCTTCTGATGGAGGGACGTGTGGACTATGAGTTCCGCACGACTCTTGTGCGGGGGCTCCATACGCAGGAAAGTGTTCTCGCCCTGGCGAAATGGATCCAGGGAGCAAAGGAATATTATCTCCAGGTCTATCAGGATACGGGGAATGTTCTCCGGCCGCAGGGTCTGGGTCCGTTTGATAAACGGCAGATGCTGGAGTTTGCCGAAAGTATAAAACCTTATGTGCCTGCGGTTCAGGTCAGAGGGTTGGAATAGCGTAATGGCCCAAAGCGGATGGACTGGCGTGGAACAGCAGTTGTCCAGCCAGCCGTATGTTACGCGGAATAACAGCAGGAGGTATGGAAGATGTATCAGATTGTAAAAAGAGATGGGGAAATTGCAGAGTTTGACATTGGAAAGATATCGGCGGCCATGAAAAAGGCGTTCGAGGCGACGAATACCGAATACACCGACAATATCATTGATTTCCTGGCGTTAAAAGTTTCGGCGGATTTTCTGCCGAAGATCAAGAACGGCTATGTGGATGTGGAGGATATCCAGGACAGTGTGGAGACGGTTCTGTCCAGAGGCGGCTATGAAGGGGTGGCCAAATCCTATATTCTTTACCGGAAACAGAGGGAGAAGCTTCGCAACGTGAAAAACAGCTGCCTGAATTATAAGGCGACAGTCAATAACTATCTGAATGTGTCCGACTGGCGTGTCAAAGAAAATTCTACGGTGACTTACTCCGTGGGAGGACTGATTCTCTCAAATTCCGGCGCCATCACGGCAAATTACTGGCTGTCGGAGATTTATGACGAGGAGATCAGCAAAGCTCACCAGAACTGCGACCTGCATCTGCACGACTTGTCCATGCTCACCGGCTACTGCGCAGGATGGAGCCTGAAGCAGCTGATCATGGAGGGGCTGGGAGGCATCCCGGGAAAGATTTCCTCCGCGCCGGCCAGCCATCTGTCCACCCTGTGCAACCAGATGGTAAACTTCCTGGGGATCATGCAGAACGAGTGGGCGGGCGCTCAGGCGTTTTCTTCCTTTGACACATATCTGGCGCCGTTCGTCAGGGCGGACCAGCTGGATTACAAAGATGTAAAGCAGTGCATCCAGTCCTTTATCTACGGGGTCAACACGCCGTCCAGATGGGGCACCCAGGCGCCGTTTACCAATATCACTCTGGACTGGACCGTGCCGGCGGATCTGAAGGATCAGCCAGCGGTGGTCGGCGGAAAGGAGCAGGATTTTACCTACGGCGACTGCCAAAAGGAGATGGAGATGGTCAACAAGGCGTTCATCGAGCTGATGGTGGAGGGCGACGCCAACGGACGCGGCTTCCAGTATCCGATCCCCACCTACTCCATCACCAAGGATTTCGACTGGTCTCCGTCGGAGAACAACCGGCTGCTGTTTGAGATGACGGCCAAGTATGGAACGCCGTATTTCTCAAACTATATCAACAGTGATATGGAACCCTCGGACGTGCGCTCCATGTGCTGCCGCCTCCGTCTGGACCTGCGGGAGCTTCGGAAAAAATCCGGAGGATTTTTCGGCTCCGGTGAGAGTACAGGCTCCATCGGCGTGGTGACCGTCAATCTGCCGCGGATTGCCTACCTTTCGAAAGACGAGAAAGAGTTCTATCGCCGTCTGGACCATATGATGGACCTTGCGGCCCGTTCGCTGAAGATCAAACGGACGGTTGTCACCAAGCTTTTAAACGAGGGACTCTATCCGTATACCAAGAGGTATCTGGGTACTTTTGACAATCATTTTTCCACCATCGGTCTTGTGGGCATGAACGAGGCGGGGCTCAATGCCAAATGGATCCGCGCGGATATGACGGACAGAAAGTGCCAGGAATTTGCGAAGCAGGTGCTCAATCATATGCGGGAACGTCTGTCGGATTACCAGGAGCAGTACGGAGATCTGTACAACCTGGAGGCGACGCCGGCGGAGTCTACGGCCTATCGTCTGGCAAAGCACGACGTGGAGCAGTTTCCGGATATCATCACAGCCGCGGAGGAAGGCGGCACGCCTTATTACACCAACAGTACCCATCTGCCCGTAGGATATACGGAGGATATTTTCTCGGCGCTGGACGTGCAGGACGAGCTGCAGACACTTTATACCTCGGGAACCGTGTTCCATGCCTTTCTGGGCGAAAAGCTTCCCGACTGGCAGGCGGCCGCGCGCCTGGTGCGCAAAATTGCCGAAAATTACCGGCTGCCATACTACACGATCTCACCCACCTACTCTGTGTGCAAGAATCACGGATATATAAGCGGCGAACATTTCGTGTGTCCGGAGTGCGGCGAGCCGGCGGAGGTCTACAGCAGGATCACCGGCTACTACCGTCCGGTGCAGAACTGGAACGCAGGAAAACTGCAGGAGTACAGAGAACGGAAGGAATACAATGTGGGAACCAGCGTCCTGACCCACAGCGGGCCGAAGACGGAGGATATTTTCGCAGGGGAGACTGGACTGCAAAAGACCGGGGAAGAAGTCCGGACAGATAAGACCGCTGCAAAATCCGTGTCCGGGGAGTGCGGCAAGAGAAAACCGGCGGCAGAGACGGCCGAAAAAGCAGTGTCAGAGCCTGAAGTGCAGAAGGAAGCTGCGGCCTCTGCGGTCTCTGCAGCCTCTGCGAAAGTTTCGGAGCAGGCGTACCTGTTCGCGACGAAAACCTGCCCCAACTGTCAGATTGCCTGCGGTTATCTCGACGAGATCGGTTTCCCTTACGAGAAAGTCGTGGTAGATGAGAGCAATACGGATCTGTTCCAGAAATACAACGTTGCCCAGGCCCCCACGCTGGTTGTTGTAAAAGGCGGCGAGTTTGCCAAATATGCGGGAGCAGGCGCTGTAAAACAGTTTACCCTGTCACAGGGCGCGCGGCAGTGACGCACATCCTGCGGAAAGCAGTTTGTAAATACGCGCTGGCCTGCCATTATCCCGATGTGCGGTCCTGCGGGAAGGCGTTTTCAGACATTCCGGCTGCGGGCGGCTGCAAAAAGCGGCCGGCCCGCAGCCGGAGTTTTGTAACAGCTCAGCAACGCTGAACTGTTACGGAGTTTTTGAAAGGCAGATCTATGGACAGAAAGGAGCAGACAGCAATGTATCGGATTTTTGTGATCGAAGACGACCGGTCTCTGGCGGACGCCATCCGGCAGCAGATCGAGTCCTGGGGTAACCAGGTCTTCTGTGTGCGGGATTTTCAGAATGTGATCCCGGCGTTTGTGGAGTACGATCCTCATCTGGTGCTGGTGGACATTATGCTGCCGTTTTTCAATGGATACCACTGGTGCAGCGAGATTCGCAGAATCTCCAGTGTGCCGGTGGTGTTTTTGTCGTCAGCCTCCGACAACATGAACATTGTCATGGCCATGAATATGGGAGGGGATGATTTTATCGCCAAACCGGTGGACCTGCGGGTGATGACGGCGAAGCTTCAGGCACTGCTTCGCAGGGCCTACGATCTGTCGGGAAAAGTTCCGCTTATGGAGCACCGGGGCGCGGTACTGAATCTCAACGACACATCCTTAAGCTACCAGGGAGAGCGGATGGAACTTACGAAAAATGAGTTCCGGATCCTTCAGACGCTGATGGAGCAAAAGGGCAGGGTAGTCAGCCGCGATACGCTGATGACCCGGCTCTGGCAGATGGACGACTATGTGGAGGAAAACACCTTAACGGTCAATGTGAACCGGCTGCGGAAGAAGCTGGAGAGTGTTGGATTGAAAAATTTTATCACCACGAAGGTTGGCAGCGGCTATATTATCGAATAGGCTGGCAGGGCAAGAGATTCTGGAGCGTGTTTGAAAAGTAACTATTCAGCCAGGTCTGCGCAGACCGTATGAAAACGTAATGCCTGCAGACATCCAGTCCATCGGGAAGCGATTTTTAATGGTCGGATGCCGTAACAGTTCAGCTGGCTGAATGTCACATTGAAAATTTATTCCTGCAAGATGTATGTCCCACAAATTGTGACGCACATCTTGCAGAAAGCATTTTTCATACACGCTCTGGTACGACAGGGAGGAAAGAAAATGGAAGAAGAAAGCTGGCGCGCTGTTCTTGGAAGCTATCTGAGACAGTATTGGAAAAGCGGACTGCTGTTTTTTTGTTTCACAGGAATCTTCGCTGCGGTGTTCTGGCTGTACGGCGTGCTCACGGAGGCTGTGCTGTACGCGGCGGGACTGTGCCTGCTGGCCGCCGCCGCGGTGGTGACGGTGCATGTGGTGTTTTACCGGAAACGCCATCTGGAATACTGCAGGATTTCCAGGGCGCTCCCCTATGAGACCGGGGACCTGCCGGAGCCGGTGTCACTGGCGGAGCGGGACCTGCAGGAGATGACGCGCAGGCTGAGCCAGCTGCTGGAGGAGGCGCAGACCCGGTGGCAGGCCGGACAGCGGGAGAGCATGGACTACTACACCACCTGGGTACACCAGATCAAAACCCCCATCGCGGTGATGAAGATGCTGCTGGAGCGGGAAGACACGGAGGAACACAGAGAGCTGCTGGCAGAGCTGTTCCGCATTGAGCAATATGTGGAGATGGTCCTCACCTATCTGCGCCTGGGGAGCGATACCTCCGACTATGTATTCCAGGAGTACGACCTGGACGGGATCATCCGCCAGGCTATCCGAAAATACGCGCCTCAGTTTATCCGCAGAAAGATCCGGCTGATCTACCATCCTGCCTCTGTGAAGGTTCTGACCGATGAAAAATGGCTGCTGTTTATCATTGAGCAGGTGCTGTCCAACAGTATCAAATATACCTTTGAGGGCAGCGTTTCCATAGAGGTCACGCCAGAGAAGGTACTGAAGCTTGCGGACACAGGCATCGGCATTGCGCCGGAGGATCTTCCGAGGGTTTTTGAGAAAGGATTTACCGGATTCAACGGCCGGGCGGACAAGAAATCCACGGGTCTTGGACTGTATCTGTGCCGTACGGCAGCCGGGCGGCTGTCCCACAGAATCTGGGCGGAATCCACCCCGGGCGCCGGGACGACGATCTTTATCGATCTTTCGCGGCCGGAGTGAGGCGATGGGCATTACAAAATTGTCACATGGATTGGCCGAAATGTCACCGGAAGAAATGGTGGCGTTTCGGCCGTCCTGCTATAATGAGGGCACGTCAACAGGAAAAGGAGGTTTTACAAATGGCGATTTTAGAGGCGAAATGCCTGAAGAAGATCTATACCACCCGCTCCGGAAAAAACCAGGTACAGGCGTTGTCCGACGTGTCCTTCTCTGTGGAGCAGGGAGAATATGTGGCGATTATGGGGGAATCCGGAAGCGGAAAATCCACGCTTCTGAATATTCTGGCGGCCCTTGACCGGCCCACCGGCGGGGACGTACTTCTGGAAGGACGCAGTCTTCTCAGTGTAGGTGAGAAAGAGATCTCGGCGTTCCGGAGGGATAACCTGGGGTTCGTCTTTCAGGATTTTCATCTTCTGGATACGTTTACTTTGCAGGATAATATTTTTCTTCCCCTTGTGCTTGTGGGAACAGATTATGGAGAGATGGGCCGCCGGCTGGAGCCGCTGGCTGACCGTCTGGGCATCCGGCAGCTGCTGAAAAAATATCCTTACGAGGTGTCCGGGGGACAGAAGCAGCGGGCGGCGGTGGCCAGGGCGCTGATCACACATCCGAAGCTGCTTCTGGCGGACGAGCCCACCGGAGCGCTGGATTCCAGGGCCGCAGACCAGCTGCTGCGGATTTTTGGCGATGTGAACATGGACGGCCAGACAATCCTGATGGTGACCCATTCGGCGAAGGCCGCCAGCCACGCGGGCCGTGTGCTTTTTATCCGGGACGGGCAAGTGTTCCATCAGATCTACCGGGGCAGCCAGACCAACGAACAGTTGTATCAGAAAATTTCCGATACGCTGACTCTTTTGCTGACAGGCGGTGATCATCATGAATAAATGGTTGTTTCCCAGGCTTGCGGCTTCCAATATCCGCAAGAACGGTCAGACGTATCTGCCGTATCTTCTGACCTGTGTGGTGACCGCGGCAGTCTTTTATATCGTAAAATCCCTGTCTTTGAACCCGGGGCTGGAGCAGATGGTGGGGCAGGATGTAATCGCCTATGTCATGTATCTGGGAAGCTGGGTGGTGGCGTTTTTCGCGTGCATTTTTCTGTTTTACACCAACAGCTTTCTGGTGCGCCGCAGGATGAAAGAGCTGGCGCTGTTTAATATCCTTGGCATGGAGAAACGCCATCTGGCCAAAACGCTGGCCTTTGAGGCTTTGTATACGGCGCTGACCGGGATCGGCGGCGGCCTGCTTCTGGGCGTGGCGCTGGATAAGGCCATGTTCCTTTTGATTGCAAAAGTAATGGGGGCCAATGTTTCCCTGGGATTTTTTGTCTCTCCGCGGGCGGTGGGGGCGACGGTTGTGCTGTTTGCGGTTATCTTTTCCGCGATTTTCCTGAACACTGTGCGTCAGCTCCATGTGGCCAGTCCCATGGAACTGATGCGCAAAGGCCAGGCGGGAGAGCAGGAGCCGAAGGCCCGCTGGTTTCTGGCGCTTGCGGGGATTCTCTGTGTGGGAAGCGGGTATTACCTTGCGCTGTCCATTGAAAATCCTGTGTCCGCGCTCTCTATGTTTTTTGTGGCTGTGCTGCTGGTCATTGCCGGCACATATCTGACCTTTGCGGCGGGCAGTATCGCTTTTCTGAAACTGCTGCGGAAAAACAAAAGATATTATTACCGTACCCGGCATTTTATCAGCGTTTCCGGCATGCTTTACCGTATGAAACAAAACGCGGTGGGACTGGCGAATATCTGTGTGCTGTCCACCATGGTGCTGGTAATGATCTCCTCCACCAGTTCGCTGATGTTCGGCATGGAGGACAGTATCCGCAGCCGGTATCCCAATGATTTTTCTTTGTATATCCAGGAGGACAAAGAGCGCAGCCAGGAGATCATCCGTCAGATTGGTGAACTTCTGGAACGCCGGAAACTCCAGGTGACAGACAGCATGGAGTATACCTACCTTAGGATCCCGTGTGTTCAGCAGGAGGATTCTTTTCAGATGTTCCAGGCGGACTCGGCGTCAGCACCGGATTCCTTCGCGACGCTCACCTTTCTGACGCTTGCCGATTACAATACGGTCATGGGGACAGACGAGACGATGCAGGAGGATGAGATCTTGCTGTACGCCAACAGAAGCGCGTACGACAATCCTTCGCTGAATGTGCTGGGACGGGATTTTTCCATAAAAAAGACGTTGAAGCTTTTTCCGGGAAACGGGATCATAGCCGCCAACGCTTCCAACGGTTATTTTCTTGTGGTACGGGACAAACAACAGCTGGAACAACTGTATCAGCGGCAAAAAGAAATCCTGGCCGGACAGGCGGCAGAGTACCAGTATTACTATGGCTTCGACACAGACGCCGGGAAAGAGGAGCAGGAAGCGTTTTACCGGGAACTCCAGGAACAGCTGTACCCGGAGGAGTTTCAGGGAACCGTCGAATCCCGCCAGGAAGCGCGGCCAGGCTTTGTTGGATTGTACGGAAGCTTTTTCTTCCTGGGAGCATTTCTTGGCGTTCTGTTTCTGATGGCGGCAGTGCTGATCATTTACTACAAGCAGATCTCGGAAGGCTTCGACGACAAAGAAAGATATGCCATCATGCAGAAGGTAGGACTGAGCCGGCAGGAGGTGCGGGCGTCCATACGCTCCCAGGTGCTGACGGTCTTTTTCCTTCCGCTGGCGGCAGCCGGACTGCATGTGGCCGCGGCGTTTCCGATGATTTCCAAGCTTCTGAAACTTTTGAACCTGCTGAACACAAGACTTTTTGTTTTCTGCACGGTGGGGAGTTATCTGGCGTTTGCGGTCATGTATGTGCTGGTGTATCTCCTTACCGCAAGGACTTATTACCGTTTGGTGAGGTGAAGGCGGACGAAAGCGGGCCGGGGCCGGTGGGCGGGGCGTTTGGCGGGCGGCTGCGGGGAGGGGGAAAATCTAAACGTCCCGGAGGCGTTCCGGACAGGGACCGGCGCAATTCGACAGGAATGCCTGATGCATTCCCGTCTCAGTGCGCCTCAGGATTTGGACGTGAAGTCCAAATCCTGCCCCGTCAGGAACGCCTCCGGGACGTTAAGATTTTCTCCCCTCCCCGCAGATGCCCGCCAAACGCCCCGCCCACCGGCCCCGGCCCGCTTTCTGTTCTTCACAGGCGGTTACGTGGGGTGCGTGCGGTTGGCTTTTGGATGGAGATAATAGGTATTGCGTGCGGAAAAGTGCCGCAAATGCTGCATCCTAGTACTACATATTACTGCCGTTTTTTATTGCCCCCCGCCCTACTTTCTGCTCTTTACAAGCGGTTGAGAGAATACTCGCGATTGATTTTTGATCGGATGGTTATTTACGATTACTTTGCAGGAGAAAATGCAATTATTGGATGTGCATAGACCCATCGCCCTCACCGCCGCCACCCACAGCCGGTTTTTGAAGCAGCCAGAAAGCAGGGAGGAGCAGGCGGCATGGGAGGGGCGGGGGGCGTCTGCGGGGGTGTGAGAAAATCTTAACGGGGCGGCGGCCCGCAGGACGGGGCAGGCGAAGGGCTTCATGCCCTGAGCCTGAGGCGCACTGAGACGGGAATGCATCAGGCATTCCTGTCGAATTGCGCCGGTCCCCGTCCTGCGGGCTGCCGCCCCGTTTAGATTTTCCATACCCCCGCAGCCGTCCCCCGCCCCTCCCATGCCGCCTGCTCCTCCCTGCTTTCGTCCGCCCTCAAAACCCGAAAACCCATTGACATTTTGGGGATGCGATAGTATGCTGTTTATATAGTTGTGTGTGCAATAATTGCTGATGCAATCATATAGCAAAGGGGTGGTTTTTCAGTGAAAAAAGTATTTCTCTATCTGCATCCGCACGTTCCGCGGATGATCCTCGGTGTCACCATCAAATTTACGGGAACGATCATGGATCTGTTCCTTCCGTGGATCTTATCCTACCTGATCGACGTGATCGTTCCAAGAAAAAATATGGCGGAGATTCTGCTCTACGGATTTCTGATGCTGGTCTGCTCCGTGATCGCGTGGGCGGGAAATGTGATCGCCAACCGTATGGCTTCCCGTGTGGCCAGGGATACCACGGAGCGTTTGCGTCACGATCTGTTTGAGAGGATCTCCTACCTTTCCTGCCGTCAGACGGACACCTTCACCATCGCGTCGCTGGAGTCACGTCTGACTTCGGACACCTACAACATTCATCAGATGATCGGAATGATGCAGCGTCTCGGCATCCGCGCGCCGATCCTCCTGCTGGGCGGTATCGCGATGACTATGTTTATGGAGCCGGTACTTACGCTGGTCCTGCTGGCGGTGCTGCCTTTTGTGGCGGTGACGGTCTTTTATATTTCCCGGAAGGGTATCCCTCTGTATACCCAGCTGCAGCAGGCGGTGGACCGTATGACCCGGGTGGTGCGGGAAAATGCTTCCGGTATCCGTGTCATCAAGGCCCTGTCCAAGACGGAGTATGAAAAAGGCAGGTTTCAGGCGGCCAATGAAAATATCGTGGAGAAGGAGACCAGGGCCAACGTTACAATGGCGGCCAGCAATCCCCTGATGAACCTGTTTTTGAACACGGGACTTACCCTGGTGGTGGTGGCCGGAGCGTTCCGCGTGGCCGGTGGAAAAACCCAGACAGGCACGATCCTGGCGTTTCTGACTTACTTTACCATTATCCTGAACGCGATGCTTTCCATCAACCGTATGTTCATGCTGTTCTCCAAAGGCTCCGCTTCGGCCAGGCGTATCAGCGAGGTGCTGGACGCTCCGGAGGATCTGAAAACCGGCGCCAGGGACCATCAGGAGTCGGAGTATCACATTCAGTTCGACCATGTGTCCTTTGCCTATCATTTCGGCCGTTCGGAGGTGGTATCGGACATTTCCTTCGCCCTGAAAAAGGGAGAGACCCTGGGAATCATCGGTGCTACCGGTTGCGGAAAGAGTACGCTGATCAATCTGCTGATCCGTTTCTATGACGCCGATCAGGGAACCATCCGTATCAGCGGCGATGATGTGCGGGGGATTCCATTTGAGGAACTGCATGAAAAGTTCGGCATTGTCTTCCAGAACGACGTGCTGTTCGCAGATACGGTTGAGGAAAATATCCGCTTCGGCCGGGAAATCTCACCGGAGGAGATCGGCCGCGCGGTTGACTGTGCCCAGGCGCGCCCGTTTATCCAGGAGCTGGAGGACGGTCTCGGTTACCGGCTGGCCATCCGCGGCTCCAATCTCAGCGGCGGCCAGAAGCAGAGGGTGCTGATCTCCCGGGCGCTGGCCGCGCATCCGGAGATTCTGATTCTGGACGATTCCTCCAGCGCGCTGGATTATCAGACGGACGCCCGGCTTCGGAATGCGCTGGCGGAAAATTTCAGCGGCACAACCACGATCATTGTGGCGCAGCGGGCAAGCTCCATCCGCCACGCGGACCATATCCTGATGCTGGAAAATGGAAAAGAGATCGGATACGGAACCCATGAGGAGCTGATGGAGTCCTGTGAGCCTTATCGGCAGATCAGTCTTTCACAGATGGGAGGTGACGCGTATGAAGCCGTCTGACACAGATAAGCAGAAACGGGAAGGCCGGAGAAACCCGGCATCCCAGCAGAAGCAGGAAGGCGGGAAATATCAGAAATCCCAGAAAAAGCAGGAAGGACGGAACTCTTCAAAGGATAATTCGTTCTCGTTTTTCCAGAAAGGGCCTGTCTCTGAGGAAGATGAAAAGTACACCAAGGAGAAGCCCAGAGACCGGCGTTATGTGCTGATCCGTCTGTGGGGATATCTGTATCAGTATAAATGGATGCTGCTTCTGGCGCTTATGCTGACCATCGTCAGCAACCTGCTGGGACTGGTGGGACCGATGCTGTCCGGCTACGCCATCGACGCCATCCATGGTCCGGGAGATGTGGAGTTTCCTCTGGTATTCTTTTACGCGGCGCTGATGATCGGCTTTTACGCGCTGTCTTCGCTGCTGATGTATGTGCTGTCCCGCATTACCATACGTTTCAGCCAGAGGGTGATCTATCAGATGCGGAAGGATATTTTTGATACCCTTATGAGTCTGCCGGTGGGATATTTTGACAGAACCCAGACCGGCGATATCATCAGCCGTATCTCTTACGATATTGATACCGTCAACGCCTCCCTGGCCAATGACCTCCTGCAGATCTGCACCAGTGTGATCACGGTCACCGGTTCCCTGGTAATGATGCTGATGATCGCGCCGGCGCTGGTGTCTGTGTTTGTGATCACCATACCCGCCTCCATTGTGCTGACCCGGTACATGACCCGCCGGGTGCGGCCGCTGTTCCGCAAACGTTCGGCGAAGCTGGGAGAACTGAACGGATATTCCGAGGAGATCATAAGCGGTCAGAAGACGATCAAGGCGTACCATCAGGAAGAGACCATGATCGGACGTTTCGATAAAAAGAATACGGAGGCCGTGGACGCCTATTACAACGCGGATTATTATGGAAGCATGACGGGACCTTCCGTCAACTTTATCAACAATCTGTCCCTGTCGCTGATCAGTGTGCTGGGGGCGGTGCTTTATCTGTTCCAGAGCATTTCTCTTGGGGATCTTTCCTCTTTTGTGCTGTATTCGAGGAAATTTTCCGGCCCGATCAATGAGGCGGCGAACATCTTAAGCGAATTGCAGTCGGCCACCGCGGCGGCAGAGCGTATTTTCCGCCTGATCGACGAGGCGCCTGAGCCGGCGGATGGGGAAAACGCGGAAGAACTTGCCGAGGTAAAAGGAGACGTGCGCATGGAGCATGTCTGCTTCGGTTACCTGCCAGGACAGATCATTCTCCATGATCTGAGCTTTCACGCGAAACCAGGCAGCCTGACGGCGATCGTCGGTCCCACCGGCGCCGGAAAAACCACGCTGATCAATCTGCTCATGCGTTTTTATGATCCGCAGTCCGGCTCCATCACCGTGGACGGAAAGGAGATTTCCAGCCTGACCAGAAGCAGTCTGCGGCGGGCCTACACCATGGTGCTGCAGGATACCTGGCTGTTTACGGGGACCATTTATGAGAATATTTCCTACGGAAAGGAAGACGCCACCATGGAGGATGTGGTCAGGGCCTGCAAGGCGGCGCACATCCATGAAGCTATCATGCAGATGCCGGAAGGCTACCAGACGGTTCTCACCGGAGACGGCTCCGGCCTCTCCAAAGGGCAGAAACAGATGCTCACCATCGCCCGGGCCATGCTGCTGGATTCCAAAATGCTGATTCTGGACGAGGCCACCTCCAACGTGGACACGCAGACGGAGGAAAAGATCCAGCAGGCCATGCGGGAACTGATGAAAGGCAAGACGTGTTTTGTCATCGCCCACAGGCTGTCCACGATCCAGAACGCCGACCACATTCTGGTGGTGCAGAACGGCGATATCGTGGAACAGGGGAATCATGATACACTGCTGCGCCAGGGCGGACTTTACGCGAAGCTTTATTATTCACAGTTTCAGTGACAGGGAAAAAGTGCTTTGTAACAGTTCAGCGTTGCTGAACTATTACACGCTTCGCGATGCACAGAAACTGCATTTCATGCAGTTTCGCGCTGCAGGCCTCGGGTTTTCGCGCATTCTACGCGAAAACACCTCGCGGGATTGTGGCAGGCTGAACTGTTACAGTGTTTTCGCGTACGGCGGTTTTTCAGCTTGAAAACTGCGGAGAATGATAGTATAATCACTGATAGCTGTCCGCGCATAAAACATAGGAACAGGCGGAAACCGGCAGAGAAAGCCGCCGCGGTTCCTTTCGTATATTCTTTCAAACACATGGCCGGACAGAATCTAGGAAAGGATCATAAAATGTATGAGCAATGAAAAAAACAGTGGTTTTCGTCCGCTGCAGTTTGTATTTCGGATCGTGCAGGGCGCGCTGATCGGGCTTGGCGCGGTGCTGCCGGGAATCTCCGGAGGAGTTCTCAGCGTTATTTTCGGTATCTATAAGCCGATCATGGAACTTTTGTCAAATCCATTCAAGAATTTTAAGACCCATGTGCCGCCGCTGATCCCTGTGGGAATCGGAGGGGTGATTGGTTTCCTTGGGGTGGCGAATATCCTTTCGTTCTTCCTGGAAAAGTATCCGGATCAGTCGGTGTGCCTGTTTATTGGCCTCATCGGCGGAATGCTTCCGTCGCTGTTTCGGGAGGCCGGAGAGAAAGGCCGGAGTAAGGGTTCGTTTATTTCCATGATCGTCTGTATGTGTGTGATCTTTGCCCTGCTGATCGGACTGAAAATGTTCTCTGTGGAAGTGACGCCGAACTTTTTCTGGTATCTGTTCTGCGGCTTCTGTCTGGCGCTGAGCGTGATCGCTCCTGGTATGAGTTTTTCCACCCTGCTGATGCCGCTGGGACTTTACACGCCGTTTATTGACGGGATCGGCCATTTTGATTTTGGAGTTCTGATTCCCGGCGGAGCCGGCGCGCTGGTGACGGTCATCTGCCTGGCAAAGGCGATCAATGCGTTGTTTGACAATTACTATTCTATCGCCTTCCATGGCATCATCGGTATTGTCATCGCGGCCACTGTGATGATCGTTCCGGTGTCCGGCTTCACCAGTCCTGGCCAGTGTGTGGTAAATCTTATCTGTCTGGCAGTTGGCGTTGTTGCGGCGCTTGCATTGGATAAGTTCAACAGCCGTGTGACGGTTGAGTGATATGTGACAGATGGAAGACATGAAACATATGAAACATATTCAATATATGGAATACCGGACACTGACGGAGGATGAAATCTGCCGGGAACTTTTCCGGGATTTTGTCCGCCGTCAGGTGGTAAAAGACTGCTGGCGGAGAGAAAACGGCGCATGGGTGGTCCGGGAGGATCCGTTCATCGACGACTGGAGCGAGGAAGAGTACGAATTTCTGGTGAAATGTCTGAAAAACACGGGACGTACCGGCGGGTTTGTCTGCGCAGCTTTCCTGGACGGCCGGCTGAAAGGGTTTGTCTCCGTGGAGTCGGAGCCGCTGGGAAGCAGGAAAAATTATCTGGACCTCACCAGCATCCATGTTTCCGAGGACCTGCGCGGGCAGGGGATCGGAAAGGAGCTGTTTTTGCGCGCAGCCGGCTGGGCGAGGGCGCATGGGGCGGAGAAGCTTTATATCTCCGCTCATTCTGCAGTGGAAACCCAGGCATTTTACCGGGCTATGGGCTGTGTGGAAGCGGAGGAGTACATCCGGAAACATGTGGAGGCGGAGCCGTTTGACTGTCAGATGGAGTGCCGGGTGTGAAACGGTGGAGGATTCTTTTTGTGAACGTTTCATACAGACAGACTTACGGCATCCGATTGGACGAAAAAATACAAAAAGCTGTTTACATTCGTTAGGCACACATGATAAGATAACTATGATCGGAGAACAGGGTGGGAAGCTTTTCCAATCTTTTCACGAGAAACTCAGCGGCTATCCAGTCAGGAGAGCCGCAAAAGCAAATCCTAAACTTACCAAATAGGATAAGTTTTTATCTATCGATTCAAGAAAACAGATCAAAAGTAATTCATGATTCTCATCGGATCAAATATCCACAAAGTTATTTTTTACAAAAAAATCAAAAGAAAAACAGGCAATATGGTTGTCCGGTCACAAAAAAAGATTTATAATTGTGAAAAGAAAACGAAAAACATCCGCCAGCCGGAACAGGAGGCATGGTTGGAAAACAACAACAAAAAGGAACAGCTGGAGGACAAGGCAATGAAAACCGCCGCTCAGTATTTTGGCGAAGATCTTCTGCCGTATTTGGGCGTAAAAGGAAAGGTTTTAAGAGTAGCTCCAACGGAACATATCCATCTGGAGGCCCGAAGACTGGAAGACGATTTCAATTTTGAGATGACTGATGGAAGTTACAGGCATCTGGAATTTGAAAGCGACCAGATTACGGTTCATGACCTGAGACGCTTTCGGGTATACGAGTCTTATCTTAGTATGACCCTGGGCGCTCCAGTGAGCACGGTGGTGATCTGCACAGCGAACGTGAGGAATCCAAAGACGGAGCTGATAAACGGTGAAAGTATTTATAAAGTGCAGGTTGTCTGTCTGAAAGACAAAGATGGGGAGCGAATCCTGAAATTGCTGGAAAAGCGCAGAGAGAAAGGGAAAAAGCTGGGAAAAAGTCGTCTGATCCCGCTGCTTCTCACGCCGCTGATGGCAGGAACAAGTTCAGTGGAAGACAGAATCAGCCGGAGTCTGGAACTGATCCGCTGCCGGGAAGCGGGGATCAAAAAAGAAGACCGGCAGAGGATGGAATCCATTTTGTATGCGTTTGCGGTAAAGCTTCTGAAGGGGGAAGCGCTGGAAAAAGTAAAGGAGAGATTTGGAATGACATTGTTGGGAGAAATGCTTGTGGCCGATGGAGAACGGAAAGGTCGTCTGGATGGTGAGCTATTAAAATTGATCTCACTGACTCGCGGCATGACACTTCGGGGATTTCTGGCAGATCAGATTTCGGAATTATTGGGAGAAGATATTACAGTGATCCGCAAAATCTGCGGGATTCTGCGGCAGGAAAATTATACGATCGACGATGAAGAGGTACTGAAAAAATATAAAAACCTCTCTTGACAAATCCTGTTCCTCTGGCTATACTGAAACAAAAGCGACGACGGGAACAAGTAAGCAGTACGGATGAAAACAGAAAGCAGCCGGCTGATGAGAGGCGCATGATGAACTACTGCCGAATACCTCCCCTAGCTGCGCACCGAACATGGTAGCATCAAAAGAGCGACCGTAAGTAGGCTGCGACGTAAGAGACGAACGTTACAGCGTCAGGGTATTCGAATTCTGGATACCGACAGAGGCAGCTGCCGTGAGGCAGTTGTGAAGTAAGGTGGTAACACGGGAGAATATGTGCTCTCGTCCTTTCATAGAAAGGACGGGAGCTTTTTTATAAACAGATTTCTGAAAAATCCCGTGCTTTCTGTAAGTCAAAAAAACAGATCATTTGAGAGGAGAAAAGACAATGAAAATCTACGACGAACTGGTGGCCCGCGGCCTGATCGCCCAGGTGACCGACGAAAAGGAAATCAGAGAACTGATCGACAATGGAAAAGCGACCTTTTACATCGGCTTCGACCCGACGGCCGATTCCCTCCATGTGGGGCATTTCATGGCGCTGTGCCTGATGAAACGTCTCCAGGAGGCGGGAAACCGTCCCATCGCCCTTCTGGGAGGCGGAACGGGAATGGTCGGCGATCCGTCCGGCCGTACCGATATGCGCCAGATGATGACCAGGGAGACCATTCAGCACAACTGCGACTGCTTCAAAAAACAGATGAGCCGCTTCATCGACTTTTCCGAGGGAAAGGCTCTGATGGTCAACAACGCCGACTGGCTGCTGGATCTGAATTATGTGGACTTTCTGCGGGAGATCGGCCCCCACTTTTCGGTAAACCGTATGCTGACCGCGGAGTGTTACAAACAGAGAATGGAGAAAGGATTAAGCTTCCTGGAGTTTAACTACATGCTGATGCAGAGCTACGATTTCTACGAGCTGTTCCAGAGATACGGCTGCAACATGCAGTTCGGCGGCGACGACCAGTGGAGCAATATGCTGGGCGGCACCGAGCTGATCCGCCGGAAACTGGGTAAGGACGCGTACGCCATGACCATCACCCTGCTTTTGAACTCCGAGGGCAAGAAGATGGGCAAGACCCAGTCCGGCGCCGTATGGCTGGATCCGGAGAAGACCTCCCCGTTCGATTTCTATCAGTACTGGAGAAACGTGGCGGACGCCGATGTTCTCAAATGCCTGCGCATGCTGACCTTCCTGCCGCTGGAGCAGATTGACGAGATGGACACCTGGGAGGGCAGCCAGCTGAACCGCGCCAAGGAGATCCTGGCATACGAGCTGACCGCGCTGGTGCATGGCGAGGAAGAAGCAAAGAAGGCAGAGTCCGGCGCGAAAGCCATGTTCGCCGGCGGCGGAGACGCGGAGCATATGCCGACCACAGAGCTTAAGGACGAGGACTTCACCGACGGCGGCATTGATCTGATCACATTGCTCCAGAAAGCGGAGCTTGTGGGAACGAGAAATGAAGGACGCCGCGCCATCGAACAGGGCGGCGTAACCCTGGACGGGGAGAAGATCACCGACATTAAATTCCAGGTGAAAAAGGAGAGTATCCTCCCGGAGGGTTCTGTTCTGAGACGGGGCAAAAAGAAATTCAAAAAGATTTGCGTCGGATAAAGTGTTGTGGTATAGTAAGTAAAGATGTGACGGCTCCCATTCGCGAAGCGGATTTACATTGGAGCCGCGAAGTTACTGTGAACGGCTGTGAACAGTAATATCTTTTCAGGGAAAGAGTCAGAAGCGGCACGAAACGTTTGCTTTTGGCTCTTTCACAGGTCATATAGGAGGAAAAAACGTTGAAAAAGTATGGTGTGAACGAGCTCCGCAGAATGTTTCTGGAATTCTTCGAGAGCAAAGGACATCTGGCAATGAAGAGCTTCTCTCTCGTGCCGCAGAATGATAAAAGTCTTCTTTTGATCAACTCAGGTATGGCTCCGCTGAAGCCGTATTTTACCGGCGCGGAGATCCCGCCCAGAAAGCGTGTCACCACCTGTCAGAAATGTATCCGTACCGGCGATATTGAGAATGTAGGAAAAACCGCCCGTCACGGCACATTTTTCGAGATGCTGGGCAACTTTTCGTTCGGTGATTACTTCAAACATGAGGCCATCGCATGGTCCTGGGAGTTTCTGACGGAGGTTGTGGGACTGGATCCGGACCGTCTGTACCCGTCGGTCTATGTGGATGACGACGAGGCCTTTGAAATCTGGGAAAAAGAGATCGGCATCGCGCCGGAGAGGATTTTCCGCTTTGGCAAGGAAGACAATTTCTGGGAGCACGGAGCAGGTCCCTGCGGCCCGTGTTCAGAGATTTATTATGACCGCGGAGAGAAGTATGGCTGCGGAAAACCGGGCTGCACCGTCGGATGCGACTGTGACCGGTACATGGAAGTGTGGAACAATGTTTTCACCCAGTTTAACAACGACGGTGAAGGCAATTATACTGAGCTTGATCAGAAAAATATTGATACCGGTATGGGACTGGAGCGTCTGGCAGTGGTTGTGCAGGATGTGGATTCCATTTTTGACGTGGATACGGTCCAGGCGCTGCGTGATCAGGTCTGCTCCATCGCAGGCGTGACCTATGAGTCCGACCATGAGAAAGACGTGTCGATCCGTCTGATCACAGATCATATCCGCTCGGCGACCTTTATGATTTCCGACGGTATCATGCCCACCAACGAAGGCCGCGGCTACGTTCTGCGCCGCCTGATCCGCCGTGCGGCACGTCATGGCCGCCTGCTTGGCATCGACCGTCTGTTTCTGGCGGAACTGAGCGCCGGCGTCATTGCGGGAAGCAAGGACGGATATCCGGAGCTGGATGAGAAAAAAGATTTTATCTTTAACGTGCTGAACAATGAGGAAAAACAGTTCAATAAAACCATCGACCAGGGACTGTCAATCCTGGCGGAGCTGGAGGAAAAGATGGCTGCCGGCGGAAGCAGAATCCTTTCCGGCGACGACGCGTTTAAGCTGTATGATACCTATGGATTCCCGACGGATCTGACAAGAGAGATCCTGGCGGAGAAAGGTTATGAGATCGACGAGGCAGGATTCCAGAAAGCTATGGAGGAACAGCGCAACCGTGCGAGAACGGCCCGTGAGACGACCAACTACATGGGCGCGGACGCGACAGTATACGACCAGATCGACCCGTCCGTGACTACGGAATTTACCGGATATACAACCCTGACCGGCACATCCAAAGTGACGGTCCTGACCACGGAAACTGAGCTTGCCGGCGCGCTGATGGAAGGGCAGAAAGGTACTGTTTTTGTTGAGAAGACACCGTTCTACGCGACCATGGGCGGACAGCAGGGCGACTGCGGACAGATCCGTACAGCCAACGGCGTGTTTGAGGTTGAGGAGACCATCAAGCTGCGCGGCGGAAAGTACGGCCATGTGGGCGTCATGAAGTCCGGAATGATCTCCGAAGGCGATGAGGTAACGTTGGAGGTCTGCCGCACGGCGAGAAAAAATACGGAGAAAAATCACAGCGCCACCCATCTGCTGCAGAAGGCGCTGAAGACAGTGCTCGGCGCTCATGTAGAGCAGAAAGGTTCTCTGGTAACACCGGCCCGCCTGCGTTTCGACTTTGCCCACTTTGCGGCCATGACCGCAGAGGAGCTGGCGAAGGTAGAGGCACTGGTGAACCAGGAAATCCAGGAACAGCTTCCGGTGCAGACAGAGATCATGGACATTGAGTCCGCGAAGAAATCCGGCGCCATGGCTCTGTTCGGCGAGAAGTACGGCGATGAAGTCCGCGTGGTATCCATGGGAGACTTCTCCAAAGAGCTTTGCGGCGGTACCCATGTACACAACACCGGAGAGATCACACTGTTCAAGATCGTGTCCGAATCCGGCGTGGCGGCAGGCGTCCGCAGAATCGAGGCGCTGACCGGTGAAGGCGTACTGAACTATTACAGAGAACAGGAAGCGCTGCTTCACAGCGCGGCGGCACTGTTAAAGACAACCCCGGCAGAGCTGGATGGAAAGATCCGTCATCTGATGGCAGAGAATAAAGAACTGTCCTCAGAGAATGAATCCTTAAAGAGCAAGATGGCACAGAGCTCTCTGGGCGACGTCATGGACAAGGTGACAGAGGTGAACGGCGTGAAACTTCTGGCATCCGCGGTGGAAGGCGTGGACATGAACGGTCTGCGCGACCTTGGCGACCAGCTGAAGGAGAAGCTGGGAGAGGGCGTTGTGGTACTGGCATCCGCACAGAATGGCAAAGTCAGCCTTCTGGCTATGGCCACTGACGGAGCGATGAAAAAAGGCGCTCACGCAGGCAACCTGATCAAAGCGGTGGCCTCGATCGTCGGCGGAGGCGGAGGCGGCCGTCCGAACATGGCACAGGCCGGAGGAAAACAGCCGGATAAGATACCGGAAGCAATCGCCCAAGTCCCCGAAACCCTGGCAGCACAGTTGAAGGGGTAAGGCGAAGGCGGACGAACACAGGCCGGGGCCGATGGCATGGGCGCGCGGTGAGGCGCTGTGAGAATGTGGAAAATCTAAACGTCCCGGAGGCGTTCCGGACGGGTACCGGTGCGATTCGACAGGAAATCTTTATGATTTTCCGTCTCAGCGCACCTCAGGCTCAGGGCAGGAAGCCCTTCGCCTGCCCCGTCCGGAACGCCTCCGGGACGTTAAGATTTTCTCACATTCTCCCAGACGCCTCGCCGCGCGCCCATGCCATCGGCCCCGGCCCGCGTTCTGGCTGCCTTCGTGGGCGATGGTGGGATTGAATGCGGGAGTGTTTCAATACCCAACCGCAACCATTCTTATGGCTGAACAGCGACATCCAGCCGCTCACAGCGCGCGCCCATGCCATCGGCCCCGGCCCGCGTTCTGGCTGCCATCGCAGGCGATGGTGGGATTGAATGCGGGAGTGTTTCAATACCCAATCACAACCATACCGCAACCATTCAGCCGGCTGAACAGCGACACCCAACCGCCTTCAATCGTCGCGCATGCCAATACCAGAAAGGGGCGGGGGAGAGGCGGCAGGTGGGGTGCGGGGACGGCTGCGGAGGTGCGAGAAAATCTTAACGCGCCTGGGGTCCGCCGGACGGGGCAGGATTTGGACTTCACGTCCAAATCCTGAGGCGCACTGAGACGGGAATGCATCAGGCATTCCTGTCGAATTGCGCCGGTACCCGTCCGGCGGGCCCCAGGCGCGTTTAGATTTTCCGCACCTCCGCAGCCGTCCCCCCCCCCCCCCCGCCCCC
>JAGHIA010000180.1 GCA_017887445.1 Fusicatenibacter sp.
GTTCAGCCAGCTGAACTGTTACGGCATCCGGCCATTGAAAATCGCTTCGCGATGGGCCGGATGCCTGCAGGCACTACGTTTTCATACGGTCTGTGCAGTAAATGCACAGACCTGGCTGAACTGTTACCGCTTATTTCATAACGGTTCAGCCATCTGAGCCGTTCCCTTATTTCCCCTGCTTTTTCAGGAAATCCTCATACAGCGGCGACATGCTGCGCAGTCTTGCCACGATCTCCTTGATCTGATCTACGGTGAAATCGATCTCCTCTTTCGTCGTCTCCGCGCCAAGGGTCAGGCGCAGGGAGCCGTGGGCGATCTCATGAGGCAGGCCGATGGCCAGCAGCACATGGGACGGATCCAGTGAGCCGGAGGTACAGGCGGAGCCGCTGGATGCCGCAATGCCCTTCATATCCAGCATAATCAGCAGGGATTCTCCCTCGATAAACTCAAAACTGATGTTGCAGTTGTTGGGCAGACGTTTTACCGCGTCTCCGTTCAGACGGCTGTGGGGAACCTCCGTGAGGATCCGGTGGATCAGATGATCACGAAGCTCTGCCTCCTTCGCGGTTCTCTCTTTCATAGTGTCCGCAGCCAGCTTCGCCGCAGCGCCGTAGCCGACGATCCCCGGAACATTCTCCGTTCCCGCGCGGCGCTTTCTCTCCTGAGCGCCGCCGTGGATAAAGGAGCGGCTTTTCACACCTTTGCGGATATAAAGGAAACCGATGCCCTTGGGGCCGTTAATCTTATGGCCGCTGGAGCTTAGCATATCGATATGGCAGTCGTCCACGTTCAGCGGAATCTGTCCGAATGCCTGTACCGCGTCTGTGTGGAACAGAATGTTGTGCTCTCTGGCGATCCGTCCGATCTCTTCCACCGGCTGAACGGTTCCGATCTCGTTGTTGGCAGTCATCACGGAGATCAGGATGGTCTCCGGAGTGATGGCCTTCTGCAGATCGTCCAGCTTTACGATCCCGTTTTCATCCACATCCACATAGGTTACTTTCGCGCCCCGCTGCTTCTCCAGGTACTCACAGGTATGCAGGATCGCATGGTGCTCGATCTTCGTGGTGATAATGTGGTTGCCCTTGGACGCATAGGCTTCGTAAGTGGCCACCAGCGCCCAGTTGTCCGCCTCGGTTCCGCCTGCCGTAAAATAAATCTCCTCCGGGCGGGCGCCGATGACCTGCGCGATCTGTTCTCTGGCTCTTGTGATAGCCTCCTTGCTTTTTCCCGCGATCTCATAGATGCTGGATGGATTTCCATAATATTCGCTGAAGTATGGAAGCATCGCTTCCACGACCTCCGGCGCGGTCCTTGTTGTTGCTGCATTATCCAGATATATCATGCTTCTGCCTCCTTCTTTTTTCATAACGATGTAACGATTCAGCCAGCCGGATCATTGTAACCGTCCAGCGTAGCTGAACAGTTACGGATCATTGCTCTTTTTCTGCTTTTTATTTGATTCACTCCCGCACAGACCCGTCTGCGTTCCGGCACACGCCCGCCTTGGAACATCCGCGTCTATGGAGCGGTCAGACGTTTCCCCGGCTGTAACAGAGACGCCTTTTTCCGCCGCTCCCATACAGGCCAGCTGGTTGCTCTCCTGCACAAGCTCGCCAAGAGTGATGGTGTCCACCGCCTGGGTGATGCTGTCGTTGATCCGTTTCCACACAAAGCGCGTCACGCAGAAATCCGCTTCCTGGCAGCCGCCGCTTCCCTCGTTGGCCGGGCAGGTGACCGCGTCCAGGTTTCCCTCCAGCGCCCGCAGTATATCTCCCACGGAGATTTCCTGGGCCGGACGGCCAAGCTGATAGCCGCCTTTCGCGCCGCGGACGCTGACAATGATCCCCGCTTTTTTCAGAAGCCTTGCCAGCTGCTCCAGATAACTCTCGGAGATGCTCTGTCTCTCGGAAATGCTCTGGATGGACACGGCTCCCTCCTGCGCGTGGGCCGCCAGATCGATCAGGGCGCGCAGACCGTATCTTCCTTTCGTCGATAATTTCATTTTTACCTCTTTCATGGCGCACTCGCTGCGCCAATAATGGTAGATTTGGAAGTTTACTTCCAAACTTACCTCTTTCATGGCGCAATCGCCGTGCCAATAATGGTAGATTTGGAAGTTTGCTTCCAAACGTTCCTCTTTCATGGCGCTGCGCCAACAATGGCAGATTTGGAAGGTCGCTTTCAAACGTTCCTTCTGTGTCAGGGATTTAATTCCGACTAATCCGCTCGGATTTATTTCTTTTTAAGAATAGCACCAGCCCATGGTTCTGTCAAGCATGTTTTTCGCATATTCTTTATAAAATGTAAATGTTCAGTAACCGTTCAGCCAGCTGAACGGTTACATGTTCAGGGAGGCCCTCTTTTGTCGCGAAAAAAAACAATCCTGATAGGCACGTTCATCCTGACTGTGACAGGAATGATCAGCAGAGTGATCGGTTTCTTCTACAGAATATTCCTTTCCCATACCATTGGTGCGGAACAACTGGGGATTTACCAGCTTGTCACTCCCGTTTACGCAATGGCTCTGTCCGTCTGTTCCGCGGGCATCCAGACCAGTCTCTCCCGCTTTGTCGCCGCCAAAACCGCAGAGAAGGACAAACACAGCGCCATGCATTTTCTGACAGCGGGAACCTTGTTCTCCCTGTCCTTGTCTTTCCTGTGCGCGCTGGGACTTTACACTTTCGCCGGGACCCTGGGCGAAGGATTCCTTCGCGAACCGCGCACTGTGCCGCTTCTTCAGGTGCTTGCTCTCTCCATCCCCCTGTCCGCCGTCCATTCCTGCATTGCCGGGTGGTATTACGGTCAGAACAAAACCGCCGTGCCTGCTGCGGGGCAGCTTCTGGAACAGACGGTGCGGGTATTGGCCTCCTACCTCATTTACCTGATCTTTCTCTCGGAGGGCCGCGCGCCTTCCGCCTTGCTCGCCGTTCTGGGCACGCTGGCAGGCGATCTGGTCTCCTGTCTGTTTTCTCTAATCCTCATCCGCCTGGAGGCTTCCCGCTTTGGCTACCGCATCCGGACCCTGGCCGCCCCCGGACGATACCTGAAACTTCTGCTGCTTATGTCCTATCCTCTGATGGCGAACCGGGTCTGCATGAGCCTGCTCCACAGTCTGGAATCCATCCTGATCCCCGGACGTCTGCAGGCCAGCGGCCTTGGCGTCTCCCAGGCTCTGAGTGTCTATGGCGTCCTCACCGGAATGGCCATGCCGCTGATCTTCTTTCCCTCGGCGCTCACCAATTCCGTGTCCGTCATGCTCCTGCCGGATGTGGCCCGGGACCAGGCCGCGGGAAATCACGCCTCCATCGCCGTGACCACCGCCCGGACCATCCGGTTCTGTCTCTTCCTTGGAATTTTTTCGCTCGGAATCTTTTTCTTTTTCGGAGATTCCCTGGGAACCGTCCTGTTCCACAGCCAGGAGGCGGGAACGTTTCTCCGGATCCTTGCGTTTCTCTGTCCGTTCCTTTATCTGGACGCCACGCTGGCCAGTATTTTGACGGGACTTGGCCAGACGCGGCCAGTGTTTTTCCAGAACATCGCCGGACATACCGTCCGCATCGCCTTCGTCTGGTTTGCCGTGCCGCTCCAGGGGATCAAAGGCTATCTTATGGGGATCCTGGTCAGCGAAATCCTGACGACCTTCCTGCGGCTGGCTGCGCTTTACCGCAGAACGCCTTTTTCTTTTCACGCGGTCACTGATCTTCTGTGTCCCGCCGGAGCCATGGCCGCTGCCGCCGGCTGCGCTCTCTTTTTGTCCCGGTTTCTGGCGCGGCTGCCTTTGCCCGCACTTGCGGTCCTACTGCTGGAACTGGCGCTGGCCGCCTCCGTGTATCTGCTGCTTCTGAAACCCTTCCTGCCAGATTTCCTGAAAAACAGACAACGGCAGTAAAGTTGTAAGCACTACGTTTTCATACGGTGTGTGCAGTAAATGCACACACCTGGCTGAATATAGTTACGACTGTCACACGCAAAAAGAGAACTTTTCGTGAAACTTATCGACAGGTGGTTTTTTTTGTATTATAATGGATTCGTTATACCTCCGTTCAGCAATACTGAACTGTTATAAATTCTGAACTGTGAAGAAGAAGGAGAATACCGTACCATGAGCTTTAATTTTGAAAAACGGCTTCCAACGCCGTCGGAAATCCGCGACCAGTATCCCCTCAGCGCTCAGGCTGCTGCCGTTAAAGCTGCCCGCGACCGGGAGATCGCCAAAATCTTTACCGGAGAATCCGATAAATTTCTGGTGATCGTAGGTCCCTGTTCCGCCGACAACGAGGATGCCGTCTGCGAATATGCCAACCGTCTGGCCAAAGTGGCGGAAAAAGTATCCGATAAATTGATGATCATTCCCCGTGTTTACACCAACAAGCCGCGAACCACAGGAGAAGGCTATAAAGGCATCGTCCATCAGCCGGATCCGGAGAAAAAACCAGACCTTGTCCACGGACTGATCGCCATGCGCAAAATGCACATGCGCGTTATTGAGGAAACCGGCCTGACCTCCGCCGATGAGATGCTGTATCCGGACAACTGGAGTTATCTGTCGGACATCCTCTCCTACGTTGCCGTCGGCGCCCGCTCCGTGGAAAACCAGCAGCACCGTCTGACTATTTCCGGTCTGGACATCCCTGCAGGTATGAAAAACCCCACCAGCGGCGACTTTTCCGTTATGCTTAACTCTGTCATCGCCGCCCAGGGATCCCACACATTCATCTACCGCAACTGGGAAGTCAAGACCACCGGAAATCCTCTGACCCACACGATCCTGCGGGGCGCGGTGAACAAACACGGAAACGCGATCCCCAACTATCACTATGAGGATATCCAGCTTCTTATGGAAAAATATCAGGAGACAAACCTGAAGAACCCGGCGGTCATCATTGACGCCAACCACTCCAATTCCAACAAGCAATACGAGCAGCAGATCCGTATTGTGCGCGAGGTTCTTCACAGCCGCCGGTATTCCCAGAACATCCACACACTGGTAAAAGGCGTGATGATCGAAAGCTACCTGGAGCCTGGCAGCCAGAAGATCGGCTGCGGCACCCATGTTTACGGAAAATCCATCACAGACCCCTGCCTGGGATGGGACGAGACCGAACAGCTGATCTACACCATCGCCGAGCAGTGTTAGAGCGCGTTTGAAAATTGCTTTCTGCAAGATGTGCGTCAAAAGATACTTCCCGCCGCAGTCATACTCTGCGCCAGGTCGGCGCGGTATGCGCAAGAGCGGGGATTTAAGCTGTTAATGGTCACGCAGTGCCGGTCCGCAGCTGCTGTGGCGTGAATGTAGCTCTGGTTTCCCAGATAAACAGCCACATGCCCCGGAAAGTAGATAAGATCCCCCGGACACAGTTTCTCCGGGGGAATTTTTCTGACCGGAAATGCCGGATGCAGCCGGGCGTCCCGGTAAATAATCATGCCGTTCTGAAGATATGTCATCTGGGCCAGACCGGAACAGTCAATGCCAAGAGGCGTTCTGCCGCCCCACCGATAGGGCGCTCCCAGATAGCCAAGGGCGGTCTTTGCCAGTTTTCTTCGCTGCTCCGCCTGCGGCAGACTTTGAAACCTTCTGCGAAGCTTTGGAATTCCCGGCCCCACGGCCGCCTGCGGCACATATCCTGGCCGCCCCCGGAACAGCTGCACACGCAGCCAGCCGTCCTTCGCTTCCGCACCGCAGGTCTCCATCCATGCGCCTCTGGGAACACAGAGCAACGTTTCCGCCTGTACGCTTGGCTGTGCTTTCACGTCCACAAAAGACGCCTGCACAATCCTCCGGTTTTCTTCCGGAATCCTCCTGTCTGTCTCCGTCAGAAGCCACTCCTTTGCCGCCCACCCTTCATATCCGTAAAACATTCTGAGCTTTACCCATTCTCCCTGGTATTCCAGGGTCTCCGCCTCCATGCCGTACAACCCTTCGTCTACGGTTTCTTCCCCGCCGGGCGTATTCTTCAGCGATACGATACTTTTTCCGATGCGAACCCTCATTGTGGTTATCCTCCCTGACTTCCTGATTTTTACAGCGGCGCGACAAAAAAACGATAACCGTCCAACATGGCTGAACGGTTATAAAAAATGCTCTGCTGTCTCGCCAATCGCGTTCCCGATGGTTCTGCAGCAGAGCTTTTCATTTTCTCGGATGTGATTTGTTGTACACTGCGCGCATCTGATACACGCCCATATTCAGATACATCTGCGTGGTGGAAATATCGGAATGTCCCAGCATTTCCTGAACGCTTTTCAGATCTGCGCCGTTTTGCAGAAGATGGGCGGCAAAGGAATGACGCAGCGTGTGCGGAGTGATGTCTGAGGCAATACCGGCTTCTTTTCCATATCCCTTCAGCACTTTCCAAAATCCCTGACGGCTCATGGGTTTGCCGGAGCAGTTTACGAACACATACTCGCTGGCTTCCTGCCGCAGCAGCTTGCCTCTGCCCTGCCGCAGATACGTCTCCAGCGCGCAACGGGCGGCGCTTCCAAAGGGTATCACACGGCCGTGTTCCTGTTCCGCACAGTTTATGTAACCCAGCCGCAGGTTCAGGTCTTCCATTTTCAGGTGGATCAGCTCGCTGACACGGATGCCTGTGGCATAGATAAGTTCCAGCATGGCTTTGTCACGCATTCCCTTCGGCGTCAATCCGTCCGGCTGACGCATCAGCAGATCTACTTCCTCCACCGACAGGATCTCCGGAAGCTTCCGCTCTACCTTCGGCGGCCGCAGATTCTCCGACGGATCGTCCAGCACATAATGCTGGCGGTACGCATATTGATAAAACTTGCGGATGGCAGCAACGTTTCTTGAAACGGTCGCAGGAGCCATTTTCTCCCGTTCCAGATACAGCATATAGGAATTGAGGAAGGTCTCCGTCACCGCGCCAAGCTCCGTCACCTGCTGTTCTGCCAGATAACGCTCCATTTTCCTGAGATCATGCTCGTAAGAAACCTCCGTATTGTGTGGAGTTTTCCTGACTGTATGCAGGTAATTCATAAATTCCCAGATTGCGTCTTTTATTTTCCAGTCCTGTAGTTTTTCTTCCATGTTCCGCGCAGCCGTGTCCTTTCGCATTTCCTTTGTTTCCGGATTATTATATACACATTTGCCGCAAATTGCAATTCAGATTTCGACGGAAAAATTCACAAAGTTCCCGGCCTTTTGCAATCTTCTGATATCTTGTGGCCATCGCCGGATTATGTCTACCACATATGGTAATTTGCCAATTGTAAACTTTCTGTTAACATTTCAGGAGCCAGTGCAGAAACAAGGGATTCACATAGGCTTCCAGCAAGATCCCCCACAGGACTGTCGTCAGGACCAAAAGGCTCCACAGGCAGTATTGCACCGCCTTTCTGCCAAAGAAACGGTTTCTTTGCACCACCTGTCCCGACAGACAGCAGATCACGGTAAACATTCCAAGCGCGGCCGGC
Source organism: Fusicatenibacter sp. (assembly GCA_017887445.1). Taxonomy (GTDB): domain Bacteria; phylum Bacillota; class Clostridia; order Lachnospirales; family Lachnospiraceae; genus Fusicatenibacter. Next base: position 7,432 of record JAGHIA010000180.1, read on the forward strand.
ACATAGATCAGATACTGAGGGAGAAGCGCCGCCGCAAACAGAACCATTCCCAGAATCCCGTTCTGGAGCAGGGCGATCCCCAGGAAGGTTCCGCAGAAAAATCCATACATCAAAAGTTCAGCAATCACCAGCGGCGTTCCAAGAACCGTCGCGCCGATCACCTGCAGCACCGCCATCCCGGCAAGCCGCCGCGGGAGAAGATAAAAAAAATAGGGTTTGCTGTCCGGAGCCGAAGAAGCCACGGCTTCCAGCGTAAACAGCTGCAGTTTCGCCACATCCTGCCCGCGGTACTGATAGGCAAGATTTGCGAAAACCGTACCCAGCACAAAGCCGCCTGCAAACAAAAGAAGAAAAAATTTCCAATACGGAAACAGTTCCCGTCTGATAAACTTTTTCACAAAACCTCCTCCCGTCATTTCTTCTCTTCCTTCCAGTATATGACGCCGCAGGCAAAAAAAGAAGCCGCAGACTGCCGGGTTTCCCCGACGGCCTGCGGCCGGATGGATTCCTAACGTGGCCGGATCTTATTTCGCGTAATCCGTCACGCGGCTTTCACGAATTACATTGACCTTGATCTGTCCCGGATACTCAAGTTCCGCTTCGATCTGCTTGGAGATGTCCCTTGCCACCAGTACCATATCGGAATCAGTTACCTGTTCCGGCACTACCATAACGCGGACTTCTCTTCCTGCCTGAATTGCAAAAGATTTTTCCACTCCCTTGAAGGAGTTTGCGATATCCTCTAACTGTTTTAATCTGTTGGTATATGTTTCCAATGTCTCTCTTCTCGCGCCAGGACGAGCCGCGGAAATCGCGTCTGCCGCCTGCACCAGACATGCGATCAGAGACTGTGGTTCTACATCGCCATGATGCGCCTCTACCGCATTGATCACCAGCGAGGACTCTTTGTACTTCTTACACAGAGTCACGCCAATTTGAATGTGGGAGCCTTCTACCTCATGGTCGATGGATTTTCCAATATCATGAAGGAGGCCTGCGCGTTTCGCCATGCGCACGTCACAGCCTACCTCACCTGCCAGAAGTCCTGACAGCTGTGCAACCTCAATCGAGTGCTTCAACGCATTCTGTCCATAGCTGGAACGGAATTTCATTCTTCCTAAAAGGCGGATCAGTTCCGGATGGAGTCCATGTACGCCGACTTCCAGAGCCGCTGCTTCGCCTTCCTCACGAATATTCTGTTCAACTTCTTTCTTGGCTTTCTCCACCATCTCCTCAATCCGAGCCGGATGGATACGGCCGTCAACTATCAGTTTTTCCAGTGCGATTCTTGCAATCTCACGCCGAATCGGGTCGAACGCGGACAGCACTACCGCTTCCGGAGTATCGTCAATAATCAAATCTACGCCAGTCAGTGTCTCGAGGGTGCGGATGTTTCGTCCTTCACGTCCGATAATCCTTCCCTTCATCTCATCGCTGGGAAGCTGTACCACAGAGATGGTACTCTCGGCCACATGGTCCACCGCGCATTTCTGAATCGCTGTAACCACATACTCTCTGGCCTTTCGTCCCGCTTCCTCTTTGGCTTTGCTTTCCATTTCCTTGATCAGCTTTGCCGTGTCGATCTTCACTTCGTCTTCTACAGATTTCAACAGAACATCTTTTGCTTCATCGGAGGTCAAACCGGAGATTCTCTCCAGTTCCTGTACTCCTTTTGTGTGTAACTCGTCTACTTCCTTTTCTTTCTTTCTGACATTTGCTTCTTTTGCTGTAAGTTCGTTCTCACGACGCTCTAATACGTCCGCCTTCTTGTCCACAGATTCTTCTTTGGAAATGACGCGCTTCTCGTATTTCTGCAGTTCTGCTCTGCGCTCTCTGGTCTCTCTCTCCACTTCGTTCTTGGTTTTCAGAGATTCCTCCTTCGCCTCCAGCAGGGCCTCCCGTTTCTTAGTTTCCGCTGTTTTTAACGCTTCGTCTATGATGTTTCTTGCCTTTGCTTCAGCTGTGCCGACGGTTTCCGCATCTTCGCGGACCTTTTTGTCTACGGCACGTTTTGATACAACCGGAACTGCGATAAGCAACGTGACTACTACAGCAATGACTGCAACAATACTGCTTGTAATAATTGTAGTCATCACCGGAGCACCTCCTTATTTAGTTTTCATTGTACAATTTCTACAACATAACAATTTTATAATGTTTTCACAAATTTGTCAATCATTTATACGAAAAAAGCGGGAAAATGGACAGGGCGGAAAGGGCGGAAAGGGTGGACGGAAAAAGCAGGCGGGGAGCGGCGGGACGGGGGCGGGATTCTGCGTTTGGTTCTCACTCCGACATTCGGACAGAACAGGCGGCGGTGTTCGCCGCTTTGCTGTCGGTTGTTCTTGCGGTTGGTTTCTGGGCGCGGCGGACACCGCCGCCTGTTCTGTCCGCCTGTAGTCGCATGAACCAAACCGCAGAATCCCGCCCCCGTCCCGCCGCTCCCCGCCTGCTTTTTCCTGGTTGTTGGATCGTATCTATTCAGCCAGCTGAATAGTTCTGTTGGATCTTCTTTCTTTTTTCAGAGCGTGTTTGAAAATTGTTTTCTGCAAGATGTGAGTCACAGTTTTTGGGGAATTTGTTGCAGAATCTGGAGGCGTAGCGGGCTACGCTGACTGATTCCGGGGCAGATTTCGCGCAAAGTGGGGTGTGCAGATTGCTGGAATAAAATTTCAAACACACTCTGGGAGAGGGGGGGTGAAGGTAAGCCGCAGGCTGTGAGGGAGTTATTTGTAACTGTTATGCGGGCTGAATGGTTACGGTTATTTAATGTTCATCGTCGGGATTTTTGTATTTTGATAGCGCAAAGCAGATGTCGGAGTGGGAGAAGCCGCGGCGGGCCAGGTAGTTGTAGGCGCGGCGGTATTCTTTTTCGTCCAGGCGGTGCGGCGGACCCAGGCGTTTTTCGGCAAGCTGGCTGGCTTTGACGCGTTCGGTTTCCTGGGGATCTGTGAGGGTTTCCTGGAGGATTTTGTCGATGAGTTCGGGGGAGATTCCTTTGCGGAGCAGATCCAGCCGGGCCGCTGTGCGGCTTTTCTTTGCGCCGGGGCCTTCCAGATAGCGGCGGGTGTAGCGGGCATCGTCGATGTAGCCGTAGGATTCGGCATAAGCCACCGCCTGCTCGGCTATCTGGAATGGGTAACCGTCGCTTTGAAGCTTCTGTAACAGCTGATTTCTCGTTTTGTCTGATTTCATCAGAAGATGCAGGGCGCGTTTCCGTGAGCGTTTTACAAGCAGCTCTTTGGTGATTTCTTCCCATATGGGCAGCGGCAGTTCTTCGCCCTCACGGATATGATAACGGGCCAGTTCGCCGTTGTACAGCACAACGGCGGACTGGCCTTCCACCTGAACCTGCGTGCGTTTTTTATCTACCGGCCGCAGTTCTGTTACGATCATTCTTCGTTCTTATCCTGTGACGCTGTTTCCAGAGTTTCGCTTTCCTCCTCCAGACCGTAGGAAACCCGTACCCGATGCTCGATCTCCTCCATAACGTCCTGATGATCCCGCAGATATTGTTTGGCGTTCTCACGGCCCTGTCCGATCTTGTCGTCGCGGTATGCGAACCATGCGCCGCTTTTCTGAACGATTCCGAGATTTGCCGCCAGATCCAGGATATCGCCTTCTCTGGAAATTCCTTTTCCGAACATAATATCAAACTCTGCCTCGCGGAACGGCGGAGCCACTTTGTTTTTCACTACCTTGATCCTCGTGCGGTTCCCCACGACCTCACCGCCCTGTTTCAGCGCCTCGATTCTGCGCACGTCCAGACGGATGGAGGAATAGAATTTCAGCGCCCGTCCGCCGGTGGTGGTCTCCGGATTTCCGAACATAACGCCGACCTTCTCACGCAGCTGATTGATAAAGATCACAATGCAGTTGGATTTGCTGATCGCTGCTGTCAGCTTGCGCAGGGCCTGGGACATCAGGCGGGCCTGCAGGCCTACATGGCTGTCGCCCATGTCGCCGTCAATCTCGGCTTTAGGTACCAGGGCGGCCACAGAGTCCACAATAATGATATCCACGGCTCCGGAGCGCACCATCGTCTCTGTAATCTCCAGCGCCTGCTCGCCGTTGTCCGGCTGGGATATGTAAAGGTTGTCAATGTCAACGCCGATATTTTTCGCGTAGGCCGGGTCCAGCGCGTGCTCCGCGTCGATAAAGCCGGCGATTCCTCCGCGCTTCTGCACCTCCGCTACCATATGGAGGGCAACGGTGGTCTTACCGGAAGACTCGGGGCCATATACCTCCACGATCCTTCCTTTCGGCACGCCGCCAAGTCCCAACGCGATATCCAGACTCAGGGAACCGGTGGGCACCGTCTCCACATTCATATTTGCCTGGGAGTCTCCAAGCTTCATTACGGAGCCTTTTCCGTACTGTTTTTCAATCTGTCCAAGCGCGGCTTCCAGCGCGCGAAGTTTGTCTTCGTTATTTGCCATAATATCTTCTCCTTTTATGCGAACGGATGTTCGTTACCTGTTCATAATATTACAAATCCTCCGGGTTGTCAACTGATTTTTTCATGGGAAATCTGCGCCGAACGGCGCTGCAGATATTGGACAATTTCACTTTAGCACACGCGAATCTCTCCGTCAACCCTTTTCATGATGCCGGGACCAAAAGCTGGTGCCCGCGGGTAACGATTCCGCTGGCTGAACAGTTACGCCCGCGGAAGGGCCTGGCGGTATCGTGCAGGCTGAACGGTTCCAAAAACCGCGCTCTGTCAGACGGTATATCGTCTGACAGAGCGCGGCTCAACATTGACAGTCTTTTTCACATTGCTTAACCGATCAGCCAATCGTACATTTCCTGATACTGTCTCGCGGAATTGCTCCAGGAATAATCCTGTGCCATGGCGCGGTCCACCATCTTGTTCCAGTCTCTCTTGTGATCGTAGTAGATCCGCTCCGCATAGCGCACGGTTCCCAGCATCTCGTGAGCGTTGTAGTTGGTGAAGCTGAAGCCGGTGCCGGTGCCCTCGTACTCGTTGTACGGCTGTACGGTATCCTTCAGGCCGCCGGTCTCGCGGACGATGGGAAGGGTTCCGTAACGCAGGCTCATCAGCTGGCTCAGTCCGCACGGCTCGAACAGGGACGGCATCAAAAACGCGTCGCATCCCGCGTAAATCTTGTGGGACAGCGGATCGGAATAATAGATATTCGCGGATACCTTCTTGTCATACTTCCACGCGAAGTGGCGGAACATATTCTCATACTGCGCTTCTCCGGTGCCCAGTACCACAAACTGCACCGCATCCTGGCACATTTCTTCCATCATGTAGGCGATCAGGTCGAAGCCTTTCTGGTCGGTCAGACGGGAAACAATTCCGATCATCATCGTCTTCGGATTTACTTCCAGACCAAGCTCCTGCTGAAGGCCCGTTTTGTTTTTCACTTTCTCTTTTCTGAAGTTCTTTGCGTTAAAGTTTTTATAAATATGCGGATCTGTCTCCGGATTGTAATCGTTGTAATCCAGTCCGTTGACGATACCTCTCAGGTCGTTGGAACGCGCCCGGAGCAGTCCGTCCAGACCTTCCCCGTAAAACGGAGTCTTAATCTCCTCGGCGTAGGTATTGCTCACCGTGGTGATGGCGTCGGCATATACCAGACCGCCTTTCAGATAGTTGGCATCCTTCTTAAATTCAAGCTTGTCCGGCGTAAAGAAATAATCGGACAGTCCCGTGATGTTCTGGATGGTCTTTTTGTCCCAGATACCCTGGAATTTCAGGTTATGTATCGTGAACACAGTTTTGATCCCGCGGTAAAAATCATTACCCTGGAAACGCTCTTTCAGGTACACGGGGATCAGTCCGGTCTGCCAGTCGTGGCAATGAATCAGGTCCGGCCGGAAATCCACGGTGGGAAGAATGGACAGCGCAGCTTTTGAGAAGAACGCAAATTTTTCAAGGTCCCACGGCATTCCCGCGTAGGGCGTCGCGCCGCCGAAATGCTCCTCGTTGTCGATCAGATAATATTTTACCCCATCGTACTCTGTCTCAAAAATCCCCACATACTGCTGACGCCAGTTCAGATCAATGTAGAAGTTGGTGATGTAGTTCATCTGATTTTTGAATTGCTCTTTGATCGCGGTATACTTTGGAATCACGACCCGCACATCGTACTCTTCCTTTGGAAAATATTTTGGCAGAGACCCCGCTACGTCTGCCAGTCCGCCCGTCTTGATAAATGGCACAGCTTCCGAAGAAACGAATAAAATCTTTTTCATCTGTGTAACCCTCCAAATCATTTATTAGCATAATTATAGACCATTTTCCAAGGAATGAAAAGTCCAATTTTATAAAACTAAAACGATTTTTTGTATTCCAGACGGATTTTATCGGCGATCAGTGCGATAAATTCAGAATTTGTCGGTTTTCCCTTTCCGTTGCTCACCGTGTACCCGAACAGTTCGTCGATGGTATCCATTTTTCCCCGGCTCCATGCCACCTCGATGGCATGACGGATCGCACGCTCCACGCGGCTTGGCGTGGTCTGATGCTTTTTCGCAATGGTCGGATACAGGATCTTTGTGATAGAGTTCAGCATCTCCACATCGTCCACAGACAGAATGATGGCATCTCTCAGATACTGATAACCCTTGATATGCGCCGGAACCCCGATCTCATGTATGATATTTGTCACATCCATTTCCAGATTTCTCTCTGGCTTCGGAAGGATCGTCTGGCCCTGCGCCGGTCTGCGCGCCGCGCGCTTTTTGCCTGACAGGTTCCCGATGTCCTTGATCCGCTCTAATAAGATCTCATTGTCAAACGGCTTAAGAATATAGTAACATGCACCCAGATTGAACGCATCCTCGGTAATCCGCTCCTGACCGACTGCGGACACGATGATGAAAGCCGGGCGTTTCTTTAAAGACTGATCTGCATTGACCTTTTCCATTACGGTCAGGCCGTCCATTTTCGGCATGAAAATATCCAGAAGGACAACATCAGGCTCCTTCGTTTTGATAATCTCATAGACATCCTTGCCATTTTCCGCCTGCCCTACCAGTTCAAGTTCTTTATCCTGATGGATGATGTTCCCAAGCAGATCCAGCATCCGTTCGTTATCATCTGCAATTGCTATATTCAGCTTGCTCATTTTCTTTCTCTCCTCCACACCAAAATGCTCCGCCTGACGCCTACCGCATTGCATGCTGTCCGGCCGGTATGCGTCCAGGCAGACTCATATTCTCTAATTGTTTTTTGAATGGCGGGCCCTCCATTCAGGACTACATTTCCAAACTCAAAAATATTATAATTTTATTTGTGGTGTTATTCAATACAACACCCGGAAAAACTCGTGTTTTTGAGTGACAATTCAGAATATTTTTCGACACAATCCGTCAAATAGAGGAAGATTACGGTTTTTCCATATCCAGCATATTCTCAATAAATATGCCGTATCCACAGGATGCGTCAGCAACAAACACATGGGTCACTGCTCCGACAAGCCTGCCGTTCTGCAGGATTGGCGAACCGCTCATTCCCTGTACGATTCCCCCTGTTTTTTCCAGAAGGCCGTCGTCTGTCACACGGATTGTGAAGTTTTTGTTGGTATCCTTCGCATTGTCGTCTATTTTTGTAATCTCCGCATCGTAAACGCACACAGTTCCGTCAATACTGGCAAGAATCTGCGCCGGTCCTGTCGTCACCTCCTCCTTCCATGCAATTTCCGTCGGCTTCAGATCCAGCTCGCCCATCGCGCCGGCGTCAAGGACTCCATGGATCCCCAGGCCTGAGTTTGCGGTAATGCTGCCAAGACGGTTGCCCTGTTCATAGTGGATCACTCCCTGCAGTTCTCCTGGCGCTCCCTTCTGTCCTTTTACGACAGAGAGGATTTCCGTCAGGTAAAGCTCGCCCTCCTTCAGGTTCAGGATCTCTCCGGTGTCCACGTCGCTGATCGCGTGTCCCAGCGCACCGAAGGTACCATCCCCCTCCACATAAGTTAATGTCCCGATTCCCTGAATGTTGTCACGGACCCACACGCCAATTTTATAATTTCCGTCCGAGGACAACGCCGGCTGGATGGAAACGGGCAGTTCCTCACCGTCTCTGCGGATCAGCAGCTCCAGCGCCTGGCCGCCGCAGCCGGCCACCAGCTCTGTCAGCTGGCGCTTGCTGGTAAGCCTTGTTCCATTGACCGCACAGATATAGTCTCCGGCCCGGACAATGTTCTGCGCCGGGTTGGCATACAGTCCGTCCGAGGTCGGAATCTGCGCGACATCCACCACCATAACGCCGTCCGTCTCCATATAAATCCCCACCGTGTTGCCGCACACCTGGACCGTCGGACGCTGCTGCCCGGCAGCGCTGACCGGGACCGCCAGAAGCAGTCCCGATAACAGCAGCGCCGCTGCCAGAAAAAACAGGAACCGCCCGGCGCTCCAGGGGATTCTGTCCGAGGCCTGACATTCTTTTCGTCTGCGCTCCATTCTCTCACATCCTTTCTCCTTTCATGGCGCACTGGCTGCGCCAATAATGGTAGCTTTGGAAGTTTACTTCCAAACTTTCTCTTCTGTATTTTTGCCGCGTTTCACAGAAAAAGAGAACATACGAAATATTTGAAAATTTTTGCGACTGTTCCGCTGAGTGGAAACGTCACAATTTCTTTTCGTACGTTCTTTTTTAGTATGTGGCTTCTGTTTTATTTCAGTCTTGTATTTTTTTGCACCCGTACCAATTCTTTCATTCTTTTTTATTTTTTTCAAAAAACTTCATTATCAAAAATGGACTGAAAGAAAAACAGAAACCGGCGAAAACGCATACAGGAAGTATATGCGAACTCTCGCCGGTTTCTTATTTGTCATCTTCCACGAAAAGAATATTTACCATTGTCGTTCTCTCCTCTTGTGAAATCAGATAGATTTATTTCTTGAAATTACAAATACCAGTTCAGCCAGCTGAACTGGTACGGCATCCGCCCATTAAAATTGCTTCGCGATGGACCGAGTGCCTGTAGGCACTACGTTTTCACACGGTCTGCGCAGTAAATGCGCAGACCTGGCTGAATAGTTACCAATGGACAGCAGCCCTTGGAGAGTGTTTGAAAATTCATTCCTGCAATTTTTAAGCACTCTCCAGTAAAACTGCACAATATCAGTTGATTTTCTCCTGTTTTCCGATATAATAAAACCAAAGAGAAACTAGGAGGCTTCATTATGAACATCAACCCGAAAAATATCGTTTCCATGGCCGACGCGAACCAGGACTTCTCCAAAGTGGCGCGCCTGGTAGATGAAAACGGCCCCGTCATTATATCGAAAAACAACGTTCCCCGCTACCTGGTCATGGAAGCTGGCGCCGCTAATCAGGAACAGTTTGCCGCCGATGAAGATGTCATGGCCATCTCCAAAAGCCTTATCGAGAAGAATCTACAGGCTTATGAGGTACTTGCCAAATGATCAGACTTTCCAAATCCCAGATAATGCTGCTGCATGAACAGATCCTCGAGGCAACGGGAGGCTCTTCAGGCCTGCGCGATGAGGGCATCCTGGAGTCCGCGCTGAATACACCGTTCCAGACCTTTGGCGGAGAGGATGTCTACCCTTCTATTCCGCAAAAAGCTGCCCGTCTTTGCTTCGGTCTGGTGAAAAATCATTCCTTTCTGGACGGGAACAAACGCATCGGCGCTCATGCCATGCTGGTGTTCCTCGCCTTAAACGGAATCCAGCTGCAGTATACGCAAACAGAATTTTCCGACATGATCCTCCAGTTAGCCGCAGGAACGATTTCTGCCTCCGAAGTATTGGAATGGATTATCAACCATCAAGTATAGAGTAAAAGGGGACTGCGAAAAACGAAAAATCATTTTTCGCAGTCCCCTATCCACAACGTAATGCCTGTTTTCAAATCTGTTTTCCCCACAAATAGGTCTCATATTATGCCGGAAACATATTTTTTCTTCGTTCGAGAGAAAAAAACAGCCTGCTTGCAGTTATGTTGGGATTGTTGACTATTAAACAGCTTTCATAAGTTTTTTAAAATTTTCAGGAGTGTAAAATCAAATGCTAGACAGGACGATACCATTTTATAATACAATTCTTCGGTGTGACCATTATTTGAGCGTTTCCCCGGTTTTGCCTGATGGCTACGAATTTCGTATGTATCAAAACGGCGATGAGCGAAAATGGGCACAGCTTGAATATGAAATCGGGGACTTCGATTCCGTTCAGGAAGCAGAGCAGTATTTCATTTCAACTTATTGTTCAAAAAAAGATTTTGATATTACAAAAAGATGCGTATTTGCAGTTAACGAAAAAGATGAAATTGTTGGTTCTTGCATTGCGTGGAAAGATTTAAGAAACGATACATTCGTTTCTTCCCTGCATTGGCTCGTTGTTTCCCCTCAGTATCAAGGCAAAGGGATTGGAAAAGCTCTTTGTCAAAAAGTCATGCAGATTTTCTTTGAAAATGATAAATTTCCAGTATATATCCACACGCAGCCATGGAGTTATAAAGCGATTATTTTATATATCCGACAAGGATTTAAGATTCAAAAAACAGATACTTTTTCTCAATACGAGAACCAATTCGACCTTGCTATGTGTACTCTGAAGAAAATATTGCCGGAAAATCAATATAAGGAACTGGCACACAATATCGAATGATACAAAAAACGCAAACAGACAGTAACCAAAGTCCGACTGAACAATATGCGCCAGGTCCATTTCTCCCGTAATCCTAAAATTGCGGCATTTTTGCATGAGTATGATTATGTGCAGGAATTTGGCGAGGGTGTGGATCGAATGTATAGAGAGATGGAAAATGCAGGGCTTCCGGCACCTGAGTATCGGGATGTCGCTTTCATGCTCAATGCCGCCGAAAAGCTCGGCGTGTCCAAATACCACGCAAACCACCGCCCACGTCAATGATTCCTGTTTTCATCATGATCCCTCCTGCCTGTCATCCCGATGGATCTGTTGCTTTTTTTCTGTAAATTCGATACAGAAAAAAAGATAATGCCATAAAGAACAATTCTGCACAAAGAGCTGTAATAAACATAGGTGAGCGGACATCCGTGATACTCATTCCCATAATCGGAAAAGTAACGGAGGGTGGCAGCATGCCCAGGATACAGCCTAAAAGATATTTCCCATAATCCACTCGGATGGCTCCCATATATAAGCTTACAACATCACAGGGAAGCAGTCCCAACAGGCGCACACAAAATACAAGAAAGAAATCATTCTCCTGCCGGAATTCCTTTAATTGATTTGCCTTCGGATATTTTTTGATAATCCGTTCCGTTGCGGCCGATCCGGTTTTCCTTCCAATTAGATAGGGAATCGTCACCATAATGACAGTTCCCATGACATTGAGCAGAATCGCTATGGGAAGGACAAACAGGATTCCATTTACCGCATACAGGATTCCACTATACAGCACGATACTGACGCTCTTCAGAGCGAAAAGCAGAAGTATCATGATTGCCGCTAATATAGGATTCGATGGTGTATACGCCAAAATCTCAGCTATGGTAAACTCATCCTTGCGTGACAGGATCAATAGGATAACTGCTGTCCAAATAGCGGCAAGAAGAACTCTCCATAGCCAGACAGTGAGTTTTTCCCATTTATCTCTGAGCATTTCCTTCGACAAAATTTGGCTGTTGAACCGTCCACTGCGGCTCATAAGAATCACCTCCCAGCTGCGCAAAAATCAATTTTCCAATACAAAATGCGAACCAAACATTCGTCTTAATCTATGGTTCTCCACGAGACATCGATCACATCATCTTTCCTGCTAGCCTTTACTGCGCTGGAAATGCAGTGTACCGTGTAAAGATTCTGAATACTGCCTACGATTAAAGATATCCCGATAAAAACCATCAGTGCTGCCACACCCTGAAATGGATTCAGCAGCAGGAAAAAGGCAAAGATCGTACTGACAATTCCCAATGCCATCGACAGCCACCAGTTTCCGATACCAAGCCGGCGCATCTCAACAGACGACTGGATGTCAAAAACACTTCCAGTTATGATGTAGAGTCCGGCTGCAAACGGAAGAAGCGCCGCCGCACCTGCTGGATGAAGCAACAGTAAAATACCCGCCAGAATACTGCATATGCCAAGCGTCAGATCAAAACGGAAAAACAATCCGGCAAATCCAAGATTGAAATACCGAACCATTTCGTAAATGCCGGTTGCGAGACAGATAATCCCCAAAACACAACACACAGCCACTGCGGAAATCTCAGGCCATATGACCATAACAATTCCCAACGCCAGCATACAAAAGCTTATCACCAGGGACAAACGGCGAAATCGTTTCCAACTTTCTTTCATGAAAAATACCTCCTTATACCGCTGGTTTTCAATCCAGCAGCTTTTTCAGATTCTCCGCCAAATCCGTCTGCTCCCAGGGCATCGTGAGGGCGTTGCTGCCAAAGTGTCCATAGCAGGATATGCCGGAATAAATGGGCCTGGTTAAGCCAAATTTACGGATGATCGCGGCCGGACGCAGGTCTGTGGAACGAATGACTGCGTCATAAAGAACACTTTTCGTTGCTTTACCGCTGCCAAAGGTGTCAATTCGCACCGAAACCGGCTCTGCCAGCCCGATCGAATAGCTCAGCTGCACCTCGCATTTTTCTGCCAATCCTGCCGCCACGATATTCTTGGCGATATAACGGGCCATGTACGCACCGCTGCGGTCTACCTTCGTGGCGTCCTTGCCGGAAAACGCTCCTCCGCCATGGCGGGCATAACCACCATAGGTGTCCACAATCAACTTCCGTCCCGTCAGTCCGGAATCGCCCGCCGGGCCGCCGATCACAAACCGTCCAGTAGGATTGATGAAAAACTGGGTATCCGCATCCGTCAGTTCTTTCGGCAGTGTGGGCATGATTACATGGGCCAGCAGGTCATTGCGCAATGTCTGAATATCCACGTCCTCCCGGTGCTGTGCTGAGAGAACCACCGTAGAAATCCGTTTTGGCCTGTCATCCTGATACTCCACCGTGACCTGGGTTTTCCCGTCCGGAAGCAGATAGAGAAGCTCCTCCGACCGCCGCACCTGTTCCAGCCGCTTGGCCAGGGAATGGGCCAGTTCAATGGGCAGCGGCATCAGGCTGTCTGTCTCCTGACAGGCATAGCCGAACATCATTCCCTGAGCGCCGGCGCCGTTGTTTAGTTCCTCCGTTTTAATCCGGCGGGTAATCCCCATAGCGA